>JAFSNY010000062.1 GCA_017447305.1 Bacilli bacterium | reverse complement strand
TGCTCTTTTATATGGAAAAAGTGGAGAGTCGTATAACATTGGTCATGATGAGAAAACAACAATCAAAAGAATGTCTGAAATCCTCGCAAAAGTAGGAGGAGTTAAACTATCCATTAAAGAAGCGACAGAAGAAGAAAAAAATAGATTCAATCCTATGGATAACGCTACTCTTAATAATGACAAGATTAGATCTATTGGATATAAAGATACCTTTACTGTTGAAGAAGGATTATCTCATACAGTTTTAATTATTAAAGACTTATATTATTAATCAAAATATTGCATATAAAATAAGGAAGAAATGCATTTTTTGCATTTTTTTCTTTATATATCCTTATTAATATATATAATATAAGAGGAAAGAGGTGTAAATATGACACTAAAAGAATTACGCAAAAAATGCAAACTCACTCAAAAGGAAGCTTCAGATGTAGTTGGAGTTCCTCTCAGAACTTATGTTAATTATGAAAATGATGAAATTAACGCTGATCAATTAAAACTTGAAAGAATGAAAGAAAGATTGATGGAACATATGGCGAAAGATACTTCTATCTTAGAAGGTAAAGTATTACTTATCACCGGTGGAACAGGATCCTTTGGTCACGCAGTAGTAGATAGATTCCTTAATACTGGAATTAAAGAAATTAGAATTCTCTCTCGTGATGAAAAGAAACAAGATGATATGCGTAAAGCGTATAACAACGATAAGTTAAAATTCTACATTGGTGATGTCCGCAACCTTGATAGCATCGTTGATGCTTTTAAAGGTGTAGACTATGTCTTCTCCGCTGCAGCACTTAAGCAAGTCCCATCTTGTGAATTCTATCCAATGGAAGCAGTCCGCACCAACGTTATTGGTAGTGATAATGTTATTACAGCGTGTGTAAGAAATGGAGTTAAGAAAGCTATTTTCTTATCAACCGATAAAGCCGCCTATCCAATTAACGCGATGGGAATCTCTAAAGCCTTAATGGAAAAGAATGTTATCGCAAGAAGTAGACAATTATTACCAACCGATACAGTTCTCTGTTTAACAAGATATGGAAATGTTATGGCGTCTCGTGGAAGTGTTATCCCTCTCTTCTTAAATCAAATCCATGATGGAAAACCAATTACTATCACCAATCCAGATATGACTAGATTTATGATGACTCTTGATGATGCGGTTGATTTAGTTCTTTATGCCTTTGAACATGGAGAACAAGGCGACTTATTTGTCCAAAAAGCTCCAGCCGCGACCATTGAAACACTAGCGAAAGCAGTTATCAGTCTCACTGGTAGTAAAACTGGTATCTCCTATATTGGAACTAGACATGGTGAAAAACTCTATGAAACATTAGTGACACAAGAAGAAATGATTAAGTCCATTGATATGGGCAACTTCTTCTGCATTAAAGCGGATAACCGTGATCTTAACTATGATAAGTATTTCTCTAAAGGAAATAAGAAACTAAACCTTGGAGAGAGTTATACCTCTCATAATACTGGTAGACTTGATGTCGAAGGTATGAAAAAATTATTAAAGAAGTTAGAACTCTTTGGTGGACCAGTAAGACAACACGAATAAAAAGCATGGAGGAATATACTATGCCATTTAAAAATAACGGAAAAACAAAACTCCTCATCATCTGCGGAACAAGACCAGAAATCATTAGACTTGCCGCGGTGATGAAAAGAAGTAGAGAGTATTTAGACACTCTTATTTGCTACACCAATCAAAATTATGATAAGAACTTATCAACCGTGTTCTGGGAAGATTTTGATTTAGGTGGACCAGATATCCTTCTCCATGTCGCTGGTAAAAACCTCGGTGAAACATGTGGAAATATCATTAGTCAAACATATGACCTAATGGTGGAACTTAAACCTGATGCAGTCTTAGTGCTTGGTGATACTAATTCATGTCTAGCCGCGATTAACGCGAAAAGACTTCACATCCCTCTCTTCCATATGGAAGCAGGTAATAGATGTAAAGATGAATGCTTACCAGAAGAAACAAATAGAAGAATTGTTGATATTATCGCTGATGTTAATCTCCCTTATAGTGAAGCTGCTAGAAGATATTTAATCGAATGCGGAATGCCAAAAGAAAGAACCTATGTTACTGGTTCTCCGATGGCGGAAGTCCTCACCATGAATCTTGATAAAATTAAGAACAGTGATGTCTTAAAAAGATTAGGATTAAAGAAAGATAACTATATCCTTTTAAGCGCGCATAGAGAAGAAAACCTCGATAGTAAAAAGAACTTCAATAATCTCTTCAATGCAATTAACGCTCTTGCAAAGAAATATGATATGCCAATTCTCTATAGTTGCCACCCACGTAGCAAAAAGAAATTAGAAGAAACAGGCTTCAAACTTGATCCAAGAGTGAGAGTTAATGAACCATTAGGATTTAATGACTATAACAATCTCCAAATGAACGCTTTAGCGATTGTCTCCGATAGTGGAACTCTTCCAGAGGAATCATCCTTCTATCTATCAATTGGACATCCTATCGCCGCTATCTGCATTAGAACATCAACTGAAAGACCGGAAGCTATCGAATCTGGAGACTTTATCATCGCTGGAATTACAGAAAAAGAATTGCTTCAGGCAACCGATATGGCAATAGAGATGAAACGTAATAATGTCTTAGGAAAACCATGTCCTGATTACACTGATTTAAACGTCTCAATGAAAGTCGTTAGAATCATTCAAAGTTACACCAACATTGTCAATCGCATGGTGTGGAGAAAAGATAAATAATATGAATATATTAGTGACAGGTGCAAAAGGAATGGTTGGCACCGCTCTAGTGAATAATCTTAAAAACATTAGAGATGGTAAAAACAAGACAAGACCTAATATTCATATCGATGAGATATATGAATATGATTTAGGGGACGAAGATAAGTTAGATGAATATTGCTCTAAATGTCATTTTGTTTTTAATCTCGCAGGTGTTAATAGACCAGTAAACCAAGAAGACTTCATGAAAGGTAATTTTGGTTTTGCCTCAACCTTATTAGAAACACTTAAGAAACATCATAATAAATCCCCGATTATGCTTTCTTCCTCAATCCAAGCAACATTAAGTGGAAGATTTGGAACAAGTGAATACGGAAAAAGCAAACTAGCAGGAGAAGAATTATTCTTTGAATATGGAAAAGAAAATAATGTTAAAGTTTATATTTATCGTTTCCCTAATTTAATGGGTCATTCAAGACCAAAATATAATTCCGCAGTTTCGACATTCTGCTGGGCTGTTGCAAACGATGAAGAATTCATTGTTAATGACAGAAGTACAGAATTAGAACTTCTTTATATCGATGATCTAGTGGAAGGAATGTTCGATCTTCTTGAAGGAAAAGAAAAACACTGTGAGTTTAATGAAGTTGAAACCATCCTCAAAGAGGACGGAAGATATTGCTGTGTCCCTATCACTCATAAGGTCACCCTCGGTGAAATAGTGGACCTCCTCTTAGAATTTAAATCTCAGCCTACTACATTATTAATGCCAAAGATGCCAAATGGTAGCTTTGCTAAAAAACTATTCTCGCTATATTTATCTTATCTTCCAAAAGAAAAGTTTAAATATGCATTAAAGATGAATATTGATGATCGTGGTAGTTTCACTGAATTGGTCCGCACATTAGACTGCGGTCAAATATCAATCAATATCACAAAACCAGGACTTACCAAAGGTAATCACTGGCACAACTCCAAATGGGAACAATTCATCGTTGTTTCTGGACATGGATTAATTCAAGAAAGAAATATTAATACTGGTGAGTTTGTTGAATTTGAAGTATCAGGAGATAAAACTGAAGCGGTCTATATGATTCCAGGATGGGCCCATAACATCATCAATTTATCTGATACAGAAAATCTTGTCACAGTGATGACATGTAACGAAATATTTAATAAAGATCATCCAGATACGTTCTTTGAAATAGTTTAATAAGAGAAGGAGAAATCCTTCTTTTATTTGTAAGCGTAAATAAATACCATTCTTCATAGAATATGCCGATTTTGCGATGATTTTCGCATAAGGAGGCATATTTTTATGACCAAAGAAGAAAAAGAAGTTTTATATCAGCATTATCTTGAAAGTGGATTATCACCCAAAG
>JAFSNY010000061.1 GCA_017447305.1 Bacilli bacterium | reverse complement strand
CTTTGGGTGATAATCCACTTTCAAGATAATGCTGATATAAAACTTCTTTTTCTTCTTTGGTCATAAAAATATGCCTCCTTATGCGAAAATCATCGCAAAATCGGCATATTCTATGAAGAATGGTATTTATTTACGCTTACAGACTATTGATATCAAGTTTTAATCCAACTACATAGCCTTCTACAACAACTGTATTTGTGTATAAGTGTTCTCCACCAAAGGTCCATCAACCGCCGCGGAGAAGTCATTTAATATCGCATTGTTTCCTTCATTACTTAATTGGAAATATGAGTGATTTATACATAACAATATTTATAATTCGTGATGATTAAGATATTCTCTAATTTCTTTGATTAGTTCATCACCATCAAAGTTTTTAAATATCTTGATCATACAACCTGTAATCATTGGATTAAGGTCTAGACTATGTTCTAAGGAACGGGTGTCTGTTTTAAACCCATAACAACGTTTACCTTGGATATACGCCATCCCGAGTTCGATACACGCTCCTTCATCAGGAACCCTTCCGTCGATATTCATAAAGAAGATATCACACTTATTAACTTCTTTAATATCTAATGGGAAGATGATATCAACAAGTTCTTGTTCGCTTTTACCAATTAGTTTAGCGCCTTCTATTCCATCTCTTTGAGGTAAGAAGACATGATATCCATATTCTTCTAAGATATGGACGATTTTAAGATTATATTCTTTCTCTGCTTGCATAAACATTGGGCTAGCAAAATATATATTTTTTCCAGACATAATAATGGTTCCTCATCTATTATCTTAATATATGTATCTTAGAAATAAGAGATACTTTTATAAATATACAAAGATATATGGATACATTTTAATTTTTGGAAAATTGAGGCAAGAAGGTGCTACCTATGAAAAAGATTCATAACACTCTAATCATATCCTTAATGAGTGCCGCACTTGGAATAGGTATGACATCAATCATTCTTAACAACAAAAAATCATTTAAAGAAGCTGATGCTTCATCTGTCGCATATTACTCAGGCTTATATGAAAAGGTTACTAATGTAAGTGATATCGATGTTGATAATCACCGTGGCAGTAGTTATGAATATCCAACCTGTACCGTGTACTCTTATTGTTTTTAGGCTCTATAAGGAACTCCTTTTATAGGCATAACCTATAAGAATGAGGGAACTATTGAGCTGTTTTGCTTAAAAAATTCCTAATTTTCGGCCAAATATAAAAATATACCAACTTACAAGTAAAACTTTACATATGTGTTTAGTTGTGCTTAAATTATGGTATGAAAACTCTTCCAATAATCTTTAAATATGAAGACATAAAGGAATTTTATCCAAATGTATCAGCCTTTTATGCTTTTGTGGATCGCGCCTCAAAGCGTGGAGAGATAAGACAAATAAAAAGAGGATTATATGCACTAGTAAATCCATCTACTGGAAATATCTTTGCAACAAAATTCCAAATAGCAAGCCATCTATTTGAAGATGCTTATTTTTCATATCATGAGGCTCTAGAATACTATGGTTTAGCTAATCAATCTTTTGTTTCCTATTTCACTTATTTAACTCATGTTTATGTTGATGATGTGGTTTTTGAAGACGTGATATATCATTCAAAAAAGAGTGGATATGATTTAGAAATACTTGACCATATAAAAGAAGAAGATGTTTGCGTTGTTTCTTTAGAACGCGCAATAGTGGATTCGATAGATTCTCCTTCTCTTGCGGGTGGTCTCGAAGAAATAGAATACGCTCTTAGTAATTGTCGTAGACTTAACCTAGATAAGATAGAAATGCTTTTGAAGCATTATGATAAATCATTCTTATATCAGAAAGTTGGATACTTATTTGATAAACATTTTGGTGAAGAAATACCAGAATCGTTTTATAAATTATGCTTATCTAAGATTGGCAATAAGATTAATTATTTTGAATCAAAAGTTGGCCACTCTAAATTAGTACTTAAGTGGAAATTAATGGTGCCATTAGAAAGGAGTATGCCAGATGAATTATTCTAGAAAATACATTGAAACGTTAAACAAAGATAACAATTTCATTCAAAACAATCTTGAAAAAGTAGTTAGGCTTTTAGACGTTCTTAAATTTATATCCACTGAACTAGATCCATATGGGGACAAACTTGTTCTTAAAGGTGGTACCGCTATTAATTTGATGTATACCAATCTAGTGAGGTTAAGCGTCGATATCGATTTAGATTATATTGGTTCGCTTGATAAAGAAAAAGCTAGCCAAGATAGAGATATAAGTAGAGACTTTACATATACCCCATTTTGCTAAATATATCTTTTATTTACCAATAAATACAATACTGAAATATTTTTTGTTGATTTATTTTTAATCGTGTTTTAAATTAAAAATGGAAACGTTTCCATAACATAATATGGAGGTAATGAAGTATGGCCTCAATTTCGCTTAGACACATTTTTAAGGAATATCCTCACACCGCTAAAGAGAGAAAGAAAGAAGAAGAGAAAAACATCTCTCCATTTGCTGTTAGAGACTTTAATCTCGAAATCAAAGATGGTGAGTTTGTTGTTTTAGTCGGTCCTTCTGGATGTGGTAAATCCACCACATTAAGGATGATCGCAGGACTAGAAGATATCTCTGGTGGAGAACTTTATATTGATGATGTTTTGTCTAATAACGTTGATGCTTCAAAAAGAAATATCGCGATGGTTTTCCAAAACTATGCCTTATACCCTCATATGACCAGTTATGGAAATATGGCGTACGGACTTAAACTTAGAAAAGTATCTAAAACTCTCCGTGTTGTTGATAAAGACGCAATTAAAGCTTTAAAACAAAAAAGAAAAGAAACTAAGGATGATGAAGAACTTAAAAGAATTGATGAAGAAATAGAATCTTTAAAGAATAATCCTAGTAAAGAAAAGACAGTCTTAGTCCATTACACAAAAGCGGAAATAGATGAGAAGATTCAAAAAGCCGCGGAAATACTTGATATCAAACATCTTTTAGATAGAAAACCAAGTGACATGAGTGGTGGTCAAAGACAACGTGTCGCTTTAGGAAGAGCATTAGTGAGAGAACCAAAAGTCTTCTTACTCGATGAACCATTATCAAACTTAGACGCCAAATTAAGAGCGTCAATGAGAAGTGAGATAGTAAAACTCCATAGAACGGTTAAAACAACATTCGTCTATGTTACCCATGACCAAATCGAAGCGATGACAATGGGTGAAAAGATCGTTGTTATGAAAGATGGAGTTATTCAACAAGTAGGCGCGCCTAGTGTCATCTACGATAAACCTTTGAATAAGTTTGTCGCAGGATTTATTGGCACCCCTCAAATGAATTTCTTTAATGTTAAGTTAAAAGCGGGCGCAAAAGACGTCCATATTACTTTACCTAACAACAAAGAAATCTCATTTAAGTTAGATGAATTAAGAAAGATTAAAGATGAATATATCACTGGAGAAGAAAAAGAAGTCATTCTCGGTATCAGAGGAGAAAATATTTCTCTTAATAATAAGAAGGGCGGAATAGACGCTCAAGTAGTGTTTGCAGAAATGCTTGGAAACACCACAAATATCATTTGTAAATTAGATGATTCTACTGATGAATTTAATATTAGCATTCAAGATCGAACTGAATTAAAACCAGGAGATAAGGTTTCTGTTAGCTTTAATGCCACCGCTATTCATCTTTTTGATAAAGAAAACGAAGAAACTATCTACCTATCAGAGGGAGAATAATCATGAAGAAAATTATCAACATCTTTGTTCCTGCTTTAGTCATTGCTGCAGCGTTCGCCGCAAGACCAAACCATAATATCGAAGCCGCTAAAGCAGTTGATGGACCATCTTTAATTAGTGAAGGTGATTCTTTTGCTTTATTAGATAAACAGTACGCTGCTGATGAAAGCTTTGTCTTTACCGCTGATTTACATTTCAATGATGGAAACGCTGGTGGATTATGTTTTGGTAGTCAAGAAAACGATCACTATTTCGTTATTAACATGGACCGCAATGAAAACCATGTTAAATTGTTGCATTTTGCCGCTAATGGTATTGGTGGCTACAACGTTGATGAACTTTATGTCGCGGACTTTATTGGTAATAACAAGATGACTTCGGAAGAACGTTCGATGGTGGAGCCAAAAGTAAGAGAAATTGAAAACGTTAATCTTAAAGTTATTCTTACTGTTGAAGATGAACACGCATACGCTGAGTTCTTTGTTGAAGGAATTAAGAGATTTGGAATTGATACAAAAATCGATTTAAATAACCTAGGTAAATCATACTCCTATGAAGGTGGATACCTAGGAATGAACTGTTTCCATGGAGATATCTATTTTAAAAATGTTGAAATCGGTAGATCTGATTATTCATATTTCTCCGAACAATATCGTAACCAATATCATCTCCAACCATTCGCGAAGTGGACCAATGACCCTAACGCTTTATGTTATTACAATGGTTATTATCATGTCTTCTATCAAACCAACCCATTTGGCTTATATTGGGGTGATATGTACTGGGGACACGCAAGAAGTAAAGATTTAATTCATTTTGAATTCTTACCTATCTGTTTATTCCCAGATACAAGAATTGATATTTTGGGACCTGGTGAAGAAGCCGTAAATAACGGATATATGTGGTCAGGATGTGCGATTAGTTACTATAAAGGAATGAGTGATGATATCGACGCATTAAGCTGGTTCCCAAATGGTAATGGTAACGGTTTATTAGCGATCTACACTAGAGAAGGTAGATACCAAGATCAATGCATTATCTATTCCGATGATGAAGGATTAACATGGACCAAATCAAATTACACGATTTGGCATAATACTTATTACACTGTTCAAGAATTTGAAAATCAAAGAATTGACTGGCGTGATCCTAAAGTTGTCCCACTTGAAAAAGATGGAACAGGTAAAGTGACAAGATGGGTCATGACCTTAAGTAGTATGGATAAGAGTATGGGGTGGTTCTTAACATCCTCCAACTTACTTAACTGGACTTATTCTGGAAACTTTGAATTCCCAAGACCAGAATGTATTGGTATTGGTTATTTAACTGATGAAGATGATAACATTCACGCTTATCTTACAAATAAATCACGTACATATATATTAGGAACACTTTCCTATGACAGTGTCAAAAATAGAGTCAACTTCGTCGATGAAGAAGGCTATAACTTATACGATTACACCGCGGACACTGTTCCTCTTAAACCATTAGACTTTGGACCAGATACCTATGCTTCCCAAAGCTTCTATATCAATGATCCTGCTAGTGAATTTAATGGTAAGGATATCGTTCTTAACTGGTTCTCAGGAGACCTTAATGCCTCTTATTGCACTGGACCAGGAGAATACGCAAATCTAAGAGGAAGATGGAATGGTGGATTCACCATCCCTGTTGAATATGGATTAAAAACAACCACTGAAGGTTTAAGACTTACTCAAAAGCCTATCACTGTTGATAACACTAATTTAGATAAAGTTAATATTATCGATATCGCTGGAGAAGACTTTACTTCTGAAAGCGATAATCCACTAAGTGGAGTGCACACTCATGTCTTTGAATTAGAAGCATCTATTGAAACACATAATGATTCTTCTATCCTTTTCCGCGTTGATGTTGGAAATGATGAATATATGCAATTTGGTTGGAATAAGACCGATGGATATTATGTTGATAGAACATATCTTAATGATAAAGGCATTAACACTAATGTCGACTGGCATGCGAGATATTCATCTCATATCTTAGGAGATAGTGATGTTAAAACATTCTATGTCCTTAGTGATAATGGTGGACTAGAAGTATTCTGTGAAGATTATTCTATTAGCTTCTATTTCGTTATTACTGCATCTATTTATTCCACAGGTGCCTATTTTAAAGCGGAAGACGCTTATGTTGATTATTTAACCATTAACCAAGTTGAATCTGTCTATCGTAAGAATACCGCTCCTGAAGAAGGTGTCTTATATGTTTCTAGCAGCAATGTTGAATTAGGCACAACATTCTCCCAAAGCAAATTTGTTACTTGCTGGTTCTCTGGTAACTTACCACTTAACTGGGAAGTCTTAGATAATGATGATGTCGTTTCTTATGTTACAAGTGATGAAGGTATTAATTTAACCGCTCTTAAAGAAGGAAATGCATCATTTAGAGTCAGTGTTGGTGATCAAATTAGAACTATCAATGTCACCGTCTATGATTCTCATTTTGATTCAGAATTTACCTTCGATGAAGAAAACATCATCTCTGGTAGTTGGCTGATGGCGTCTGATACGATGATTGGTGAAATATCATCTGGTAATGCCTTTATCTTAAGTGAAGAAGTAGGCACTGATTTCACCTTCACTGGTCAATTTGACATCTTAAGTGGTGTCGCAGCCTCTCTCGTCTTCAGAGCCGCTAGTGATATGTCATCTTATCTTGTCGCTAACTATGACACCAATGAACATGTCGTTAAATTATGGTCAAGAAATGGTGAACTCGCAAGAAGTTCAACTATCGAAGTTTCACCAACAAATATCACCTTATCCGTTAAAGCTATTGATAGAAACGTCATCGTTATGATTAACGGAACAAACGCAATCAACACATTGCTTCCAAACACCGAACCATTATCCGGTCACTTTGGATTAAATGTCTTCTCTGCTAGAGCGCAGTTTAGATCCCTTTCTATCGTTAAAGAAAATTATGATTATGAAGAAGGTGATTTAGCAATCATCATCAATCATAGTTCATACGTTTCATCAGTAACTAATATTACAATCGGAAATGTTCTTCTTTCTCCTGATTTCTATTATCAAGATGAAGATAACTTATATATCGATGAAGAATATTTCAAATTATTAGAAAATGGCACATACAGATTTAGAGTGGTTACCTCTTCTTATACATTTGAAATCTCTGTTGTTGTCGATATGAATGTCACTCAAACAATCGAAGATGTCGTCGCTGAAAGCGAATTCGATGTTGTCGTTTATGTTGGAAGCATCGTTATCGGCACAGTTGAAGTTAATGGAGAAGTTTTAGATCCATCTGAATACTCACTTAAGGATTACACATTAACTATTGATAGAGATTGTTTCCTTGTCGGAGATAATGAAGTTAGAGTTAATGGCACAATCACCTTCAAAGTAACAGTCTTATCCAAAATAGATGGTTCAGAAGAAACTAGTGAAGAATTATCTGAATCAAGCGAAGAAAGTGTCTCTGCTTCTGAAGAAGAAAGCATTATCGCTAGCGAAGAAGAGAGTGTCATTCCTTCCGAAGAAGAAAGCTTAGAACCAGTTTCTGAAGAAGAAAGTGTCCTTCCAAGTGAAGAAGAATCAATTCCAGTTGAAGAATCAAGCGAAGAAGAAACAACTCCTATCGAAGAATCTTCTATTGAAGAAAGCATTCCAGAAGAAGAATCTAGTGAAGAAACAACTTCATCTGAAGAAGTCCAACCAGGTAAAGCTGGACTTAGCCCACTTACCATCGTTTTAATCGTCGCGGGTTCTGTCGTTGTCACTGCGTGTTTAGCCGCGATTGTTATCATCTTAGTTAAGAAAAAGAAAGTTAAATAATATATGAGATCAACAACCATTAAAGACGTCGCGAAAAGAAGTGGAGTAGGGATAGGCACTGTCTCTCGTGTTTTGAACAACGACCCGAAGGTTAGTGAAAAAACGAGAAAGAAAGTAAAGTCCGCTATCGAAGAACTTAATTACGTTCCTAATGTCATTGGTAAAAAACTATCACAAAACCGCAGTAACGTTATCGCTGTGGTAGTCCCAGTTATCGATCACCCATTCTTTGCATCCTTAATTGCGAAATTAGAACTGGAAGCTGATAAACATCATTATTCTCTTCTAGTTGCGACATCGCAGCATCGTATAGAAAAAGAAAGAGAGATTCTTAATCGAATCGCTCAAAACGAAGCTGATGGAGCCATCTTTGTTACCCATTATGAACACGAAGAAAAAGAATTTGAAAACCTTGCGATCGTCTCTATCGATCGTCACTTAGGAAGTAGTATCCCAATTGTTACATCAAATAACTATGAGGCAACAAAGCAAGGTATCGAATACTTACTCGATAAAGGCGCGAAAAAGATTGCTTACTTAGGAAGTAAACCATCATCTGTCAGTGAAGTATCTTTTAGAGAAAAAGCTTACTTAGACATGATGAAAGAAAATAATTTAGAGCCACTTGTTATTAATGAAATAGTGGACCACGGAGAAGAAAAAGTCTTAATCGATAAGTTATTACGTCATTATCCAAACTTCGATAGCGTCTTCGTCTCTAACTGTACTTTAGCGCACATTCTCCTTAATGAATTAAGAAATAAAAACATCAAAGTTCCAGAAGATGTTCAAGTCTTATCTTATGATGGTGAATTCGCAAATAATGGGTACTCAAAAACCACCACACTTCAACAACCAATTGATCTAATGGCGAGTAAGTGTGTGGAATCATTGATCAAATTAATTAATAACGAAAATAACGTAGATAAACTTAGTGTCTTTGACTGCCAATTCGTTAAAGGCACGACAACCTATTAGGAGGTATTCAATATGAAAAAAACTCTATTGGCATTAGTTATGGCTAGTACGCTTCTTGTTACTGCGTGCGCTGGTGGTGGAAATACATCACACGAAGAATCTTCAAGTGCGCCAGTTTCTGAAGAAAGCGTTCCTACTCCAGTATCCGAGGAAAGTGTTCCAGCACCTATTTCTGAAGAAGAAAGCGTTCCAACAGAAGAAAGCACCCCAACACCTCATTCGCATGAAGAGAGTGTTCCTATAGAAGAAAGCGTTCCTGCTGAGGAATCAAGTGAAGAAGCTCCTACTTCCGAAGAAGCGCCCATCTCCGAAGAAGAGCCAGTTAGCGAAGAAGAAGAGACTCTTCCTCCTGAAGAATCTACCGAAGAAGACTTACCTTCCGCGAAACTAACGATTAGATTCCATGTTGATTCTCAGTCCACCGAAGGTATGGCGTATAAGAAAGTTATCGATGCTTTCAATAAAGAATACGCGAAATTCAAAATTAAAGTCACAGCCAGTTATGTTGCTAGAACCGCGGGCGATTCTGCTTACGAAAGACAACTCGCTACTGATATGCAAGAAGGAACATTACCTGACATTATCACATTCGATGCTCCTAACTGTGCTGCGTATGCTAACTCTGGATATTTATATGACATTTCTTCATCATTTACCGAAAATGAAAAGAAAGCTTTTATCACTTTAAATACATATCAAGGAAAACTCTTTGGTATTCCAATCCAAGAAAGTAGTGCAGGCTTCTATTACAACAAAAACTTATTTGCTACAGCAGGCATCGATGTTTCTAATGTTACCGTTGATAATCCATGGACATATGGTGAATTCAAAGATGCATGTGCGAAGTTATTAGCCAAAAGCATCACCCCTGTTGACATGAGACTTGATGCAACTAAGGATGAAACCGCTACCTATTTGTTATATCCGTTCATTTATGCTTCTGGTGGATCATTTGTTGATACAACAGGAAAAACTGCTATTGGTTATTTCAATAGTGATGCTAGTAAGAGAGGATTCCAATTCTTAAAAGATTTAGTGAAAGCTGGTTACACAAGTTATGGTATCGGTGCGACCGATTTCCATACTGGTAAAGTTGGTATGTATCTTTCTAGTGGTTGGACCACTCCTGAATTAGATAACAAATTCCCAACCACATTCCCAAATAGAGATTCATGGGGACTTCTCCCGTATCCAAAAGATGTCAAATCCGCTAGCGCGAATGGTTCTTGGTCTTATGCTATCGGTAACAATGGTAGAAAAGACAAGAGAGCGGTTGTCGCCTTACTTAAATATTTAACAAACAAAGACTCTTCCAAGACAGTCACTGATGCGACAGGTATGATTCCTGCTAACAAACGTGTTGAAACTAATTATCAAGCTAATTCTCCAGAAGACGTTATGCTTCAACAATTAATTAAGACTAGTATTGCTCGTCCTGAAACTGTCGGATATCCACAGTTCTCTAGTGCTTTCTCACAAGTTATTAGTGCGATGAGAGATGAAAATGATATCTCAACATTAGTCGATAACAAGGCAAGAGTCTTACAAGATAACCTCGATAAAATCAAAATCAACAACATATAAAGAAGGACAAATATGGCTATAGCAGCATTAATAATCTTTATCGTCTTCTTCTTGATCTTCGCGGTATTTTTCGCGATTGATTATAACAGAAGAAAGAATAGTAATAGGAAATACCACAAGAATGAAGTTATCGTGGCGTTACTTTTACTCATCCCTGCGGTTGTTTTAGCCTTTTTCTTCGTTGTTCTTCCAATTATCTTCTCTTTTGGTTATGCCTTTACTGACTATGACTTATTAAGTCCAAATGATATTAAATTCGTTTGGTTTGATAATTTCAGAATGTTATTTAAAGAATTTGCTAATCAAGGAGAAATCTTCTTATCATTCAGAAATACTGCGTTATTCGTAGTATTAGTTGTCCCACTTCAAATTACAATGGCGTTATTACTTGCGTTATTCTGCAATAACAAAAGAAGAGGAACTACTATCTTTAAAGTATGTTTCTTCGCACCTGTTGCAGTTTCGTTAAGCGTCACCGCATTCTTATGGCTGGTTATCTTATCACCTAACCCAGCGGGTATTATGAACTCTATTCTCAAGAACTTTGGTATTCCTGCGCAGGACTTCTTAGGAAATAAGAACACTGTTATCTTATGGATGGTCATCATTTCCGCATGGCAAGGATGTGGCTATCAAATGCTCATCTTCCTTTCCGCGTTAGGAAACATTAGAAAAGATTTATATGAAGCAGCGTCAATTGATGGCGCAGGACCATTTAGAAAATTCTTCACCGTCACTGTTCCGGGACTTAGACCAACCATGCTTTATATCTTAATCACTGTCTTTATCGGCGCATGTAGAGTGTTAATCCAACCAATGTTATTAACCGGCTATCAAGATAGAAGTATGACCTTAAGTTATTACATGTATCAACAAGGTTTCACTTATCGACATGTTGGATATTCATGTGCGGTCGCACTTGTCTTAACCATCGTTATCGGTTCAATTACCTTCTTACAGAGAAAATTATTAGGGGAGAAGAAGAAATAATGAAAAAAGATTATCGTACTTTAGAACCTAATTTTGTTCCTGCTAGAAAGAGTAAGAAGAAGATCGCGGGAGCGACAATCTATTACATTGTCGGTATCACGTTGTCATTATTCTTTATTCTTCCTCTTTTATACATGTTCTCCACCTCAACGAAAACAGAAGAACAAATCGCTTTCGCTAGTGGTACAGTCATGATGTTTATTCCTGATTTCTCCAATATTGGTCACTTCTTTGATAACTATGGAGTGGTCTTTGGCGAATATAACATCTGGAAATATGCGATAAACAGCCTTATTTACGCGGCAATTGTTATTGTTTTTAATGTCATCGTTAATGGATTAGCGGGATATGTCCTTGCGAAGTTTGATTTCCCAGCGAAAGGATTCTTTAATTTTATCATCCTTTTCTTAATCGTTGTTCCTATTGAAACAAGTATTATTCCTTTATATTCCATTGCGAAAAACATCTTGGGATTAAAGAAAAACCTCTCCGTTTTAGCGGTTATTCTCCCAAGCGTTATTTCCGTCTTTAATATTTTCTTGTTTACACAATTTTTCTCTTCAATCCCAAAAGAATATGAAGAAGCGATGCATATTGATGGTTCTAGTAGAGTGAGAGTCTTCTTTGATTTGATTCTCCCATTATCTAAACCAATTGTTGCGACCACTGCGGTTTTTACCTTCATTGGTGTTTGGAACGACTACATCTGGCCGACGATGGTCTTACCAAATAGAGGTGATGACTCGTGGCCGTTATATCCAATCCAAGCTGCTTTAACATCTATTCAATCGATTGAAGAAATCACCAGTGGTCAGGTCATGGCCTCATTAGTTATTACATCATTACCAATCTTTATTCTTTATGCCGCTGCACAAAAATACATTGTCAAAGGTTTTGGCACAGCAGGATTAAAAATGTAAAGGAGATTTATCAGCATGAAAAATTCCAAAAACATCTCGTTTTCCCTCCTTTTTATCATTACATCACTCTTAACTGCCTGTGGTGGGGCTAAAAAGGATAGTTCATCTTCCGTAAGTGAAGAAAGTATTCCAACTTCTGAAAGTAGTTCAGTCATGGAATCAGAAATTCCATCTGAAGAACCTATTTCCGAAGAGTCTTCATCAATTGAATCAAGTGATCTTTTCAGTGAATATAGTGAAGTTCTCAGTGAAGATATCATTTCTGAATTCAGCGAAGCTTATAGTGAGTCAGAAAGCGAAGAAGAAAGCACTCCCATGTCTGAAATTGAGAGTGAACTAATTAGTGAAGAAGAAAGCGTTGTCACTTCTGAAGAAGAAAGCATGATCTTCAGTGAAAATACAAGTGAAGAAGGAGACTTCTTCGACCCAGTTTTATCATTCTCATTTGAATCCACCTCTAATGGATACACATTAGATAATGCTTCTGGAAGCAAATATCATATTGATTATGTCTTTAATAAAGAAAACGCTGATATCTTATTCAAAAAACCAAATGATCCTTTATTAAAACAAGGTGTTAATAATAAATCTCTTTATATGGATGGCTTCTCCACGAAAATCCGTATTGCAGATTATGACGCTCCATTAAACAAGATTACCTTCTCAACATGGGTTGCTCCACGTGGTTTTGAAAACCTTAACCGTTATGGTAATGAAACATGCGCGGCGGGACATCCAAGAATGACCTCATTATTTAACTGGGGACATATGGAAAATGAAGAAGGCTTCCTATTTGGATATGGAAGACTTGGCTTATGGGGTTTACAAATGAATCTCCATAGCAATGACACAGGCAATGATTTCTTTGTCGGTTTCTATGATCCAATGAATACCCTTCCTCTTTATGAATGGTCACATATCGCGGCGACATTCGATGGCGAAACAGGCTATATTTGCTTATCTTTCAATGGAAAAGTTTGCTACGAAGCAATTATTCCTGATTTAGTAGATACTGAAATTATTGAAAGCGATCAACCACTTTACTTTGGTTATTATTGTTCCCCAATCTATGAATTTGGTATCGCTAGACAATCTCCATCCGCTTTGGTGGATGAAGTGGAGATTTATCACGATGTATTAAGTCCAAAAGATTTAAGATTCTTATTCCATAAATACTCTGATGGAGATAACCCTCCAGAACTTCCATTTAGTGAAGTCCAACTTGATTCCAGTGTTTATAGTGGAGACCGTTATAGACCTCAATATCACGGCATTCCACCAGCTGTCTGGATGAATGAACCTCACGCTCCAATTTACTATAAGGGTATGTTCCATGTCTTCTATCAACATAACCCAATTGGGCCATATTGGTCTCAAATCAGATGGGCGCATATTTGCTCAACCGATATGATTCATTGGCATTATGTTAAAGACGCAGTTGCCCCACAAAATCCAGCCTGTCCTGAAGGTGCCTGGACTGGTGGCTCTGTTATCGGTCCAGATGGAGTGCCTTGGTTGACTATTACCGCAGGTACAAACTATGCAGACTATGTTGAAACATCAAGATTCTCTCACCAAAGTGTGTGCTATGCTCACCCAGTTGATCCAACTGATCCATATTTAACCGATTGGAAAGTTGAAGAAGTTAATACACTCGTTCAACCAAGTGACTGGTCACAAGGTAAGATTGAAGAATTTAGAGATCCGTTCGTTTGGTATGACGCTCCATATTATTACATGATGGTGTCCACATCTGTCGCGGATGACTGGGATACAAGTCATGGTGGTTCTACCAACATGTTTAGATCAACCGATATGAGAAACTGGGAATATAAAGGTTTCACATTCGAAGTTAGCTACGCTGATTACCCAGAACAAGGCAAACACTGGGAATGCTGCATCATGCTTCCAATTTCTACAGAAGATGGTTCACTAACTAAATATATTTTCATGGATTCCCCTCAATACACTGTCTCTGGATATGTTGTTGATACGTATTACTGGATTGGTACATTCGACAAAGTCGCATGTAGATTTATTCCTGATGATCCAAAACCAAGATTATTTGACCATGGTAAAGGTATTTATACTGGTCAAACAGGTTTCTGCTATATCACTGATGAAGAAAGAGAAAGCGGTATTACCAATTACGAAGATGGTCATAGTGTTATCATTTCTCTCGCTCAAGGTAAATCCGCAGGAACTGACCAAAATAAGATCGCTGGTTGGGCTCATAACCTCGCGATGCCAGTTGAAATCTTCTTAGCAGATAACGGAGTCGATGTTATTAGAAGACCTGTCAGCGCAGTCACAACTTTATATAAAGAAACACTCTTTGAATATAGTGGACCTGCGATTTCCGCCGACGAACTCAAAGAACAAATGAGTGAAGTTAGAAGCGATATGTATGAAATTAAAGCTTCCTTTACTCTTGCACCAACTGCTGCTGAATATAGTGGTGGTATCTACGTTAGATACAATCCAACTGAAAACTATATGGGCACTGAAAGAAGTGCAATTAGATTCTCAAATAATGGAATCTATGTCGATAGAACACTTTCAACATTATTAGATTACGTTGATAAATCCGATACATGGGTTGTCCCAATGTATGGAAAGACATATGATGTTACAATTTATGTTGATAGGTCGCAGTTAGAGATATACATCAATGACATCGCGACTATCACAACACGTATATATCCAAAATATGGTGATTCCGACTATATTTCACTCTTTGACAATAATAGTGGAATCATGTTCACAAACTTCAAAATAACCCAGATGAAGGGCTGCTTCTCTGATGAGGTAGAGCCAGCCTATTATGACAACATGGGTAACTTAAAAGACTTTGGAAATTAAGGAGGCGACTAAGATGAATAAAAATATTAAACGATTACTCGTGGCCTTAATGGTCCTACCTACTATTGGCTGTAAGGGAACTCCTTCCACTCCATCAGTGAAATTACCTCACGAAGAAGAATCTGCTTCTATTGAACTATCTTCTATTCCTACTGAAGAATCTTCGGAAGAAAAAGAAACTTCACAAACAACTAATAAGGATAATCCTCAGCAAACCGCTCCAGAATATGTCCTAAACGGTGGATTTGAGACATCTAATCTTTCAGGATGGACAATTGAATATGGTGATGCATACACTGATGATTCTGTGTCTTCTAGAAGCACATTCACTTTTAAAGATGATATCAATCACAATGCGCTAAACATTGATAAAACTGGTAACTGGTATTTATCCGGACAAGGTTTTGATTTGTCATACCATGTTGGACGTACAGGTGCGATTAGAAGTAGTAACTTTAACATTGGTGAGTATGGTTATATGACCGTTAAACTCGCTGGTGGTGCGCTTAAAAAAGGCAAAGCTGTCAACGCTGAACGTAAGAATATTCAAGAATTATGTTTCTTTGCTGTCTATCTCGCGAGTAATGATAAGATGATTGCTTATCAAACAAATGAATATTTCTTAGAGCACCAAGAAGACTATGTTGATCCTAACAAATATAAGAATGGTGTTTATCACACTGATAACTTCTGTGAATACTTCATCGATTTAAGCGACTACGCGAATGAAGAATGCTATATCCGTATCGTTGATAATGATAAAGATGTCTACTATGGATATTTAAGTGTCGATGATATTCGTATTGGTGACGCTGAACCTCAACATGAAGGTGCGTATTATGTCAAAACCAGACAATATGTCACTGATGTTGAAGCGATTGATGAATATCATATTAAGAATCCTGATTTCGAAATTGGCTCCTTAGGTGGATGGACCATCGTTAGTGGTGATGCCTTCTCCCATGATGGAGTTAATGCGGAAAAAGGATGGTGGAACGAATACATCACCTATAACAGAGATGGTGATTACCATTATGGTTATTATAATCCAAGTGGTGTTGGTGTTTTACGCTCCTCAGTGTTTAAATTAGGCGGAAAAGGATATATTTCCTTCAAGCTTGGTGGATGCGCTGATCAAAACCTTACATATATTAAAATTATGGACGTTAATGGTGGTTCTCCACTTGAAATCACAAGATTTAGTAACGTCCAATATAAAAATGAACAATTCCCATTTGTGCCAATGAAGATGCATTTATTAAACATGGTCCAATACTATGTTGATTTAAATGAATTTGTTGGAGAGGATTTATATTTTGAAATCATCGATGAAAATACATCTAGTGATGATTTAGGTTGTATGACCTTCGATAGTTTTGAAACATATTACACATCCACGCCTTATTGGGAAGATAAAGAATATTATCGTATTGATGTCCATCTTTCCTATGAAATGGAACCAGATAATGAATTCCAAGTTAAAAACGGAACATTTGAAACTGGTGATTTATCTTATTGGACCAAGAGCTGGACTAGTAACGCTGAACGTATTGGTGCTGTTACATCTAAGAGTTATTGGTGGGATGATCCAGCCTTAACATTCAATAAACGCGGAACATATCTCTTCTCCGGAGAAAGTGATGAAGGCAAGACCGGATATATCACTTCCTCAGCCTTCACAGTGGGAGGTATTGGCTGGATGACATTTAGAATGTCTGGTGGTAGAGATCCTCTTAAGTGTTATGTTTCTGTTATAGACGCTCAAACGGAAGATGAATTATTAAGATTTACAAACTTCATGTTCAATGACTTAGGAACTGAAAAAATCGGATATGGTTCACACTTAATGGACATGATTTTCTATAAAGCTGATTTAACTTCCTTAATGGGAAGAGAAGTCAAGATTAGAGTGGTCGATAATGCAACATCTAACTGGGGATTAATCTGTGTTGATAGTTTCATCACATATTATGAAAACGAAGATGCGATTAACGAAGCCGCTTTATATAATCCAAATACCCTAGCTTATCAAGAAGAAGCATCCGTTTATCAAGTTCCTAATGGAACATTTGAAACTGGTACCTTAGCAGGATGGGAAGCATCTAATGATAGCGCGCCTATCATGGGAATCAGCTCAGAATATACATGGTGGTATGAAGTCTACTTATTCAATAAAGCCGGATCATTCTTCCTTTCTGGTTGGAATAGCGATGAAGCAAATACTGGAACATTAACTTCCTCAGCTTTCACTGTTGGTGGTTCTGGATTTATCACCTATCGTTTAGGTGGCGGTAAAAATAAAGACTTATGTCATATCGAATTTATCGATGCTTCCACTGAAGAAGTATTGACTTCTACCTATAACCAAAAATTCAAAGAAATTAACAAAAAATATTATTATCTCGGATATCCAAAGGATTTAGGCGAAGATGGAATATACGCTGCTAATATGGCGGAATATAAAGTCGACTTATCCGAATTCATTGGAAGAGAAATCAAGATTAGAATCGTTGATAACGCGGTCGACGATTGGGGATTATTATTTGTTGATGATTTCATTACCTACTATGAATCAGAAGCTAATATCCCATCTTGCTACACCTTAGCGGAGCAATTTTAATGGCAAATAACATACATAAACCTATTTTTCACATCACTGGTGAAAAGGGATGGATAAATGATCCAAATGGAGTGGTGAAATTTAAAAACCAATACCATGTCTTTTATCAATACCATCCTTATTCATGTGAATGGGGCCCAATGCATTGGGGTCATGTTGTAAGTGATGATTTGAAGACATTTAAATATCTTCCGAATGCTTTAACACCTGGAGATGAATTTGATAAAGATGGATGCTTTTCTGGCTCATCTCTTGTTAAAGACGGTGTTTTATATGTCGCTTACACGGGATTCATCAATAACGAAAACCCAGAAGATGTTAGACAAATACAGTGTCTAGCTTCTAGTAAAGATGGTATTCACTTTAAAAAACATGGAGCGATTATCACTGGTGATGATTTACCTAGTGATTATAAGAAATGTGATTTTAGAGATCCTAAATTAATCTTCAAAGATGGTTTCTATTACATTTTCGCGGTGACAAGAAAAGTCTCTGGTGGTGGATCAATTGTGTTATTCAAATCCAAATACTTAAAGAAATGGGAATTTGTTAATGATGTCCTCACCCATAACAGTGAAGGAAAGATGCTTGAATGTATCGATTATCATGAAGATTTAAATCTCATTCTTTATTCTGAACAAGATTTCCCAAGTGAAAGCGAACATTGTTTAAATATCCATTCTTGTGAATATGAGATCGGTAAACTGGATGATAAATACAAATTCATCCCTAATTGCGAGAAAACATTATTAGATTATGGATTTGATTTCTACGCTGCTCAAATAATGGATGAAGATCACATATTATTCGCATGGATGAATATGTGGGGAAGAAATAATCCAAGTTCTAAATATGGATTCGCAGGAATGTTAACCGTTCCTAGAAAAGTAGAAGTCGTGGATAATATGTTACTCCAAACTCCAATCATCTATGGTGAACTTAAAGAAAAAGCACCAGTTAAAGATAAGTATTCCACTTGTATGAGTGTGGGTGTTATCAAATTAGAAGTAAAAGACCTCAAATCCCTTGATGTGAAATTAAGAAAAGGTGACGATGAAGAAACTAGATTCTACCTTAAAGATGACACATTCTATTTCGATAGAAGCAAATCTGGAGAAAAGATTACAGGGGATGAGAAGGATGAATACTCATTAAACGGAATGAGGAAAATGCCATATCTTAAAAAAGATAAAACGACAATTTATTTTGTTTTAGATAAATACTCAGTCGAGATATTTGTTAATGGTATTACTATGAGTAATGTCATTTATCCAAAAGAAAATAGCGATATTTTTGAACTAAATATCTCATCAAATGAAAGCAATATAACGATTTATAAATAATATTTATTTTTATAACATTTAGTGATACAATGTAATGGAAACGTTTCCATAAGGAGGTAATCTCATGAAAAAAATAGTGAAAATAGTTTCTCTAGGATTAGCGTTTGGTCTCTTAGGCGGAGTACTTGTTGGCGCGAACCTTAACAAAGACAGAAAGATTGCTAAAGCTGATGATCCAGAAACATATATTCCAATGGAATCATCGTTCTTCACCAATTGGACAGATGATGCAGGAGATTTTAAGGCAAGCAATGCAACATTCTGGGGACAAGGTTATTCATTCGAAGCTCTAGATACATTCTATTCTGGCGAAAGTAAAGGCGATTGGAAGGGCACATTAACTTCTCGCACCTGGAAACAAAGCACACAATTTGTTTATTTCCAACTCGGTGGCGCAAGGAATTATGAGCATGATGATCCAGTTCATTTAGTATTCCATTATGGTGCTTATTCTTCCGATTTTTATAACAACACTTTCGTTGAAAATCCAATGACATTGCGTTATTTCAAGATTCCTGATGAACAATACGCGGCATTAAAAGCACTTTGTGATGACTTTGATATGAGTGTTGATATCGTCGACAATTGTCTTGGAGATGGTTATGGTTTGGCCAACTTTGGTTATCTTCACGTTAATCAAACCGAAGAATCAACTAGCGATGCAATGAGATATTTCCTTAATCATTTATCAAACGATAGTCGTGAATGGGAAATCAATAAGAGAAAAGAAATTTTTAATAGCTACTGGACTAATGAAGCACAAAGAACAGTGTTCTTCAGAACAGTCGCTAGGGTTGATGATATGTTCAATTCCAATTCTGATTTCATGAATCACTGGTATTTTGACTGGAATTTCTTCAACAACAACTACGATAATACTATGCACTTTGATAAAGCAATTGGATCTGATGACTATCGTCCAGAAGACACAACTAATATGCCATTCAATAATGAAGGAAGTTTCTTCAGAGGATGGTATGAAGGTTCAGTTGATGCTGGTTTCGTTGCTTCTGATGCACTTAGATACAGATTCATTTCTCGTCCATTCGTTTTAGGAGAAGCAGGAGTTGTCTGCATTAAGATGGCTGGTAAGGCATCACTTCATGTTATTGACGCTACCGTTCAAAATACTGATTCTCAAGCCGCTGACTTAGCTTGGGTTGATAACAAAGCTTTTAACAGCGATGGTTCTAATACAAACATTGCAACAAGTGGATTCAATACATGCACAATGGTCTGGCACGTTATTAACTTAGAAGAATATGTTGGTAAAAAGATTCAACTCGCTATCTGTGACTATGATACATCAGGTTGGTCCGCAGCGTATTTTGATGCATTATCAACTTCTTTCGATGGATTCTTCATTGAATACGCAACTCAAACAAATACTAGCGGAACATACTATCCAGTTTGTAAAGATATCTACATCAACTCTAAAAACAAAAATAATGAAACAAACCCATATGGTGTTATCTATAATGCTGGAAACGCTGTTAACACAGCTAATGATAACGAAATTCTTAACCACGAAGATACATCAGATAAGTTAAGTGCTTACAATGTTTGGAAGAGTTACCTTGATGAAGTCAGAGGCGACAACCAAGGAACAAATTACTGCAGCAAATTAACCGATGATGGCGTTAAAGGCGTCATTGAAGCTTACGCTGATTTATCAACTGGTGCTAAACAAATCGTTTGTGAATCAGACGACTTCGAAAGAATTGGGGCTGGTAGCTGGGATACAGTTGAACCAACAATCTACTCTTTCGATGACACATACAACATTGGAAGAAGCATTGCTTATATTGCAAGCGAAAATGGTATTAGTGTTACCACATATAGCAACGGATTAGTGAACTTAATCAATAACAACGTTGACGCTCAAGTTGTTATCATTGTTTCCGTCTCCGTGTTCTTAACTCTCGTTGCCACATCACTCTTCATCTTCAACAAGAAGAGAAAAGAAAACATCTAATTAAGAAATAGCCGAGTTCAACCTCGGCTTTTTAGATTAATAAAAGAAAGGAATTTATTATGCTATTTTCTATTGGAGAAATCTTAGTCGATATATTTGATGACGGAGAACATCAAGAAGTTCATCCCGGTGGAGCGCCTTTTAATTTTGCGTGTAATGCTTTGCAATACACTAGAGATGTTTCCTTCTTTGGTGCGATTGGGGAAGATGATTATGGCATGACACTATTGTCTTTCGCTTCACAGAAACCATTTGTATATTCCAACATCAAAGTATTAAAGGATAGACACACCACGAAAGCGATTGTGACATTAAAAGATGGCGAAAGATCATTTAAGTTTGATAGAGAATTAGGTGCGGACTATTGTCTAGATGTAGAAGATATTGATATAAGTCTCATTAAAGATAACGATATCGTCCATCTTGGTTCATTAATGCTTTCTCATGAAAGAGGCGTGAAATTCTTTAATGAAATAATCAAACAAATAAAGACCTCCTCTAAGGCGAAAATATCATTTGATATAAATTATCGTTCTGATATCTTTAAGTCTCCTGAAGTGGCTAAAAAGACCTTTATTGACGCTTTAAAGATGGTGGACATCATTAAGTTTTCTTTAGAAGACATTGAATTACTGATGGGGACCACTGATGTAGTGTCCGCTTTAAAGTCTTTAGTGAATAAAGATCAAATCGCGATTGTCTCTTTAGGAAAAGAAGGTTCAATGTATTATAAGGATGGTCATATCGTTAAAGCAAAGACATATCCAGTTAAGCCTATCGATACGACAGGAGCAGGAGATGCTTTCTATTCCTATATCTTATCGTTATTATCCGAAGACCCATTTGCGTTAAAAGATGATGAACATATTAAACATCTACTTTTAAGAGCGAATGTTGCAGGTGGACTTGCCACACTTAAAAAAGGCGCGATTCATGTCGCACCTACTGAATATGAAATAGATAAATTCCTATCATCCTTTGATGAATAGAATTATTTAATAATCTTTTCTGACACTAAAGTGGAGATACAACTCAAAGCAGCGTTTATCACAGACGCTGTTTTTGATAAGACGGATAAATCTAGATTCACATCTGCGTATCCAGGATTAATCATATATTTAAGAACTGGGAATAATAATTCTCTTTGTTTCTCTAATGGATCTAATTCTTCTTTGACATCATCCTTCTTGAAGGTCATGGTTTTTCTTTCTTTAATATCGTATTTATTCCATGTAACTTCATCAGTGGATGGATTACCTGTTTTTGCGAAATTCACCCACATATTGGAAGCAAGTCTCGCTAGTGGTTCATCCGCTTTTTCACCAGTGTAAATCGTATCTTCAATATTATAGAAGACATACGCTAGTTCTACCGCATGACATGCTTTATAAAGAGGAATCTTGGATTCTTCTTTCCAATAATACATATAGACATTACCTTTATTTGAAGAATGTCCTTCAGCTTGAGATATCGCTGGTAAGCGGAACATGATTTCATTATAGAATTCACTGATTCTTTGAACTTTATTACCTTTAATCTTCTTCATGAATGTTTTAACAAGTTCAAGGTCTTCATTATTAAGGTGTTTAATATCTTCTTTATATTTGATTGGGATACCAACACTGTAATTAAATAAACCACCTAGTTCACCAATCCAATAATTCATCTCATTCGCGTTTGTTCCGATAATCATATCGATATCTTTAGCCTCTCCATCCCTATATGGTTGGTATGGGTCTAAAGGTATTAATTTACCATCTCTCATTGGGAAGTTATTTGATTCATTTAATTTCTCATTTAATTTAATGATATCTTCCGTGCTTAATTTCATTAATTCAGACATAGAATCAGTTTTAGCTTCTTTAATGAGTTTATCGGTGAATGATTTACATTCTTCTTTAGAATATGTTAACGCAACAGAGCCACTTTCAGCGATGACGCGGTGGAATAATCCCTTTGCTTCTTCAATAAGTGGAAGTAAAGAAACAGATCCTCCTCCCGCGGATTCACCAAAGATAGTTACATTATTAATGTCTCCTCCAAAGGATTCTCCGTTATTCTTAATCCAACGTAATGCTTCTATTTGATCTAATAAACCAAGGTTGGGCGCATCTTCATATTCTTCCCCACCCTTAAGGTAACTTAAATCAACAAAGCCAAAGATACCTATTCTATAGGCGATTGTGATTAAGATAACCTCAGGGTGAAGTTTAATGAAATTTAATCCATCATAAAGTGGGTCAGCGGTGCCTCCCCAACCATATGAACCACCATGAATAAAGACCATGATGGGTTTATTTTTATCTTTACATTCATCGTTAACCCAAACGTTTAAATATAGACAATCTTCACTTTGTGGGTAATATGATGAACGTTCGGAATCGATAATCGTTTGAATCGCGGATTTCCCGTTATAGTAAGCCTCAAAAATCTTATCGCTCTTAGGAATAGATAATGCTCTTTTCCATCTTCTTTCCTTAATTGGAGGTAAGGCAAAAGGAATACCTCTAAAAATACGTACATTCCCTTCTATCTTTGGGATAAATACCCCATTAAGACATTTGACAGAATGAGATTCATCAGGGTTCTTTTTAAGTTCTTTATTCTCTCCAAAAAGAGCCTGGACTCTTTCTTTTTCCAAAGCGATTTTTTTATCGGCTTCTTTACTCATTATTTTTTCCTTCTGAAGATACCAATAATCTTGGCGAAGAAATTAGTTTTATCGGTAAGTTTTTGTCTTAATTCACGGACAGTGACATCCTTTTGTGAATTGTGAGTGACAAGCGCTTGTGCGGTCATAACAAAGAGGTTACGGAAGTTTTCCATACTTTCTTGTTTATAACGGCTCGCTGCGTAGTCAATCATTAACATTAAGCCTTCACTACCATCAAGGATTTCCATATCAAGTATTGTTTGTGATGCGGCTTGGTTTTGACGAATATCGATTGCCTCAATATTCATTCCTTGCGCGCCGCCCATATCACGGATGTCTTGTTGATAGAGGAGATAGGCTGATTCGCCGCTTCCAACTTGGTTATGTTTGTCAACATAGGCATAGCAGCTATGTTTAATGCCACCTTGGACTTGGTTATGGATTTCGGCGAAGATATCACGAATAGTGTCTTTATCTTTCAAGCGAATACCAATTGGTAAGTCACGGAATAATAAACCGACAGTGGACATCATTTGTAAATCTTCACGTCCGTTATAAATCCAAGAAATCTTAATATCGTTTTTCTTGTTATAGATGGAGATCGCTAACACTGCTACAGCGATAAAGAATTCATTACGGCTGATACGATATTGTCTTTCCATCGCATTCATCTGGGCTTGTTCGATTCCAAGTGGAACGAATAATTCACCTAATTCATTTTCGCGTGATTGATGGTTGACGGTTGGATAGCTTGACCATTCGACATTGTCATATAAATCTTCAAAGTACTTCCTTGATTCTTCATAGAAGTCAGTCTTCACAGCTTCTTCTCTTTGCGCGAGCATATAGTAATAGAAGTCTGGATCTGGCATCATACCCATATAGGTCTTACCAACATTGTTCATGAAGACCTTTAATGATGTTCCATCAAAGATGGTGTGGTGGACATCAAAGAAGACATATCCCGCTTTTTCTGTTTCAAAGACACGGCAGCGATAAAGTCTTCCTCCGATAATCTTAAACGGCATGACGAGATTATCTTTTAATACTTCAAATTCAAATTCACTGACTTTTTCAACATGAATATCTTCTAATACCTCAGGAGTGTAACGTTGAATAATTTCTCCATCATCATTGAAGTGGAAGGTTGTTAATAACGCTGGATGGTTACGAATAACAGTCATCATCGTACTTGCGAGCTTCTCCATCTCAAACATTTCTTTATCAATCTTTAACATGGAGAATAAGTTATACATCGTGGATTTAGGTGTATATAGTTGATAATCGACCATGTAAAGTTGTTCGACGGTTAATGGGTGATCGACCTTCATACTCGCCGCATTCTTGCTTTCTGGAGATTCACCATCATCATTCGCGTGGTTTTCTTCATATAATTCCGCAATCTTTTCTGGTGTGCGACCACGGAAGATCTCGCTTGCCGCTAATCCTGGAAGATCAGCGTTAACGATGACTTGAATAGAACCAAGGGAGTCTCCACCTAATTCATAGAAATCATCGTGAATACCAATTCTTTCAACTTTTAAAACCATCGCCATCGCTTTACAAAGTTTCTCTTCAATCTCGTTTCTAGGTGCGACATATTCGGTTCTAAAGTTTTCTGCATCTGGTTTTGGTAAAGCTTTTCTATCAAATTTGCCATTAGCCTTTAATGGGACGGAATCAATCTTCATGAAGAAGGCTGGAATCATATAATATGGAAGTCTCTTCATTAATTCTTTTCTAATTTCATTAGGATCGAATTTGACATCTTCCAAATAATAAGCGCATAAGTAGCTCTTACCGTTTTCTTCAAAGCCACGCGCGGCAGCCCATTTGACTTTTAAGGCCTGTTTAACTGCGGCTTCAATTTCCGCTGGTTCAATGCGGTTACCATTGATTTTAATCATGTCACCTGAACGACCTAGTAAGACATAGTTACCATTTTCATCTTTTCTTGCTAAGTCACCAGAATGATATAAACCATTAACGAAAGCTTTTTTGCTTTCTTCTGGGAGATTTATATAACCTCTAACATATGGGTTTTCAAAACAAAGTTCACCGATTTCGCCTTCTTTTGCTTCGTTTCCATCTTCGTCGATGAGAACGATTTTCGTATCAACTTCTGGTTTTCCAATTGGACATACTTCATATGATTTATCAATTAAGAAAACACCGACAGCGAATCCGCTTTCGGAACAAGCATAAATGTTAATTAATTCTAGGTTCTTGTTATAGACGTTGTTTGCAGGTTCGCTTCCGACGAATAACATTCTAAGGAATGGACCAGTCGTATTTCCAAGCATCCTAACATAGGATGGGGTTAAGAAGGTGATGGAGATACGTTTCTCAAAGAAGAAGAGTTTTAACGCCATCGGATTCTTAATGGTTGCATAGCTAACAACGAATGTTTTTCCGTTATGAACACTTAAGGCTTTTAAGATAACAATAACGGAAGCAACGAAGTTAAGTGGTGCAAGTAAAGCTAAACGATCTTTTCCATCAAAAGGAGTCTTTCCGTTAATTCTAATAGAATCGATAGCTCTTTCTAAGTTTCCATATTCATGGAGAACACCTTTTGGATTGCCTGTTGTTCCAGATGTATAAATAGCATAAGCTGCATCATGTGGATCAGGAGTAACAAAACCGGATAGTGGTTCGATTTTCATAATCTCTTCCCAGTTAGCGGAAGAAATCTCTAATTTACAGCCACAGTCTTCACGGATATAAGCGATACGTTCAGGAGCGTATGTATCTTCGACTAACGCCCAAGCTGCGCCACTTTTCCAAACACCAATCATCGTGATAATTGGCATAACTCCACGAGGGAGATTAATTAAGACAAAGTCTTCTTTGCCGATATTTTTACTTTTTAAATAGGCATAGATACGACCAGATAAATCATCTAATTGAGCGTATGTAATACCTTTATTATGTGCTTCATCAAATAAAATCGCATTGTTAGGCGATTCCGCGGTAAATTTCGCGAGTTGTTCAATAATATACATGTTTCTCTCCTACTTATTCGATAGTTAAGAAGTTATCAAATCCTGTCATCGTAAAGACATCCATGACATCTTGACAGACATTGCGGAGAATAAGACCACCTTTAGCGGACATAGCTTTATAAAGGGCTAATAAAACACGGAGTCCTGCAGAAGAGATGTAATCAACATTTTTGAAATCTAAAATCAAAGATGTAATTCCATCAAGTTTTCCTGAAACTTCCTTATCGAGTTCGGGAGCGGACATGGTGTTGATGCTGCCTTCGATGGCAACTAAAAGTTCTGAACCTGTTTGTGTAAATGTTACTTTCATTATTATTACCTCACATTACCTAACAAATTTAATACTTTTATTACATCACGCAAACGCGAATATGTCAAAAATTATTATAAATAATTAATCATCGAGATATAATTATTAGCGATGGAATTTTTTACTAGCAAAGACTGGCTGAATCGAGGTTTAAACTCATACGCTTTTCAGTGGGATCACCTATTATTTATTTTTATTATCCTTGGAATAGGTGTTTTTCTTTCTATTCTCCTAAGAAAAAAAGATAAAAGCATAGTAAAGAAAGTTCTTATTATCCTTTGGGCGATAGGAGTAACTCTAGAAACCACATATTATATCTGGACGTATGTCATGTGTGGAATGAATCCCACTAACAATCCATTTAAGTTAGATTCACATCTCCCACTTCATAGTTGCTTGATGTTCTTCTATTTATTTCCATTCGCCATATTCTCAAATAATAAAGTTATCAAACTAGCGACAAGCAACTTCCTTGTTGTCGTTAATATGATTATGGGATTTATCACTTTATTTGTCGGATGTCCATCTTCTGGATATTCCGCTTTATCATTCGACGGAGTGCAAATCCTCACATATCATGGAATCATCGTTATCGTCCCGCTTATCATGGTGGTAACTAACTATTACGATATTCAAAAGAACGATTGGAAATACGGATTATCATTATTCGGAATATTATCAGTGTTCATCTGGACGTTTGATGCGATATTTGGATGCGATTATTTCTTCTTTTATGATGGACATCGCTTCCCAGCGTTTAAGTTCATCTCTGAAAATGTCCATCATCTCGTGTGGACACTTATTGTTGTCTCTTGTTATGTCATCACCGCTTTTGCCACCCATTTCCTCATCGTGGGAATTAAACATTTAATTCATGAGAAGCAAACAAATAAAGAAATCGAATAATGAAAACATATTATATAACTGGAATATCAGGGTTCTTAGGTAGAAATATCACCATTGAACTTTTAAAAGAAAAAGATGTGTGTATCATAGGTTTTGTTTTACCTAATGAAAAAAGCCTAGAATTCTATGAGGGACATAAAAATATCACCCTTGTTAGAGGTAACATTCTCAACAAAGATGATGTTGATGCTTTTTTATCAATAACAGCTAGTGGTGACAAATATTTAATTCACGCAGCAGGGAAAATATCTGTATATAGGAAAAACGATCCATTAACGATGGATATCAATGTCGAAGGAACAAGAAACGTCATCAATTCAGTAGTGGACAAAGGATTTAAGAAAATCGTCTATGTATCAAGCGTTGATTCAATTCCTAAAAGAAAAGGAAACGATATCATTTATGAACCAGATGAATATGATGTTAATAAAGTTGATGGAGTGTACTCCAAAAGCAAAGTCCTCGCGAACCAAATAGTGTTAGATGCAATTACAAAATACAACATTGATGCCTCGATTGTTTTACCAAGCGCTTTGATGGGGCCAAACGATCCGTTCACCTCTCCGATTAATCTCGCGATCAAGAAGTTCTTGAATAACAAACTACCAGCGATAACTAAAGGTGGATATGACATTGTTGATGCTAGAGATGTTGCAAAAGGAATATTAAAAACTTTAGATAAAGGAGTTAAGGGAGAATCATATTTATTAACTGGTCATTACATTTCTGTTGAGGAGTTAATTAAGCTCGCTGCAAAAGTATCAAATAAAAAGCCAATTAAGAGAAAAGTAGCGCATATCCTCATTAAGTTGATGGCTCCGTTCATAGAATTGCACGCAAGAATTCATCATAAAACGCCATTATTTACAGGGTTCTCCATGGACTGTTTAATGCAAAATTCAAATTATTCTTCTCAAAAAGCCAAAGAAGAACTAGGATATAAAACGATATCTATCGAAGAAACAATGATCGATACGATTAAATGGCTGGAGAAGAATAAATGACATTTGAAATACTAATTCAAATTATCTTTCTAGGAATTGGTTTATCCATGGATGCTTTTTCTGTCGCTCTGGTTGATGGATTAACAATGAAAGACATCAATAAAAAGAGAATGTTTTTCATTGCGTTCTTATTTGGATTTATGCAAGCCTTAATGCCACTTATCGGCTTCTGGCTTGTTGAAATAGCGGAAGTAGTTGCGGGTGAAATTGCTGGAGAAAAGGCCGGGAATATTACAGCGCTTGTCGTCGTATGGTTAGCTTTTGGTCTCCTTCTTCTTGTTGGTGGAAAAATGCTTATTGAATCGATTATCGAACTTAAAAAGTCAGAAGAAGAAAAGGAAGAAAAAACATTCTCGTACAAGAACGTTTTTCTCTACTCGATACTTACTGCAATTGACGCTTTAGCCGCCGGCGTAGCGTTACACGCTGGGTTATCAACTACATCAACCGTTTGGTTACATGTTTCTATTATCTTGATTATTACCTTTGGACTATCTCTAGTGGGTCTTCTTTTAGGCAAACAAGTCGTTAAGTTATTAAAAGGAAAATACGAGATATCTGGAATTATTGGTGGAATTATCCTTATCTTACTAGCTGTCTGGGTGATAGTGAGTCACTACACTGGCTTATAATCATAGGAGAACTATATTTTTCTTTATAAAACCCATTTTCTTTAAACACAAATCATCTACATTAGATGAGAACTAAGTTGTATAATTAATCTATCAACACAAAGATAATTATGAATAGACGTGAATCTTATAAAGTTAAAGCCACGGTTGATAATATCGAACTAGCAATAGATCCAGTCATTGAAGCGTTAGAAGAAATCGATGTTTCACCAAAGGTTTGCTATCAAATCCGTTTGGCGCTAGATGAAATTATCACTAATGTCGTTTCATATGCTTATGAAAGCGATGATGGAGAAGTGGAAATTAGATACGAAATAAACGACGATCCACATTTCATCACTATCTCAGTCATCGATAGTGGAAAGCCCTTTGATCCGCTTAACATTGAAGAACCAGATATAAACGCCGCTGCTGAAGAAAGAAGAATCGGCGGACTAGGACTATTTATCGTTAAAAAGACGATGGATGAAGTATCTTATCATAGAGAAAACGACCAAAATATTCTCACGATTAAAAAGAATATCTGACCACATTTTTCAACCAAGTTTAAAAATAAACAAAGAAGAAAAGTTAACTAAATTCTAAAAAAGTTTACAAAAATATTTGAGTGAAATAATGAAAAATTTCACTCTTTTTGTTCTATTAATAGAACATAATTTATGTTTATAAAAAAGAAAATAAGTTTACTAAATTTTTGTGACTGAACCTCCTTTTATTATATAAACTAGTAAACAACAAAAAAGGAGATAAATGTAATGACTAAGAAAAATGCTTATTTGTTTATTACTACAACGATCTGCGCTATCGCAATCGGAGTCATTGGCGTTCATTCTTCCAATCATTCAATCAGTCCAATTTTGACTATCGGTACAGAAAGTCCAAACTTATTACTCGATTCAAGTCAAACACCTGGAACATTAACATCGGATTATCAAAACAATGTTAATGGCTCTGTTACAACAACAAATGGTAACACTGTTGAATTAGGATTTGTTAACGCTAAGACTGCTGCTGGCGCATTCGTCCAACTCGCACCGAGGGGAAAGATCTTCAACTTCCAAGATGGAGCAGAAGAAGGTAGACAAATTAAAGGTATTAGCGCAATCAAAGTCACTACTTCAAGTGGAAGCGTTGCTATTAGAACCGCACCATATCGTTCTGATAAAGGCGTTGTTTTAGGAAAAAGCAAAACACTTGTTAGTGGAACAAAAACAAGCTTAGATTACGCAAAATACTTTGAATTAACCGCTTTAGATGGAGGCGCAACAATTACTTCTATCGAATTAACATGTACATGTGATAGTGGTTCTAGTGTCAATAACCTCAATGGTGTCTATACAGGCGTAGGAAATGATTCCTACACTTGGAAAATGACCATCGATGATGGTGATGTAACAATTGAATCCCTTGATAAGGCTTCAAACTCATCATATTCAGGCACAATCGCTATGGTCAACGACTCCCGAGCAGAATGCACGTTCGGGGGGGGGGTCCTATATTTTAGACATTTCTAATGATTGCTGTGAATTAGAATATGCCAGTAAAACTCACGCGGGGATCCCAGAAATCGATTTCGACCGCGTTTACAACGTCGAAGATTTCGAGTCATACACAGCTACAGGAACAGGTTATGTTTCCGCCGAAGCTAAATACACCACAAGTGGCTTAAGAGCTAACTACTATGCTGATTACTACACTGGTAGCAGCAGCGGTGAAATTGGCGGTTCTGGCTGGCCAGTCATGACCTCAACTGACAATTCTACCTACACTTCAAATAAAGGCCATAATGGCTCAAAGGGTGGTATATTCAAATTCTCAAACAATATGTCAATGCGTTACATTTCCATGAACTCACTTTATGGAGTGCGTTCTATTATTGGAAAAGGCGCTAAATTTTCATTCTGGGCTAGAGGTGCGTATACAAACACTTCATTTAATGCTGATCACGCAAACGACACCACAATGAAAGCATATGTTTACTATGCGACTCCATTAACACCATCAAATCAAACAACAGTTAGAGAGACATTTGATTATACTGTTTCCGCTGGTAGCACATGGCAACATTTCGAATTCGATTTAACTCCAGGTAGAGAATATCTTGGATTTGGTTTCTACGCTCAACAAAAGAGTGGATCAACACAATATGTCCCAATCGATGACATTCAAATCTATACTGCTTCACCATATGCAGAATATGTTGCTCCAGTCGCCGTTACTGGAGTTACTCTCTCAAGTAGTTCATTAGAATTAACCACTGGCGGAACAGGTAATTTAACCGCCACTGTTGCTCCTAATGACGCAACAAACAAAGCCGTCAACTGGACATCAAGTAATAATTCTGTCGCCTCAGTTAGTAATGGTACTGTCACCGCAGTTGCTGCTGGTGTTGCTACAATTACTGTTACAACCGTTGATGGTGGATACACTGACACATGTACTGTCACCGTTACTGATCCAGTAGTTGATTACCCAGAAGGAACATTCTTCGGCAGTGCTAATGTAAGTAGTAATTCCTATACAATCGCTATCGCCTTTGGTACACAAGCCAATGGGCTTATTGCTGTTAGATTAGCTAACTCTGATGCTGTTGCTACAGGTGTTTCATATAATGGATCAACTCACGCATTCACTATTACTACAACAGGTAGTTTTAGCAGTATGTCATATGGCAATATCACAGGTACATATGATGTCGAAAATGATAGATTAACTGGTATTTCTTGTAGTGGTAGTATTAAATCCTACGTTAGTAACAATGGTTCTATCACTGCGACACGTACAGCGAATTATTATGATTGTGATGGAAATACTTCTTCGCTTCAATCATTATTCAAACGTCGCTATATGTCAGGTAGCTGGCAAGTAGATAGTAGTAACGCTGATAGAATCACCAGTAATACAACCGAATATGTTTCCGGTACTGGTTCTGTCAAACGTAGAGGCTATAGTGGCGGCGCTGTTGCCCTTAACTTCAACTCTGACTTCTCACCAGCCAAGACTGTCGCTAATGTCCAATTCTGGGTCTATAATCCATCTGGAAGCGATATAACCTTAAGAATGTGGGGTTATAAAGCTAGCAGCTTTGGTAGCAACTTTGAAACAGGTTCTGTAACCGCTGTTGCGGGTCAATGGACGTATGTTGCTATGGGATTCACATCCGCTGCAATTTATAACTTCCAAATTGCGGACTTTAACAACACGGGCGTATATCTATCATTTGATAATATTGCACTCTTCTAATAAAATATTTTTTGTGAAAGGTACGGGGCCTCTTAATAGGGGCCCCTATTAAGTAATTAATATGAAAAAGAGACTTTCGTTTTTATCCATTACTTCATCAATAGTCCTATTTGGAACAATTGTGGTTCTTTCTAATAAAGGGATCTCTAATAAGTTTTTTGAAACAAGAGGAGACAATTATTCTCTAAATTTTGATGGTCAAGAAATTAGTGATGCAGTTTCATCATATGAAGGTGAAACGTTATCCTCTGTTTCTACCGCTAGCGGAAATTTATTAGATATTAAAGCCTCTAATGTCATTGCTTATAACTTGGGATGGCAGACTGTCCTTCCAAACGGATATTTCTATAACCCAGTTAACGCTTATGGAAATAACAATAAAATAAGCGGAATTACTTCAATTCAATTCACCTCTGATAGTGGCTACCCCCTCTCTTTACATTATGGCTTTTCCCTTGATAATGAAGAGATCATTTATACGCATAAAAAGACACTATCTCCTAACGTGAATTATGTATTTAATGATGAGTATCCCGCTTATTTTTATATTAAGAATGATAATAACGTGAACGTGAATATTAATAATTTAACCATTAATTATTCGTGTAATGACTCTGGTTATTCTAAAACTAATTATAACGTTTTAATGATTGGTAACTCCTTCGCAGATGATACAGTGTTTTATTCCGCAAGAGTGGCCGCTTCTTATGGTATCAACTTAAATATTTATGATGCATATATCGCTGGATGTACGATTAATACCCATTACACGAATCTTAATGAAAACAACGCATCTTACTCTATGCGCAGCATGAATGGTGGATCATGGGTATATAACGACAACATGACTTTATCACAAATTATTAATTCTCGTACATGGGATGTCATTACCTTCCAACAAGCATCTGCAGAAATTGGAAGAAGCACGACATATGCTAATTTAGAGAATTTGGTTGATGGTGTTAGAGATATCGTTGGGTCATCACCTAAATTCTATTGGTATCAAACATGGGCGTATGATCATGATTATCATGACTATTACGATTATTTCTCCTATTTTGGTAATGACCAAGATGCGATGTTTGATGCGATTATTGATTGTTATGACACTCAAGTTGAACCTTTAGGATTATTCGATATGTTAATTCCTGCTGGGACAGCAGTGCAAAATCTTAGAACTTCCTATATGAAAGATACATTCACTAGAGATGGAAAACATATGTCTAGTGTTCATGGACGTTATTTATTAGCGTTAAACTTTGTTTCTAATGTCTTTGATATTGATTTAGATATCAGTGATTGTTCTTATTTACCACCTGAGGCAAATGCATCATTTAAACTTGTGGCTAAAGAAGCAATTAGAAATGCTTATCAAACTCCTAAAGCAGTAAGCAATAGTGTCTATACCTCACTAGATATTGGGGCGTATGACTTATCTGCTTATACAGAAATAGATGCTGAACTAGTCGGATGTTCATATTGGAATAGTTCAGATGGAAGTAACTATAACAAGAGAAACTCCAATGTCAGTGGAACATCTAATTTATATACATCCACAAAGAGATTCACTGAAGAAACGCTTCCTCTTGGCTCATTAGCGGTCATTCCTGAAGGTTTTGGTGTCAGACCTGAATATTGGGTAAGTGATGCGCAACAAGCAAATCGCGCGCCTGAAACATATCAAAATCTCATCGTTGTTGATGAGGACTTCTTTGATGGATATTTATATCGTGCATTTAATATCTTTAAAGCTGGAAAGACGACACTTTTAGGTCAATATGATCAAATATTCGATAACTTCCATATTTACGTTCCTAACGCCAGTATTGGTGAATTAAAAGTCAAAGGCGCAAACGATAAATATGACGCTGATAAGGTGTTGTTCAAATCTAGTTCATTAAATATTGATTCATTTGATAGATTACATCTTGATCCAATTACTGGATTCTATAAATGCGATTCATACTATGAATTAACTAATAGTTATGTCGATGATACAGCGAAAAAATTCATGTGCACTAGACCATTTTATTCCGCGAATGGTGATTTACCAGAAAACACAGTCATCATTGTCGATTCAGGATATCAATGGAGAAGTGATTGCTGGGGAGACCATGGAACATACTCTCCTCGTCCAGGTAATATCACCTCAACATTATCAGTCTTAAATTCATCCTTCTGGAGTGGATTTAGGAGAAGAACATTCAATGTTTCTTCAACATCTAGCTCTTATGTCGGTCAAAACTATATTTCATTTATGGAACATTTAAGAATCTATGTTCCAAACACTGATGATATTTATCTCCCTCAAGAAGATATGGTGACAATGACTGCGATTGGATACGCTAATTTAAATAGTGCGGCCGCATCACTCTTAGGAAAAGATTCTATCCCAATCTTAATTACATTAAGTGGTGATGATACTGAACATGTCAAAGTAGAAGCTAATGGTTCAGATATTGGTGCAACCAGTTATAGTTTTAACAAAAGTACAGGTGCTTTATCAATTGAAACCACTGGCACTATATCAACATATGATTATGGAACATTAACAGGAACTGTAAATCGTGATGCTGGAACAATTTCTAATGTTGCGATTAGTGGTTCTGCATCCGCTCTTACAACAAATAATGGTTCAATTACTTGTTCTGAGTCGTGGCATGATCGTTGTAATTATTCCACCAATGCTGCATCACAATTAGTGTGGCAAAGATGGTATATGTCGGGAAGTTGGGTAGCTAACTCTGGAAGTGGAGATTGGACCACCGCAGATTCGACCCATCGCTTAGATAATGACTATTCTATGGGATTAAGAATTGCCAATAATTCATATAGACAAACCAGATTCACTTTAAAAGAAGACTTTAATGGCGGATCAGGATTTACTCCGAAAGGAATATCCATTTGGTTATTTAATCCTAACGGAGAGAGCGTCTACAATTTATTTAGAATCTATGTTTATAAAACTGCCTCTTCTATATCTGGAGATCATGCGATTCCAAGCGGATCATATTCAATGATTTATGAAAAAGATAGCCTTGGTTCAAATCAATGGAGGAATATTAAACTTGGAATGGATGTTGGAACAATTTATAACGTTTCATTCTTCTTCCAAAGTACTAGTGCTGAAACAACCTATGTCTATTTAGGACACGTTTCATTCTATTAATAATAATAAAAATATCCAAAGGATAAAAAAGAAGCCCGATAACATATAGTTAATGGGCTTTTTTGATATGCTTGATTAATCTATTCGCCTTTCATTTTGCGCTTTCTTTCATACATGAATTTATCCGCGCGTTTAAAGACGTCTTCGACTGATGTATCTTCTTTTGGGTTGAATATCGCGTACCCTATTGCCGCGGAGATTCTCTCTGCATCTGGTAAATTGTCATCATCCATTAATTGTTTATTCTTGATGTTAAAGCTCTTAATTAATGACTTACGATGATTAAAATCATGCTTGGTTAAGATAACAACGAATTCATCTCCTCCGATACGATAAACTGGGGAGTGAGCGAAGACGATACAGATAAGGTGAGCGAGTTTAATTAATGCATCATCACCCGCATCATGTCCGAATTCGTCATTCGTGTTCTTTAAATAGTTAAGGTCAATCATCGCGACTCCGAAAGGCTCCATTTGTCCTTCTTTGATTAAAGCGTTGATTCTTGCTTCTTCTCTGTTATAAGCAATCTTATTTTGCACGCCTGTTAAACCATCTTTGTTCGCTAAAGCGGTCATTTCACGTGCTTCTCTTTGTGATTCTTCTAATTCTTTGTTCATCAAAATAAGTTGATTGATCTGGTTATAAACATCAGATTCCATCTTCTTCATTGATTCTGCTAAATCGCTGACTTCATCATGAGTGTTCATGTTTAGATTAACGAAGTTTCTATGAGTGGTTTCTGGATCATCTTTATCATATGATTCCGCGACTCTTTTAAGTTTTCTAACTGGGTTTCCGAAAACAAGATGAACAATGATAATACCAATAATACAAACCGCAACAACTGAGAGGAATAAGAAGAGGAATAATGTTGCAATGTTATTTAGGTGTTTAGCGTTAATGGCCGCCATCGAAATATCAACAACCGCATAGCCCACAACTTCATTACCATTATGAATAGCAAATCCTGCGGTAACTAACCATCCGTATTCCGCACTATTATTAGTGTAAGCAGGGAAACCATATTCTGGATCTTCTAATACTGGTTTATTAACGTCAGAGAATGTATCAATACATCCAGGCGGACATGCCTCTTCATCAGGCGCGCTGTCGACGATATAGACGCATAATTCACGAGCGACATCGACATATATTAAATAAAAACAATTAACATCGTTATTCGGATTAGCGTCGACAAGTTTTCTTAAGAAATCTCTAGTTCTAATGAAAACTGGATCTTCATAAATCTCAGCGAATTTAGATGTATATTCGTTCCAATCAGGGCTTCCCCATTCTTCACTGGTTGGTTTCTTTTCTTGTTGTTCGTATATATCAAGAACCTTATCTCTTAATTCGATATAATCTGGAACATTAACAACTTCTGAAACCGTACTAGATAAGTTATTTGCGAGATTCTTATATCTACTTTCGTTTTCTCTCTTCTCGGTAATAGAGAAATAAATCATCGAAGTGAAAACAATCAATAACGCTAAAACGATAATGATGAGAGTTGCTTTAAATTCGATGTTGAAACTTAGCTTTCTTTTCTTGTTATTAACTTTTTCTTCCATATAAGAATAAAAAATGATGCAATACGACACGACGCAGCACCGAAATAAAAGATAAGTGCAACTGGCTATCCAATTACTTGGACCCTCTAGCTTTGCGTCGCCGAATTACTTCGGGTTTGCCGAATTTAACTGAATTATACTACATATAATTATCAAATTAAATCCCATTTTTCTATTCTATTTATAGAATAAATATGGAAAAAACACTCACTCCATTTTATTAATGCTGCTACATATTAAAAATTACTTATGAGAAAAATGTTTTTATGTCATAGTATAGGAAAGAGAAAACAAATAATTATTTTCTCTTACTATAGAAGGGGGATATAGACCCATGAAAAAGAAATCTATTAATCACATTATATTAGGAACAACTCTCTTGTTGTCTCTTTCTCTTGTTTCTTGTAACAATAAAGAACCAAGACCAAGTGAATCAAGTATTGAATCAGTCGAGTCTCTTACAAGTAGTGAAGAAAGTGTTCCTGTTGAAGAATCTTCTTTAGAAGAAAGCATCCTAGATTCTGAAAAAGAAAGCGTTATCGAGAGTGAAGAAGAAAGCATAGAACCAGTTTCTGAAGAAGAAAGTGTCCTTTCAAGTGAAGAAGAATCAATTCCAGTTGAAGAATCAAGCGAAGAAGAAACAACTCCTATCGAAGAATCTGATGAAGAGGGCGAATCAGTTGATAATGGCGCGGTCACAGGTGTAAAGCTTAATCAAACCTCACTTAATCTTGCAATCAATGAATCAGTTACATTGATTGCGACAGTGTTACCAAGCACCGCGAATAACGCTAGCGTTAAATGGAGTTCATCTGATAGTGATGTCGCAGTTGTTAATAGTGAAGGAAAAGTCACAGGTGTTTCTATTGGAGACGCCATTATTACTGTTACAACAGTTGAAGGAGAATTCGCCGCGACATGTGAAGTAAATGTTTCTGATAAAGCTATTCCTGTTACTGGAATATCACTTAATTATGAAACCGCATCACTTTACATTGGTGATACATTAAGTCTTACCGCTTCAATTGAACCATATAATGCGACAAATCAAAACATCACTTGGAGTTCAACGCTTGATGAAATCGCAAGTGTTGAAAATGGCATTGTCAGTGGTCTTCAAGAAGGTGTAGCGACCATTACCGCTGAGACAGAGGATGGTGGATTTAAAGCATCATGTGTTTTCTCTGTTTCAGAAAAACCAAATGAAGATGATTATAATCCAGACATAGATGATGAAAATATCTATTTAATCACCGAAGATACATTATCCAAAGGTGAATATGATGAAATAGAAGATGAATATACGTTCGCTATTAAGAAAAACTACAAACAAGTTTATGTTAACGCTCCCGATGAAGCAATCATCGTAGAATTATGTGGTGTTACTCTTGAAAATGATGAGAATTCACCAATTTATGTTGCAAGCGCTGATAAAATTGAACTCTCAGTTAAGAAAAATACCATCAACTACATCAATGACACTAGGAGTGTCTATGAAGAAGATGATGACACTCAAGGCAAAGGAGCTATCTATGTCGCAGATGGAGATTTAAAAATCAAGAGCACTGGAACATTAAATATTAATGCTGGTTACTGTAATGGTATCCATGGTAAAGATGATGTTAAGATTCAAAAAGCAACAATTAACATCAACGCTCCTCATCATGGTATCAAAGGAAATGATAGTGTCACTATCTCTTCTGGCACAATCAATATCTCCTGTGGTGGAGATGGAATTCGTACGGAAAATAGCGATATTTCCTCAAAAGGTAATCAAAGAGGTGATATCACCATCAATGGTGGAACAATCACAATTAATTCATGGGGAGATTCTATCGCTGCATCTCATGATGTTGTCTTTGAAGAAAGCGATCCAATTACCTACACAAGTAGAACCAATGAATATTCATCCTATGAAGGTGAAACCATCGATACAAGCGAATCAACCTTCTACATCAAGATGAATTCAGCCTTATATTCAAATGGTAGTTACACGTACGCCGCATACATCAATGGTGAATGGTATAAAGCAGCATTCAAAACTTCTCAAACTCAACAAGGTGGTGGACCAGGTGGAGGACCTGGTGGTGGATCCACTTACTATATCTATGAAATAGAAAAACCAGAATCAGCAATTAACTTCACCCTTTATCGCTTTAGTGGAAGTGATGTTACATCATTCTCAACCTCATCTTATGAAGCAGTTAGTGATCTTAAAGCTTTTAATACTGAATATGACACGATTATGGTCTCTTATATTAGAAGCGGAAAGATTAGCTTTGGAAGTTGGAGTAATTATCAAGCCTCCTCTAATGGAGCAGATATCTCTGCGAAAAGTATCAAAGCGGAAAATGAAATCTACCTTAAGAGTGGAACGTTTGATATTAAAGCCTATGATGATGCAATCCACGCTAATAATGATGGAAGCTTAGAAAATGGAACAACCCCACTTGGAAATGTCTACATTAGTGGTGGAACATATGAACTTTACGCTGCCGATGACGCAATCCATGCGGATTATAATTTAGAAATCAGTGGTGGAACCATCAACATTTCTTCTGCCTATGAAGGTCTTGAAGGTAACGTCATCACTATTAGTGGTGGAGAAACATATGTTGTTGGCACAGATGATGGAATTAATGCCTGTTCAGGTAAATCCACTCCTGCAATTATTGTTACTGGTGGATATTTAGATGTCATGGTTCCATCAAGCGGTGACACCGATGGCATCGATTCTAATGGTACATATACCCAAAGTGGTGGTGTTGTCATTATTAAAGGACCAGGTAACGCTAGTGGTAATAACTTCGGCGCTGCTGCACTAGATACCGATAGCACTGTCAAAATCACCAGTGGAACATTAATTGTTTTTGGTGGTATTGAACAAATCCCATCTTCCTCAGTCACTAAGACTTTATGTTCTAGTTCGACAGTGTCTGCTGGAAGTCGTACAGTTAGCTTCTCTTCTGAATCGTTTACCACAACGCTTAAATACTCCACAAATGGATGCGTGGTTTATAGTTCGTTAGGAAGTGCAACACTTAAATAATTATCAAGAAAAGTAATAAAAAATGGGTCCGTTTCATAAGCGGATCCATTTTGTTATTATTTCGGAAAATTTATATGTATCTCCATTAGATTGATTGATTTATGGCGGTAACAAGCTTCTCTAAATCATAGAAGTCATTATATTCAACTTCATATGTTGGAGTTACTCCTGCTTCGTCTCCCTGAATCGTCATGCCCTCATACCAAACGATATGAGTTTTTGAGGAGTGACGATATGATTCTCCGCTTGGAAGCGTGTTCGTAACTACCGAACATTCTCCTCCGCCAGACTTTTGACCAATCATTGTTGCAAGATTATTCTTTTCGAGGAAAAACGGGAAGGCGTTTCCACAAGAGAAAGAGAATTCACTTTGTAAGATGTAGAAGTTAAAATCATCACCATACACATCATCTTCGTCATATCTTCCATCTAAATTGGAATCCACTAAGGTTCTATAAAGAAGGAGGGCGCCGATATCGTCGCGATACATCATTGTGGATGAATTGTTATCTTTAGATAAAAGTGTCACAAGTTTCATCAAAACACCGATAATACCGCCTCCATTACAAGCGATATCTAAGATGACATTTTGAACATTTTTACCGCTATTTTTAATTTCTTCTAAAGATTTAGCAAGGAAGAAGAATGTATCTTCTGTATAGACTTCATCTTTGATATTTCTTTGACTGTCTAAAGCATCATAGCAAACTGAAAAACCATCAAAGGAAATGAATGCGGTTGAGTCATCGTTTGAATAAATAACCTTACCAACAGATGATCCTTTGCTAGAGTATAAAGCATTTCTTTGACTAATTAAGTTAGCTCTTAAAGCGATACGATCCAGCCACAATTGTCCAAAATACGGATAATTATCATCTTGGTTTCCCCATAAATCTTTAGTGTTAACGTGCTCGGTTAATCTAGTGTGACCATCATCAAGTTCAGCGAAGAATTTATGTGTTGCTTCATTTCTCACATCGTTGTTTTCACTAAGCATTCCCTTATCATAGCCTTTATCGATGATATATTGTTTCATTGAAGAGATGTTTCTTGTTTGTTTTAATCCGTAGAGATTATCAAAAGCGAAATAAATGTTATGAAGTCTTTCTTCTCTTAAATATAAAGGCATGACTCGATGAAGCTCATTATTGATAACATCTTTCATGTCCGCTTTTGGACCGACTTCACTTGTTAATGAAACATCAGAATAATAATTCTTATTCCATAGCCATTCTTCATCTCCATAAAGATAGATATCTTTATAGTTATAGAAAACATGGAATCCACTTAATGATGAAAAGATTGTGTCCATTAAGGAAAGTGGAATATAAGTTATGTTATTAATCGTGTAGGTATTGTATCCGCTATCAGAATATGAAAGAGTGACTATTTCCTCTCCTGGATAAATAAGAACTGATTGACTCATTCTTACTCCAAGATATAGCGATGCATTTGAATAATCATCAGTAGATATAAAAGCGCTACTTGCATCGCCGCTATATGTAACATATTTTCCATAATAATCAAGGAAGAGACGGAAGATGCCTTTATTGTTATTATCTCTTATTGTCCATGTATCACTGGTTCTGGCAATAACGCTTTTGTATCCTTTTCTAAGAATGCTATCAAATAAAGAAGAGAATGTTTCAAGATTAACATAAGGCATATAGTCTTGATCTTCAATGTGTGTAACTTTTATTTCATTAATAGCGTAATCACCTAATATTTTGCTTTCGTTTTGAGGATTCACAAAGGAATAAAGTGTGACAGTCTCTTCTTCTAATATCACTCTTTTGTTGCCGTTATAGATGCAAGAAGATAAAAGAGTGACAGTCAGAAACAACGTGATTGATTTAATAATTCTATTCATAAACATCTCTCCTATTTATCAATGATATGCTAACACAAATATAAACATTTCGTGTATTATATTTGGAGAAATCCCTTGATAGGAGGTTCTAGCATGCATAAACCTAATGCCTCAATCTTTACCCGTATTGTCGCTGCAGCGATTGATTTATCTCTCGTTATCTTCGGAAGCATCCTTGCTTCTTTTATCATTTATCGTATCGCTTTAGATAATTCTCCAGTTTTAAAAGAAAATGTCGCGTTACAAGAATTACACGTTGAATCATCCCATTTAGCAAAGAAAAGCGGATCATCTTATTCCGCTTACACAACTGATGAATATTTCAACACGAATGAGCAAGGGGAATATAATATCCTCTCATCGTTATCATATTTCTATACCGTTTATCTCACTAATGACACAACTAAGATCCCAGAAGGACAGGTTGGAAGTGAAGATTATAATCTCGTCATCAAAGATGGAATCTTACAAAAAGACTACTACACTGTTCAGTGGTTTAACGAAAATGTCTTAAAACTTCCTAAACCAGGAGAAACTGCAGAAGTAGATTATTTCGTCTATCAAAAGAACGGGGACGAAATCGATTATTCCAAAGTTGGTGTTGTTAATCCTAAATACATCTTTGCTCCAACAAGTGAAGAATCTTCAGAAAACATTGTTAAACCAAGTTCTGAAATGGAGACATTTGTTTATAATGCTTATAAAAAATCCATTGATGTGTTGTATGCACAAAAATTCTTAGTCGCATCAACGAACACTATTGAAAACGCTAATAACCTCATCACATTCTTATCAAGAATGTTCTTTGTCATTGTTATCTATTATCTCTTACCTCTATTCATGAGAAATGGTAAGAGTCTTGGTAAATTATTATTCAAGTTATCTCTCGTTGATATGAAGAGTGGTGAATTTGTTAAGAAATGGCAAATATTACCACGTGGCATCTTCTTCTTACTCATGCCTGTCTTCTATTATCTTGTTCCTATTTATTTAGTAAAAGTTATCGTTACCGCAGTGTTATTGGTTGGCTCAATCGTCTTAATGGCGTTCACCAAGCGTAAAAGTGCGCTTCACGACTTATTATCTAGAACTGTTGTTGTGGAAGATATCAACATGAAAAAGGTTGAAGAAGAAGTCAGAAACAGCGAAGAATATCAAGAAGAAGCTGATGTATCTTTCGAAAATGATGAAGAAACATCTTCATCAGAAGAAGAGAAGACCGACTTATAGTATAATTACATTGTTTAGGAGATTTTAATTATATGAAATCATTAAGAATCCCATTTTATATCGTCCTAGGAATCTTTGTTGCAACATTTATTCTCGGATCATTTGTTGATTTACAGTTAAGTGAATCAATCTTCAGTGCGAATAATACCTTTGGTATTATCATGTCAACGATTGGCACAATTCCAGGCTATATGATGTTTGCCTTCTTAGGTGGCGGTTGTATCGCCTTAGCGTTAACAAGAGGATATAAAACTCCATATAAAGTTATTCTCTTCATCTGTGCGGTAGCAGGTCTTGGATTATCTACTTACTTCTCAGGTAGAGAATTCTTTGGCCCTAATGGATTTAACACTGGAAAAGTATGGATTGGTTATCTCATTGCTCTTCCAATTATGTGCGGTGTTGAATTCCTCGGATACTATTTAATAAAGAAATCAAATCGACCATATTTATGGTTGGTCTTAGCGATTATTGCAGTTGCGATGTTCTTTGCTTTAGTGCCAGGAGTAACCCTCTTAAAGAACATCTTCCATCGTCCAAGATTTAGATCGATTGTTGGTGTTAATGATGAACGTCTTTATTTCCATAGTTGGTGGGAAAGATGTAAGAATTATAAATTCTTAATGAGTGAATTAAACTTATCTAAAGAAGAATTTAAATCATTCCCAAGTGGCCATGCAGGAGCGTCCCTCTGTTCAATTCTCTTTGCTTTGCTTCTTCCTTATATCGATGAGAAATATGAAAAGATTTCTCTCCCATTATTCTGTTCTGGAGTGGCGTGGTCGATTCTTATTTGCTTCACTAGAATCTTAGTCGGCGCGCATTTTTTAAGTGATGTTTCGATGGGTGCGATTCTCACCGCATTGTTCGCTCTTATCGCCAATGAAGTTTTAATTAATTTAACAGTCCTTCACCAAGATGGTGAACTAATCACTAAAGAAGAAATTATTAACGAATAAAACATGGATAGAAAAGAATTAATCAGGTCATTAGATAAGATGTGTGACTGCATCACGGAAGTTTCTTCTGAGATGCCTTTCATCATTTTTGATTACTATATCCGTGTTGAAGAAAGTAAAGATAAAAGGCCATTTTATAATTTAATCGCTGAATCATATAAAACGATTAACGCGGCTTGCTATCTTCTTAGAAGCGATTCCTATATCCAAGCTTCCTATATGCTTAAAAGCGCGATTGAAGAGGTTGCGATGACTTATGTTCTATCTAATAATAGAACAATGCTTCTCGAATACATTAAACTTCTTGGTGAAAAATATAAATATTCTCAAATGGATGATATCGATAAAAAACTTTATCGAGACAATCGTAGAATCACAAGCAAAGTCGATCAATTTTTTGATTATGGTTGGATTAGAGATTGGGCTAATGGAAAATACGGTATCGCTCAAATCGTGGAACAAGCTAAATTAGACGAACTCATTCCAGAATTAAAAGATCTTCTTAATCCTCCCGCGTATGGAAGCGTGGAAACTCATCCGTTTACCAGTGAACAAGAAAAAGAAAACAAAGAAGAATATTGGATTAACTTAATTTCTTATACTTGCAAGATTTTTGACTTCTTATGTTCGACATATAAAAAGTTCATCGGTAAAGAAGAATTTAGAAAATTACCCGTTTATTCTTTATTAATCGATTTCAAAGATATTTATTTAAAAGTTTTTAATTACCCAGACTTGTATTTAAATAAATGGAAACTATAAATTATTTAAGAAAGTAGGACGCATACATAGCGTATACGTATATATAGAGAAAAAAACGCAAAAAAATTAAAAATTTTGTGTTTTTTTATATAAATATTTATTTTTTTTCAAAAAAAATTTAAAAAATATTCTTTGATTGAATCGAGAAAAATAAAAAAAGTTAAAAAAATTTTTAAAAAATGCTTGTAATAATATTTCAATAAGGGGATAATGTACTAATCCAAACGGACAACCGCTTGGATGGGATAATAAGTATTGATAGATACTTATTAGACTCAAGACTAGGTCAGTCAATCGACGTTAAAACCAAGTTGATAGGACGTAACCTAGGACTTAAAAGTCCTAGACTAACGATTGCACTAGCACGGATCACTTCGGTGATTACAGGCACGATCCTCAATGATGAGAAATCATTAGTGGCCGCTGAGTTCAGACTTAACAGCGTAAGCCCATCGCCCGACACGAAACGAAGAGGATAAAAGAGCCAAACAGGCAATCTCAAGCCAATAACTTGAGACGCGACCAATCCCCACGCTAAAGCAGCTCAAAACGTGGGAAGAGCGGATCCCCCTTTCCTTAAAAAATCCGCGAGCAGGTCATAGAGTCGAGTCCAGATAAGCCAATCGGCGACAAGCCAACGTTGATAGGCCGCCCTCCCTTCTTAAACTGAAGAGACCAACGATTGCTCTGGCATCAACTTGATAGAGATATCGAGTTCCGGTCGTACCTCCCTCCTAGAATGGTTGCTGAGTTAGAGTTTAACAGCGTAATCCCATCACCGGACATGTCGAAGAGGTGCAAATAAGTTCCTGGTCAATCCCTCGAGCCAAGCCTAAGTCACATTACTCAACCTAACGTGTGACGATATCAGAAGACATCAGCTAAACCCTGACGAGCTCCTGAAAAGAAACGGCTTACAAAACTTAAGACTAGATAAGTCGATTAGCGCAGGTATATCAGTTGATAACGCGCCTTCTAGATCCTAAATCTTCTAGATTAATAATCGCTCTAGCGCGGCTAACCTTAAAAGAGATTAGCCAGGGCATTCCTCCCTGCTACAGTGGCTGCTGAATTAGAGTTTGACAGCATCAGACCACCGCCCGACACGGAACGAAGAGGAAGATGTCAGCTAATTACTCATCCCTCACCTTCGCGCTACGTCAGCTCAAAACGCGAAATAAGCTTAACCGGTGTTAGAGCCAAGTTAAGTGAATGAGAACTAAAACTTAGCCTTCAAGTAAAGACGGTCACCGCTAAAACGACGTTGATAGTAAGGCTTCCAGAATTAAATGTTCTGGTTAATGATCGCAAAGGCTTGTTAATCCTCGGATTAACTAAACGGCACACCTCCCTGTTACAGTGGTCGCTGAGTTAGAGTTTAACAGCGTAATCCCACCGCCGGACACAAGACGAAGAGGCAAAGACGCCATCTTGCAAATCAAGATAGCAAAACCTAAACCACATTACTCAATCTAACGTGTGGCGATAGCGGAAGAACCCAGCTAAAGGAAATTCCGCGAAGAAATGGTCTAAAGAACTTAAGACTAGGTAAGCCAACCATTTCCATTAAACAGCTGATGGAATCTTGGAAGATTAAAGAGCTTCAATTAACTGGTTGCACTAGCAAAGAATTACCCCTGTGGTAATTATCGGTACGATCCTCCCTGAGAGCTTGCTCTCACTGGCATCTGTGTTAAAGTTTGACAGAGTAATCCCAGCACCGGACATGACGAAGAGGATGAAAGCCCTGAAGTTAACAACTAAGGGAAGCTGGCCACCAACTCGCTAAGCAGTTCAAAACGAGTTGTCAACAAGAAGCATCACCAGTCGAAGGAACTTAACTTTTGGTCCAATGCGCAGGGTGAAATCCCCTGCACATGGCAACGGTTACGTGTCAGCGTGAGCTGATACTTTTTTTTATCTTATTTAGAGGTATATTCATCTATAATAGATGTGTTATGGAAAAATCAAAGAAACTATATCTATTTTCATTAGGGTTTTTACTTATCTCTTTGATATTTATTTTCCTTCTTATTTTTGTTAAGGCCGGAGAAGAAGGTGAAGAATATGTTGTTGCAGAGCATTTCTTTAATTTAGGAATAAAGGCATCATTCTTCTATATTGCATATCTTTTTGGAGCGGCTTGTCTAACTTTAACGACATTATCCTTTTTCAAGAATAATTATTTACTTAAAAGATCATCATTCTTTATTAAAGTTTGTTATCTGATTCTTTTAGTGATTCCATTCTTTTCTAATATTTATTATGAATTTGCTCACAAAGCCTTCTTCTTTCAATTTGATATCTTAGGAATAGGCTTTTTATCAATATCTGCGGTCATTGAGTATTTTGCTTTAAGAAACACCGCGGAAAATATTCACGTAGATAGATTAATTGATGAATATCGCCTTGTGATTAATTTTGATTATTTCTTACTACTAATAAGCGGAATAATAATCATCACTCTTTCCTTTATAATCGGGGATTTCTACGTCTTTTCTTCTAATTACCTACCAAATGTACCATTTTACTTTATTCCTCTTCTAAGCCTCGTTTTTTACATCATTAATGCTTATAAACTAAATTATATTCAATCAAGGTATTTCTCTTTTCTCACTATTGTGAAATCTAGATTTGTGTATTACTTTATTGCTTATGTATCAATCATTCGTTTAGGATATTTCGCTTGTAGTGATTATTCCTTCTACGATGGCCTTAAAGTCCTTAGAATGGCCTTATTATTAGCGTTTATCGCGATTATTATATTTAATTCATTCTTACCAAAGATTGATTTATCGTTTGTTTTATCATTGATTATTATTACTTTATTCTCATTTGAAGTAGTGGGAATGGTTAATGCGATAAAAGAAAACGAGAACTTCATGTTCGTCATTACCTATTTCTTACTTGATTATATTATTGTCTTATTTGTCGCCTTACCTTATTACATCTATACTGGAATTGATCGATTATTCTTAAATAAAGAAAGGGGCTAATTATGGATATCGAATATAAAAATCTGTTTCTCATCGATGGAGTGCTTTCTGATGAAGAATATCATCAACAACTAGATCTTCTTATAGAAGAATCAAAAATCAGAGGCAATTATGGGAGATTAACTCATTTTGTCATGAACCATACATATGGTAAATGTGTTTTTGATGATGCGTTGTCCAACTCTATCGAGGAGACACTTAAGAATCAAAGCATTATCTATGAAAACGAACAAATAGATTATGATTTTAATCATAAATCTACCAGTAACATTATCGTATCTAAAAAGAGAAGCTATGAAGCATCGATGGCGGATGAGTATAAAGGTAAAAAGGTTGCGGTTTTAGATTTCGCTAGTAGTTCTCATCCAGGAGGAAATCCGTGGCACGCAAACGCACAAGAAGAAGCGTTATGCCGCATATCAACCTTATTCCCTTGCTTATTTAAAGATGTGCCACTATATCATAGCAAGCACAGAGATCTTGATTGCTGGGGAACGGATGATTTAATCTATCTCCCAGACATTGTTATCTTTAAGAATGATAATGAAGCGCCAAGAATGTTAAAAGAAAGACACAAAGTTGATGTTATCGTTTCAGCAGCTCCCCATCTGTTTGATACTTCTCAGATGATTGAAGAAAAAGAAAAAGAAGTTTTGACAAAAAGAATTGAAAAAATATTTAAACTCGCTCAAGCAAAAGGAGCGGAAGTCTTAATCTTAGGTGCATTTGGTTGTGGAGCGTTCCATAACGACCCACATATCGTTGCGAAAGTGTTTAAAGATCTATTAAATAAGTATTATTTTGAAAAAGTTGAGTTTGCTATTTTCTGTGGCAGAGATGACACAAATTATAGAGTGTTTGAATCTATCTTAAATAGTGGAAAATAGTATGTATCTCCATTGGATTATTAAAAAATGAGGTATGTTAATGCGTATACAAATCGATAAAGTTTATTTAATTATGACAAGAAGTGGTGAACTTGAAAGAATGAGACGGTTGTGTCTTGACTACGGCATTCAAGATAACGGAGTGTTTGATCGCGCTGCCGACTTTCATTTTGCTTGGGGTCTTGGTCCTGATGGAATGATTTATTTATCTCCAACTACATTTATTTATAGAAAACCAGACTTTAACTCGATAGAAGAGTTTGAAGATTTCCTGAGGAAAATTAGGCGAAACGCATGAAAATGTGAAATAGCGGACCCCAATCATAAGAATGACCGGTGATCTAGTTAAGAGAGAACCGGTTTTCTTATGTTAATAACTGTCAAAGATTTGTAGTAATTTTCCACAGACGCATGAAAATAGTTTTCTATAAATAGAAAACTAAAGTATACTATAGATATAAGGAGAAACATATGTCTATACGTAGAATTATTAGGAACAAAAAGTTCCGAAGATTTATCCGTTGTCTAGCTAATCTT
>JAFSNY010000060.1 GCA_017447305.1 Bacilli bacterium | reverse complement strand
TTTAACATATGAGTAGATGATTATGGTGATTTTTTCTTTGGCTTTTGCCTTCTTTTTGATATGGAACCAGCCATCAACATAGGTCATCTTTTCATCTGATTGATAGATTGTGAATGTCGTTATTTCCTTGTCTTCATTAGTGAGACCCACGAATGTCACTTTGTTATCTTTAACTTCAAGTTTTTTATCTTTAAAGTGAGGTCCGTTGATTTCATAGATATCTAAATCCACTCCGAATTTAATATCGATATCCACATCTTCTTTAACAGCAATAACATATCTTTCAGCGATCAAATCTTTCTCACTAGAAGAAAGGAATCTCATTGAGGAGATATTAATCTTTTCAAATTCAGTTTTACGAAGGAATGCTGCGTTATAAATATCTAGAGATATTTCGTGGTTAATTGGTTTCTTTATAAGCAAAGAGTGAGACTCATTATCTACGAATGTTTCAATAAAGAATGGATTAGGGAGATTAATTGATTCTCTCCACTTATCTTGATATTGGTCATAAAGTCCAAGGACATTAAAGGCCACCATTTCATCTTCTCGATATTCTTCTAATGTTCCGCGATATCCATATTTCCCATTTCCAAGCAAAAACATATTTCCAAAGGAAACGATATCTTTAGGATTATAGCCTTTCTTCGTTAAGATGAATTCTTCCTTTTTCATGATCTTTTAATCCTGAGATTTTTATCAATTCGTACGTCTTTCCCGTATATTTTTAAGGTGATTGACTCACCGATGACGTCAATATTTAGATAATCTTTATTTACTTCCGACTTGATGATGCGGTTTTGATAATAAAGATTAACGCGATATTTATTCCATCTCTTTGGAAGAGTTGGATTAAGTTCGATTTGTTCTTTATCACTTCTTAGACCTAAGAATCCATAGACGATATTCATCCACGCAGCAGCGATTGATGTCATGTGAAGTCCTTCACATGTGTTGCGGTTATAATCATCTAGATCGAGTCTTGTCGCGAAGTTAAAGAAGTTTAAAGCTTCATCTTCTTTTCCTAATTCACTAGCAAAAATTGAGTGGATACTTGGTGACAACGATGATTCATGGATACATCTTGGTTCGTAATATTCATAATTCGCTTTCTTTTGTTCATATGTGAAATCACTTGGATAAAGGAACATGAACATTAAGACATCAGGTTGTTTGATGATGTCGTTACGATAAATGCGGTCATATGACCAATGAGAATATAGAGGAAAATCGGTGACAGGGATAGAATGGATATCGATATGTGGGAGTTTATAATAGCCATCATGCTGCTCAAATAATTTGGTCTTATCATCATATAAAATCAGCATTTTATCACTAGCATCCCTCATTCTTTTTAATAATTCATCTGTATAGCCACACTTTTTAAGAAGTTCTGGATTATGGTATTTTGGGTTATCTAAAAGGGTGAAAAGATATTCAAACATCTTCTTTCCCATATAGTTTGTGTAAGTATTATGATTAACCATTAATTGGAATTCATCTGGCCCCATTACTCCGTAGTATCCAAAATATGTATTATCCATATTGTATTGACCACGAGTAAGTAAGAATTTACAAATCTCTAATATCATTTCGAGACCATATTTCTTCATGAATTCATCATCGTGATAAATGTTCATATAATGGAAAATCGCATATCCCACTGCGGTGGTTGGTTGGATTTGACATGAAGCATGTTGCCATAACGTGCATGCTTCTTCCCCGTTTCTCGTCGCAATTGGATAACACGCACCTTCGCAGTCGAGGTCTTTCGCTCTTTCTTTTGCGAACCCCAAAGTTTCATATCTAAACATCAAAAGATTTTTCGCGGATGCTTGGTTAGAGAAAAGGTAATACGGGAGACAATATGTTTCGCTATCCCAGAAAGCGTGTCCGGAATATGCTTCTCCAGTCAATCCTTTCGCGCCAATATTGTTGTTTTTAGAATATCCATGATATGTTTGTTCAAGTTGGAAGATACAATATCTAATTCCTTGTTGATCTAAATCAGAACCTTCGATGATGATATCGGATCTTTCATATACTTTTCTAAAGTATTCTTTGTTTCTAAGTATTGCTTGGTCAATCGTGTCATCATCTTTAAGTTCTTTGACAAATTCTTTGATATTGTAATCACCATCTACAACATGATTAAAGATATGTTTACTGATAACCATATCCTTATTCGCAGTAAGTTTTAAGGTGCCATATTCATCTAACTCTTTATTAGAGGTTTTAACGTTATTTAATCTTGGGGTAATTCTTTGAAGAGAGATGATTTCTTGATTTGTAGTTATCGTTTTAGAAGAAACACCATGGATATCATCTTTTTCTATGACACTAATGTCATTCCAGTAGCAGGTCTTTCCCCAGTGAACAATACCAAAATCAAGAGACATTGATAGAGTTAATTCGACATCTTTATCACTTCTAAAAGTGATTCTTTGATAAGCATGTTTACATCTTTCCATATCAAGTAGTCTTTCAAAGGAGACATAGATATGAATATCTTTAACATTCCAGACAAATTCTCTTTTTAAGAGTCCACTTCTCATATCAAGTGTTTCTAGATAGTTATCAAAACTAACTTTACATAAATCGAGAGTTTCTCCTAAGGCATCGATATGACATTTAAGGAAATTAACACTGTTGAGGGTGAAATGGGTTTTGTTGACCACTCCTTTATAATGAGGCGCGCCTAAATCAGTGCCCACTTCAATAACACCATTAAAATAGGTGCCAATAAGATGAGGAAGAGATATATCTTCTTCGAAGAATCCTCTTACTCCGACGTATTCGTTAGAAAGAGAAAAGATAGATTCACTAACTTGATGACGATCTTGATGGAATCCTTTTTCGATAATGAGATATGGATCAACTTCGAGATATTTATTTGATACTTTCGCCATAAATTACTCCTTCATTCCAGAATTGACGCCTTGGTTCATAATTTGTTTCTGGAAGATGATAAAGATGATGATTTGAGGGATGATTGATAAGGTTAATAACTGTAAGACGTTATTTAATTGAATGCTAGAGCCTGACGCACCAACACGATTAGAGATACTATAAACTGCGACCATCAAGGTCCAAGTGCTTTGATCTTGCATACCTAAGATGATGTATGGGAGCAAGAAATCACTATAGGAGGCTGTCATTGCAAAGATTGCCACTACTCCAATAATTGGTCTAGCAAGTGGTAAAACGACTTTGAAAAAGACCTTTAAATTGTTTAAGCCATCAATTCTTGAGGCTTCAATTAAACTCTTTGGGAATTTTTCAAAATAGTTTTTAAAGAGCATATAGTAATAGGCGTTACTTCCTAGAATAAGGAATAAAGGTAAATATGACCCACGTCCAAAGACATTAGTGACCGCGATGGATAATGGATAAATCGCGATTGCGCTTGGAATCATATAAGCAAGAAGAATCATCTTATCAATGACTTTATATCCCGCTGGCTTGATAATCGCGATGACATAAGCAAGGATTGAGTTAAAGATGACCGCACTGATAACGGAGAAGATGACGACGACAAAGGTATTGATGAAGATTCCGGTTAATCCTTCGTTTTGCCAAAGTTCGATAAACGGCCTAATATCAAGCGAATTAGGGAAGAAACGATAATTAACACTATTGATTTCTTGAACGCTCTTAAATGAACTAACAAGCAGCCACACGATAGGCGCAGCAGCAAGAAGCGAGAACATGATTAAGAGAACGATGAAGACCCAATACGAAACAACGTTTCTCTTTTTCTTATAATCAGAGAAGGACATTAATCCGTTCATCTTCTCATGAAGACGACCACGTTTAGCTTTTCTAGAAGGTAGATACATCTTTATTTATCCTCCCTTCTTTCAAAGAATCTCATTAATCCAAAGTAAAGGATGGTAATACCAAGGATAATAATCGATAAGATAACGGACGTTGCCGCACTTTTTGGAATTTGAAGAACTCCTCTTGCGTCCTTTTTCGTAAAGGCATATTGATATGCAAGAAGCATTAAGGATATTGAATCGTTCGTTCCACCTTTAGTCATGACCATCGGTTCATAGAAAACTTGGAAGACGGAGATGATTTGTAAGATGAGAAGCATCAAAATCGTTGTCTTCATCATCGGGATTGTTAGTTTAAAGAAACGACCACTAGGAGAGACACCATCAAGTCTTGACGCTTCATAGATAGAATTATCGATTTGTTGGAAGTTACTTAAATAAATTAGGGCCGTTCCACCTGCGCCTCTCCACGTCATCGCTACAACGATAACAGGAATGACATATTTAGGATCACCAAGCCAATCCGCGCCTTCTTTCATGCCAAACCATCTAATTAAGATGACGTTAATGACATCGTAATCCGCTGGTCCAAACATCGATTTGAATAAGAAGACAACAGCGATACCAGAAATCATACATGGGAGATAGACGAGCACTCTAAACACTCCACGAGCGTGAACGATTTCTGAAAGAAGGAAGCCGATGACTAAAGGAATGAGAAATCCAATAATTAATGACCAAAAGATATAGATAAATGTATTTCTTAAGGCTGATTGGAAAGCTGGTTCCCCAAAGACATCCGCATAATTCTTAAACCAAACAAAGTTTTCAAAATTAGCGTTATTAAAAAACGATAAAACGACATTATAAGTAATTGGGTACCAAACAAAGAAAACGAAAAGAGCGAGGGATGGTAAAATTAAGAGCCATCCGAAGAAGTTCTTTTTAAACTTAGCTTTTATCTCGTTGCTTTTCGCTTTTCTTTTTAGGTACATATTTTATTAACCGTTTAATTGGTCTAATTGTCTTTGGAATCTTGAATTAACTGTAGTTAATAATGCTTCACAGTTAGCGGTATCAGGATTTTTAAGGACTTCCTGAATCGCTTCATCAAGCATTTCATACATCACTTGCGCAGCGACAGGGACTTCCGTGTGTTTATTGTCTTGAATCGTATCAAAGAATGGATAATAATCCATGTCCACTGAAACGTATTCTTGCTCTAATTGTTTTGCGACAGTTAAGAATTCGTTGTTTTTCCAAGGCATAATCTTTGGAACGATTGGTTGATTCTTATTTTTCGCGACTTCATATCCCTCTCTAATTGCGGAGATGTTATGTTCACTTGTGCTTGGTGAGCGACCGATATAGTCGAAGAATTTTAAGATTCCGCGAACTTGATCATCGGTGGTGTTCTTATCAAAGACGTAAGGAGTGCCACCATATAAGGAATAATGATGATTTCCATCACCAGTTGGCATTGGGACAAAGGCGAGGTTAGACATATCAACACCACCCGTGGTTTGGGCGATATGAAGAATATCACTACCGACGACCGCCATGGCGACCTTTTCACCAATGGAGTTGGCCCAATCATCATAGACAATAGAGATTCCCTGATAGAGGAAATCATTTTGTTTCATTTCTTGTATCCATTTAAGAGCGTTAACCATACCAGGATCCGTAAGGTTAGCTTTCCACTTGTTGGTCGTTGTATCTTTTATTTCAAGTTCCGCGCCATAGTTCCAAGCGTAATTTGAAAGTTGCCATCCACCTTGTTTGTTTGCAGAGCAAATAAACATTCCTTTCGTGGAGGCATAGGAGTCAACGATGACTTCAGAGAATTCTTGAATTTCTTCAAAGGTTGTTGGATATGCAGGAGATCCATCTTCATTATATAAAGAATAGACGTCCTTACTAACTTCAGGAAGAAGACCGCAATCACCAAGAATGGAGATGTTGAGAAGGAGTCCTAATCCATATCCATCTCTTGGAACACCATAAATCTTATTATCGAATGTTAGTGTTTCACGCATTTCATCATCCATCTTATTCGTCCAACCAAATTCATCAAGAATACTTGTTATGTCACGAATATATCCGGAATTCTTTAAAGTTTCTGGTTCAGTAAACCAAGTTTGGTAAACCATCGGGAGAGATTTAGTTTCGTATTTTACACCAATGGTATCAATACTATAGGTGTATGGAGCGCCAACGATTTCATACTCTGGATTGTCCTTTTCAAAGTTTTCTTTCCAAACGTTATACATTGCAACATCACGTTTTTCACTTTTCTCAGGCCAAAACCCAATCGTTAATTGGATTTTACTCGTGTCATGACTTTGACTGTTACCACCGAAGAAATGACATCCGGCGACCCCTAAAGTCATAGCGAATAAAAATGAAGAAAATAAAGAAATTCTTAATATCTTTTTCATTGATATTTTCCTCCTTTAAATGCAGGGGAGAAGGAATTCTCCTCCCCCACAAAAATTGTTAATTAGTGAACGTGCTTCATCATCTCGGCGTGATAAACACCCATGAGTTCAGATCCATCGAGGAAGAACATACCAAATGCGATATCAACGATACCTTCACTACCATCAAATCCACCAGCGTGCATATGGACGGTTCCTTTTTCGCCTCTTTCAGCTAGGCCTGAGGCATAAAGGTCAATAACGATTGTTAATGCATCTTCATATGGAATAACAGTGTCAGGAGAGACAACGTGTCCAAAGTAGTCATAAACAACTAAATCTTTGAACCATTTTTCTTCTCCGGCAGTATTTACGAATCTAAGGCTCTTTAATGTTGGGTTAAGAGTGTTATCTTTCGATTGGACAGATACATAAGCATATCTACCATATCCAGCATAGGATAATCCACCAACATAGCTCCACGCTGATAAATCAGCGTTTTCAGCGCGAGCTTCAGGATACGATTTTTCGCCATAGACGACTTTAACATATGATGAAGCGGCAAATAGGAAGCTTTCTTCACCTTGAGTAGAGTGAACATCGATATGGGCTGCAGTGTTCTTTTCTTTGAGTCCGGAAGCAATTAAGTCCATAGCATATTCTTTAGCGTCTGCTGCGACTGGATTTCCGTTCATATCAATAACTTCACCAGATTTTACCCAAGCAAATGTGCCCGCATTTTCAAATCTGATTTCATTTGCTTCAACGGCATTAGTTTCGATATATAAGTAATCGACATTTGCTGGGACATCGAATCCTCCGACCCAGGCATAGTCTTCACCAGCATCGACTGTTGCTTCAAATAGATTTTCGTCAATCTCAGCCTCTGGACGTGGGATGTATAAGGAAACAGAAAGGTAAGCAGTCTCTTCGTTTCCACTATTACCAACGTGGACATCAATTCCTTGTGCTACTCCTTCAGCTTTGAGTCCGGAAGCAACTAAGTCAATGACATATGATCCAGCGAGGCTGGTGCCATCAATGACTTCTCCGTCTTCATCAATAATTCCACCTTCATGGAACCACATGACGCCATTAGCACCTTGGAATCTAATTAAATCAATAGTCCAATCAGGAGTGGCGGTTGTTAAGGTGAATTCCATGTATCTGCAATTTGCAGGAACATTGATAAGTCCGGCCCAATCATAGCCAAGATTTGGTTCCATTTGATATTCAAGAACTTTTTGGTCCATTAATGGAGCTTCATAATCATTAGCAAAGAAGATTGAACCGATATAACAGTTTTCAGTTCCGGTGTAGAAGATATCCATAGAATCAGCAGCGGTAAGTCCGCTCTTCTCTAAGTCGATAATGTAGTAAACACCGAATTCATAGAAGTTATATTCGTAGCTATCCATGTTTGCTGGGATGGATGGGAGTCCACTACCAGCGAGCCAATCTTTAGCATAAACAGGTTCAGAGCCAGAAGGCATAGCGATTCTTAATCCACTTAAATCAGTGGCTTGAAGTCCTAAAACAAGGTATTTGTAGCCTTGATAATTAGCAGTGGTACCTTCGGTAACTTGGACATAGTCATAATCTCCACCTTCAATTTTGATCATTCCAGAACCAACAGATGTGTATTGATCATTATGGTAGGAAATGGAGAAGTTAAGACCATCGTTCATAACGCCTTCATCAACGGAGGAATTACCTTCGTCCCATGTTGGAGCGATGTGAGTGGATGTACGTCCGATTAAATCGAAGTGAGAAACAGTGTTTCCATCAAAGGCAGGATATTCGCTAACGACTGCTTCAGTTTGCATGTTGGTCATGTAGAAAGCTGAGATAACGATTTCAGTTGTGGAAGCGATTGTTCCAACACCGCCTTCAAGTTCGAGATTTGATTTATCTGGGTTGATGACCAAGGAGAAGAACGCACCATTAACAGCGTTGCTAACAGCGTTTCCTTCCACGTCTTTTAAGTCAGCCCATGCAACACCATTGATGGTTGTTCCAGTGGTGTCACCAAGAATTGTTAAGACAAAGTTTGCGTATCCCATGTAGGAAACTAAACTTGGAGTTGTATAAGTTGCGCCATCACTAAGCATAACGCCCTTACGGACGATAAAGCCTGTGGAATCTCTCCACCAGCATGATGGATCAGTCTTATTAACTCTGTCTCTATTAAATGTATCAAGAGAGGTTTTTTCTCCAGCGTTATAGATGAAGACTTCTTTGATTTCGACGACTGCAGAGCATTCTTCATTTAAGGCATAGAGATGGAATCCGAGGATTTTATCTAAAACGCCAACACCGGAATCTCCACCTTCTAAGAGTTCATAATTTGTTGAAGCATCAATTGATTGTTGAGGAGAAATAATGACATCTTGGAACTCATCAGTTAAAGCTGGGAGTTCTTCTTGATCTGGGTCAAGAGCATCACTGAGTTTAAGGTCATAGACTCTGTATGCGTCATCACCACGTAAAGCTAAAGTGAGGTTTGAGTAGTTAAGTTTACCACCGGTAACTCTCATTGTGAAACCAATACCTTCATAATCTTGAAGTTGATACACACCAGTGGCCATCTTATAAATAGCGGCGTCTGGAGATGTTGGTTCACCTGGGTCATCTGAGTCGACTAAAACTCTTAAGAATGGGTCATTGAAGACACCTGTTGTTTCACCAGTTGGTGAATTGCTTGAGAAATCTTCAACCATCGCATCGAAATCTTTGTTGTAATCACGAAGAGTTGATGGATTTTCAAGTTGAGTAACGAATGGATCTTGGTGAACGATCACTTCGGCTGGAACGCTTTCTTCTTCAGACATTGCTGGTTCAGATTCAGCTGGTTCACTTTCAGCAGGTGTTGATTCTGCTGGAGTTGATTCTGCAGGTTCAGATTCAGCTGGTTCACTCTCTTCTGCTGGTGTTGATTCAGCTGGAGTGGATTCTGCTGGCTCTGACTCTTCTTCTGAGGCTGGGAGTGACTCTTCTGGTTCACTGGCTGGTTCAGAAGTTGGGACAGATTCTTCAGTTGAAGTGGATGTTTCACTAATTTCTGGTTCGCTCTCGGATTGTCCTGAGGATTCGCTCTTCTTCTTTCCACCACAGGCGGTTAGAAGCATTGCGGCTGAAACCATGAGGACAAGTAGGCTTTTCTTTTTCATAATGAAATGTCCTTTCTTATTATTTATTAGACTCCGTAGACACTAATTTCGGATAATTGCGCTCCATATCCGCCTTTAATGTCATTAGAGTTAATAACAATTTTGAAGTATCGACACGCGACAGGATTTTCAAGTTCAACAGTGACTCTATTACCTGAAAGTGGGTCGAAGAGATAGTCTGTGGCAGGACGGATAGATGTGAACTTTGTTGTATCAGCATCATAGGCATTCGTATCTGCACTGACAAAGAATTCAATATTTTGTGTTCTTGCTGCCCAGTTAAGGCTTGGTGGTAAGCAAAGAACAATGGTTGTAATTTGATAGACATCACCTAAATCGATAACGATGTGGGCTGGGAATCCTTTGCTTTCGTAATAGGATGTTCCAGTTGGATCACCATCGACCGCTTTTTGGACATTATAGACATCGTTATGTTCGGTAGAATCAACGATGGCCTTATTGTATGTAAGCGCTGGTGGATAGAATTCAATTTCGCTTAAGATGATGTTTCTAGTTCCTGATGGATAATCGTTTCTAAAGAATCTAAGTTGAATACCTGCATATTCTTGAGCAGTAATGTTAACATCAATAACGTTTCCTTTTGCAGGAGTTAATTCATAGTCTTTAGAAGCGGAAAGACGAGTGTATTTATCATTCATTTCTCCACTGGTTTTCTTTTTTCTCACCCAAACTTCAAAGGAATAGGTGTAGAAATATGAGTTATCGGTTTTTCCTTTGAGACGGATTTTACCAACGGTAGCGTGAGCAGGAATTTCAATGGTTAATCCAACGAATTCACTATCGACATCTTGATAATCTTTACTTTGCCAATATGTGGTTTCATCGTTGTCCATGAGAGAGGCAGTATTAGAACCTTCCGCACTATATTCTCCACTAGTTCCATCATCAACTGGGGTTGAGGTTTTGGTACCTGCACCATGAGTGGCGGCAATTTCAGTTTGATAATTACCTTTAACTCCGATGTATTGAAGTCCACCTTGTTGATAAGCAAAGCTTGGAACAAGCATTCCTTCTTGTGAAGGGGTGGTGTTTTCTACGATATCAAAGGCATCACCACTTAATGCGAGATGATATGGAAGAGTAATATGTGAACCTAAAACTTTATTTGTCTTAGTGATAGTGACGTTATCAACGAAATTATTAACAGCAGCGTCTAATTCAGTGAGGCTTTCAATCATCTTGTCCCCAATCTTTAACCCTTTGATGGAGACGTTTTTAATCATGGAGTCTGGTGATTCACCATTGAATCTCGCACTAATAGTTTCCGCCATCTTATAGACGTTAACGTTTTCAATGGTTACTCCATCGATAGATCCACGATTGCCTTCGGATTTGGTCCAGTCAATGTTATAGGCAATAGTGAAGTCAATGAGGAAATCGTTTTCTCCATCATCACGATCATCACCTAACATTTGGCCATCTTCGAGGGTGATATTTTTATATGTGACATTAGTGATAACTGCATCATCACAGTTGTGCATGGAAATGAGAGCTTTATGGAAGTTATGAATAACAGTGATGTTTTGGAAGGTGATGTCATTCATTGTTGCTCCATAGGTTTCATAACCGACTTCCATGGACTGGGCTAAGTCTGTCCAAACCACCACTCCATCAAAGAGGACATCATCGGTGGTTCCTCTATCACTATTCTTAACAACTAAGGAGTCATCCCAAGTACGAACAAATCCACCTTTGACGGTGACATGTTTGGAACTTTGAACGGAGATGCCGTCTCCATTTTGTCTAGCAGTAATAATTTTAACATTATTAATGTTGACGTTTTCACATTTATATAAGGTTACAGCCCATCCAGCAGGATCTAAGATTGTGATGTCATTAATCGTAATGTTTTCACAGTTTCTTAAGACGACTGGAAGAGTGTATTCTGATTCACTTCTACGATTAAAGATTTCTCCTGACACGATTCCGCGTCCGTAAATCTTTATATTTTTAAAATCTTCGCCTGAGAATTGCCCATATACATAGGCGCCTCCGGCTAAGTAGATTTCGACATCATCGGCGAGAGGGAACGCTCCTGCGTTATAAAGACCTGGCCCAACGTAGATTTTATTTGGATCACTAGCAGCTTCCGCTTCCGTCATTTTCTCTGTTTCTAATGGATTAGCGAAAATCATGATGGATGTATCAGAATTTCCGTTATATTCCACGACATAGTTTCCAGTGTATGAGAGATCAAAGGAGATTTTCTTTCCATTAATCTTTGGAGTTATTCCATACACTAATGGGGACACTGTCGCACTGGTGACATTTTCTGGAACTTCTATTTCTAAATGAACCTTACCTTCAAAATCAAAAGTGACGACTGGGACTTTTCTTGTTGGCAAATCCCATGAGAATTTACGACGGTCATTCACTCTTGTTTCATAAACGAAGAGGTCATGGTCGTTAACTTTTACTTTAGCAAGAGATGAAGAAGTTAGCAATGAAGGTGCTTCATAGGTCACAACCTTCGTTTCGATAACATTTCTATCACCATCGATAAAGTTTTCTTCGTTATAGTGTTCTCCTGGAACATCTTCTGATGGAGTGCTTTCTTCAGATTCAACTGGAAGGGATTCTTCTGTTGGAACACTTTCCTCAATAGAAGATTCCTCTACTGGAAGAGATTCTTCTGAATTTATAGATTCACTGAGGGAAGATTCTGGAAGACTTTCTTCTGATTTATTAGAGGAATCGTCTTTTTTGCCTCCACCACAGGACGTGATTGTTAAAAGCGCGCCAAAAAAGATTGGCCAAAATCTAGATAGGTGTTTCATTTTCATATTTTGTACGCCTCGGTTACACTTTAATGTTATAACATCAAAGCATAAAAGTTAAGCGGTTAACTTGTTAACTAAAGTATAAATATATAATATTTATCTTTTTTGATTTTTATGTTAACAAAACACATTTTACTAGAATTATTCTAGATAAATGGCCCTAATCGACTAGTTAATTTTACTCACACTATCACGAATGATGAGTTTTAATTCCATTGTTACAGTGCGAATAGATGACTCTGGATTATTAATCTTTTCAAACAAGAATTTCGCTGCTAAGGAAGCTTTGGATTCAATATCTTGTTTGACTGTTGTTAATGATGGATACACAAGTGAGGAAGATTGAATATCATCAAATCCTACGATAGATAAGCATTCTGGGATTTGCTTATTTTGCATACGATATCCGTTCATAATTCCAATCGCTAATGTATCTGCAGCGCACACTAACGCGGTAATATCTTTTCTTTTAATTAATTTAGAAGCAAATTCCACTCCATCAGCGAAGGTTGGATTACATTTGAATAATAATGAATCATCATATGGGATTTTATAATCTGCTAAGGCCTTACGATAGCCATCGTATCTTCTCTTATCAACGATCGAATTATTAATATCCGCTCCGACGAAAGCAATACGCTTATGACCATTTTGGATTAGATATTCTGCCGCACGAAATTCTCCTTCAAAATCAGCGATACATACACTGCTATAATCCTTATTATCTGCGTTATATACATCAACGAGAACAACAGGCATATTGTGATTTTTAAATGATTTTTCGTAGAAATCTGGGAAGGTGCCTAACACAACCGCAGCGTCCACTCCTCTTCCAACTAACCAAAGTTCTAATTCTTTCTCATCATAAAGAGGCTGGATGAATAGGTCATATCCTTCCTTTTTGATGTTCTTTTCAAAGAAACCAATAAATTCTCCATAGAATGGGTTTTGTAAGAAGGCTTCTGAAATATCTTTAAATGGAAGTAACAACGCAATAATCTTTGATTTACCTGTAGAAAGAGAGACCGCGGTGTAGTTTCTTACGTACCCCATCTTCATTGCGGTATCTAAAATCTTTTTCCTCATTTCTGGGGAAACCTTTGGAACATTATTAAGCGCATATGAAACTGTTGCTGGGGTGATGCCTAGCTTTTTAGCGATGTCATAAATTGTGACTTTCTTTGCCATATTTAAAATATATCAATTGTTAGTTAATTTGTTAACTTGAAACGATGAAAATATACAAAAAACGATGTAGGTCCCTCATCGCTTTTGTATTATTCTTCTATTTCTTTGGTGTTATTCTTTTTAAGTTTTTCTCTTTTTAGTTCGAAATAAAGAATTACTCCAATATCGTAGGTCACACCGACGAAAAGAACGTAGAATCCAGGAGTGTATCCAAGGTTGTTAACAAAGGACATAAAAACTAAAGAATTAATGTATATCCCCATTATTTCATCCTTTTGAACAGTAAAATCATCACGTTTTGGATTGTTATCTCCCTGAGTGATAAAAGTGTTATCATCCACTACTTCCACAATGCGGTGAATGATTCTTTTATTATCTTTTTTAAATAAGATGATATCGTATAGTTTTAGCTCTTGATTGTTATATTTTTGGCACACCGCAATATCGTATTGTGCGATTTGATTAGTTAATTTGTTTTTTGATAGATATGTGTTGCTGCTTAATGGTGCGGCCATCGATGTGGTGCTGACCGAGACATAATATTTATCACTGATGAGTGGTGATGCTTTATAAGTTAGATTTGCTGAAAAAATAAAGAGAGAAACAGCAAAATACGCAATCAAAGCAATGAAAAGATTTTACCTTTCTTGCTTTTCTCTTCTTCGACAAATCCGTTTTCGTATCTCTCTATTGTTTTCTTTTATGAATTATTAAGGAAATAGGTGAGACAAATACTTGAGACCACTACTAAGAGTCCGAGTAAAACAGCAATGGTGATTTCTGCAATAATCATGTAAAAATATTAGCGTTAAAGAGGACTTTGAAAAAATGATTATCATTCCTTTTTCTAATTAAATTGTCATTGCGTACACACATAAAATCGAATAGAATGATATTAATCTATTTAAGGAGCACATAGAAAATGACATTAGAAGAACTTTACAGTCAAGCTAAACGCTTATCTCGTCAAGAAAAAATCAACTTAGCGGGCAATTCCGGCGTCAAAGTCTTGGAATACCTTAAGAGCAGAGGTTTTGATGGAGAAAAATCCTTCAAATTCATCCTTTACTTAACAGCTTTATTTGCTGGCGCGGATGGCGATTTAAGTTCAGAAGAATGGGATCTCTTCATCCAAGTTACCGGAATGAAAGATTTAACTCACGCCAAATTCAAAGAAGCATTCCAAGGCTTCCTTGGTGATAGAGAATTCGTTCAATCCATGGATGATGTTATCGATTCATGGCCAGATGAAATCAAAGGCGCTGCTTGCTACTATGGTTTAGCCTTCATCGCTGCTGATGGCGTTATCGATTCAAGAGAAAGAGCCGTCTTCGAAAAAATCCTTGGCTAATCAAGCATAAAATTATAGATTTGAGTTCCTTTTTAGGAACTCTTTTCTTTTTTATCTATTGAATTAATCAATAGTTTTTACAAATATTTATCTAACCACTCTTTAATTTCTTTTTCAGAGATGGATGGATTAAGTCTTTTTCCATCGACAATATTTGGATGTCCTTTAAGTGTTTTCGTGTTATTAATTGCACCACTTATTCCACTTCCACCCGATGTTGCAAAGAGAATGACTTTTTTATCAGTGAAATCATAGCTTTCTAGGAACGTATCAATGATTGATGGTTCGCGGTACCACCAGATAGGAAAACCGACGAGAACGAGGTGATAATCACTAATATTTAAGATTTTGTTCTTAACTTGTGGACGTGATGACCTATCTTTCATTTCTATCGTGCTTCTAGAGGTTTGCTTAGTCCAATCTAAATCTTCTTTTGTGTAGAGTTTTTCTGGAACGATTTCAACGAGATCAGCGGAAATCGCTCTTGAGATTTTAATAGCGAGATCTTTTGTTACTCCACTCGCACTGAAATATGTCACTAATGCTTTCATATTCGTTTTTCCTCCTATGAATATTCTTCCATGAGGGAAATATTATCAAAGTCATCATTCTTTCCTTCAAAGAAGAAATATAATAAACCATCTAACGACGTTAAGAATCTCATATCGACATCTAATGGGTCATATTGGAAAAGCATTCTTCTAGGCTCTTCCATGTAATTCCAATCGGAAGGAACTCCTAGAAGTTTATTGCCTGTCTCATCATCTTCGCATCTTTCGAATTCGACGAGATATTCTTTGGTGAGATGTTCATATCCATCAACGATGGAGTTAAATTCATCAATAAGGGTGGTTGGCTCGCCTTTATAATATTTGACGATTGGTTTTAAATCGTAATCTCCTCCAGCGGTGTCGATAAAGAAATATAAGTATCCTTCGTGAGGTAAGATGTTTTCTTCATCTAAATCTTTGATATCTTGCAGTCTGATTTGGAGAAAGAAGATTGTATCATTATCAAGTTCGTTTTCTAAACCATCTGGTAATGTGGGCGATCCAAAAAACTTGGAACAACCTTTATCGTATTTTCCTCTCGCTTTTTTTACTTTTAATCTAATTGCACTCATAAGTTCCCCTTTCAAAGCTGAAAAAGATAATATTATCCATTCGGCAAAAGTCGAAGGGTATTATTTTTGTTTGTTTTCTAATTAAATTATATGTCGTTAATAAATATATTGTCTATTTAGCGTTTAATTCTTTTTCGTGTCTGGCGTTATATGCTGCAACGAAAAGACAAACTAAGATAAATGGGCCGATGTGAATTGATTGAAACACTCATTCAATACACAGCCCAGATGCTCGGTAATTCAATTATCGAGTAAGTTCACAGGCTTCCTCAATTCTTTTATATGATTCTTTAAAATATCTTTCGTAGTTCTTTTTACAGAATCTAGGTTTCTTTTCTTTTTGATATTCAGCTTTTTTGAAGGTATATGGAACATCCACTCTCCAAGAATTAAACATTCCAGCTTTAATTGCGTGTTTTGGACAATACATCACGCATCTTTGACACATCAAACATTGACCGTGGAATTTAATTTTATTATTCTCAAGAGTGATATTATGACTTGGACACTCGTTGATGCATTTCATACATTTAACGCATTTCTTTTTATCAGCAGAATAAAACCTTCCGTTAAATCTTCCTCCCCACCACTGGATACGGAAAACCCATGAGAAGAAACGATCGAGGAAATATCTTCTTAAATGCACTTCTTTGTTATCTAGGAAATCTTTGATATCAAGAGGTAATAATCCATGCATTATTTCATCCATGCGATAGGCCATATAGTCACTATGACGGAAGATGAAAGAATATGGCATGAGGTAATGATATTCGTTTTTGACGATGATATTGCGCTTCATTAATAATCTTGTGAGATATAGACTTGAAGCATTATTCCAGAAGAGATGTTCTCCTGATTGCTTGATGATTAAGCAAGGCATTTCTTTATTAACTTTGCTAATCTTTTTGACATAACTGATGATGGGTTTAGGAGCGTTAAATGCATAGATTGGATAAGAAATAACCAACCCATCATATTCGTTTAGGTCTTTAACATCATCTTTTGAGGTATCTACTTCATCGAGAGTGTGGCCATAGGAAAGAAGGATTGCTTTCGCGGTCCCTAAAACTCTTTTGCTATTGCCTGTTCCGGTAAAATATATACCTAAATATTTCATTATTTAAAATCACCTGGGTTTGGATAGCAGCGATCCATTGTCGCTTTGATCGCTTCTTCAAGACCTCCACGAGAGATGTGAAGTTCTTTGTTAACTTGATCCATCACTTCATCTTCGATGACCATATCGATAGACATGATTTCTTTCATGACTAGAGCGTAATCAAGTCCCCCTTCTAATCCTTGTTTATGGAATCCTCTTTCGATGTGTTTAGCGCCTAAAACACATAACCAGGTTGGAGGACACACAACTTTCTTTTTCACACCTTTGCATTCGCTCATGTTGGAAAGCATCCATCTAAAGGATTTGTTTTGGTCACCAATTGGGTATCTTTCTCCATCTTTACCATATTCGATAGCACCCATACCGGCTTCAGCGATATGTTCAACCGCGGTCATTGTCGTGCCGCCTTTAGAGAAATAGACGGTCTTTTTGCCATTAACATAACGATCGAGGAAGACGTCTCTCCAAATTGGCATTCTAGATTCCATAGAACCGAAGATATATGGGAGCTCTAACACGACGACTTCCATCTTTTTCTTTTGCTCATTTAATAATGCAGCTTGTTCAACACGGCATCTAATATACGGGTGTTTTTCTTTTAATTTCATTTCTGGATATCTTCTGTCGAAATATGCGAAATATGAATTATAGACAACGCCTTTTTTAATTCCGGCTTTTTCTGCGGAGCGGAATACTTTAGCGACGCTGTCGACGAGGCGATAATGGAAGAATTCATACGCTGGGGCCTTTGGGGTATATCTATCATCTGGTCCAACCGCATATACGAGGTAATCGTAACCTTTCATCGCTTCTTCGAGTTCTTCTTCGCTAGCGGAAAAGACATCGATAAGAGTGTTTTTAATTTCCTTTGGAAACCATTTATCTAAATCTTTATCGATGAGGTCATCATCTAAAATAGAGATTGATCCAACTTCATAACCTTTAGAAAGAGCGAGTTTTGCAGTATAAAAACCAAGAAAACCTGTTCCACCAACAATCATTAATTTCTTTGACATATAATTCTCCTTCGTATCATTTATCTATGACTTTATTAATAGATGAACGATTGCATATAAAACATTATACACAATTTATTGTGAGTTCATTTAAAAAAGAGAGATTTTGAATATAAACAACAAACAATGAAGATGCATAAGTCAATATATGCCAAGTCATGTATTTTTGTAAAATATTCAAAATAGGTCTCTATTTTTATTAAGTATCATTTTGTTATTGTTTCCTTTAAAATAAACAATAGAGGGCAAATGCATGGATAACACATCACCTAAAATTAGAATCTTCATTTCATCAACATTTTTAGATATGCAAAGAGAAAGAGACATCTTAAATCAAGATATTTTTCCTATTATCAAAGGAGAATGTGATAAATTAGGTGTTCCTTTTTCCGTTATCGATTTAAGATGGGGTATTACTGAAGAAGATCAAGCGAAAGGTAATGTCGTTGACCTTTGTTTAGAAGAAATTAAGCACTGTAAGCCTTATTTCATCGGTTTAGTGGGAAATCGTTATGGTTGGTGTCCTGGTCATTATGATGATGAATTAAAAGATAAATATGGTTTTATCAAAGATAATGAAGATAAATCTGTCACGGAATTAGAGATGATTTTAGGGGCGATTAACGCAGAAAACAAATCGAGATGTTTCTTCTATTATAAGGACTCTAAGTTATTTGAAGATTTCACTAGTGACCATAAAGAAGAAGATATTGAAAAGATTAAACAAAAAATTAATGAAAATGGTGTTAACCACACCACATATTACACTTTTGATGAATTTAAAGAAGACGTCATCAAGGACCTTTTAAAAGCTATTCACGAAGATTATCCAGATAGTGATGTTGTTTCTAAATTAAAACAAAAGACTTTCCTCGCCCTACAATCCGCGAATTTTGTTCCACGACTATTCATGACTTCACAAGTGATTGATATCATCGCTTATGGAGAGAATAATCATGTCCCAGTTGTTGCGTATTCTTCGGAAAGACTTGGGAAAACCATGCTTTTTAATCGTGTGATAAGCACTAAAAAGGACGTAGATAAAATCATTATCAACTTGCAAGCGGATAAAACTATGCAGTATTTCCCTTGGTATTTTCTTTATAAACAATTAATCGGTGGCTTAGCCGCAAACGGGATTGAAATATACGAAAACGAAGCGCTTCCTAATCCAAATGGTTTTATTAGTGTTGAAGCGTATTATCAAGCAAGCCTCGGAGTGTTATGTGATTATTTATATTCTTTGGAACTTAAAAGACCACTTTATATTCTTATTAACGATTTAGATTTGATATTTAATAACGATGATTCGTGTACCTTCCTTAGACATTTCATTTGTTCAAAAGAAAAACTACCAGATAATCTCTATGTCTTTTTGACATCATGTAATAAATCACAACTTCAATCTGGTAAGTTTAATGTCGCAGAGATGAGGAATAATTCCTTAGAAAAACCAAAGGATTTCTTTAGTGCTTATCTTAGTAACTTCGCAAAAAAGATTGATCAAGATATCTTAGACGACGCTAATCCAAATCTTGAATTTGTCGATTATAAATATATCGCTGATTATTTGATTTATTATTGTAACTTTGCTTCATATAAAGACACCGCAAGAGCGCTTCTTGCTAGAGCAAACAAAGACGAAATATTAAAATACATCTATCAAGACTCTATTAGCAAATTATCACCAAAGTGCGCTTCTGTGTTCTCAGAAATCCTCGTCCGTTTAGCGGTATTTGAACCTGGCTTCTCAGAAGAGATGCTTTTTGCTTCATATGATAAGAAAACCGCGATTGAGGAATTAAAAGAACATCAGGTGTATGTTGATTTATCGGAAATTGAAAAGGCTGCGATTATGAGGCCTCTCCGCTACTTCAGTGATGTTGAAAGTGGAATAATTTTTATCTCTGACCGTGGGATTAAAGATTTCTTAAAGAACAATATCAATGAACTTTGGAGAGTCATTGCTTCTACTTATGATGAAAGAAGCAAAGAGGCGGCCAATCGTTTATTTGAAGAAGTAGATTTCGTTACCAAATATGGAAAGCAATATAGCAAAGAAGAGTATCTCGAACTACTTAAGGATAATATCGAGATGCATCAAAAGATTGAATATGCGATTTTCGACCCATTATGTGCTTACCTAAATAAAGTCATTATGGATTTCGAAAAGAATGAATTAAGTGACGAAATGATAGGGTTTGACTCTATTAGTGATCACGACTTCTACATGTTAACCATCATTCAAGAAGCTGCAAAATTATATAAGATTAATACCCGTGCAGATTTATATCAAAAACTATTGTCTAATAAGAGATTAATGTATTTTATTCAATCAAGAAGCCACTCATTAGTGAGAAGACTTGTTAAAGGATATATTGATTTAAATATCGATTTGCAGAATAGACACTACCATAAAGTTGATATGAATAGTTTGTCGTTCACCGTTAACTACGCTTTTGAAGGAATCTATGAAGAAATTGAAGAAGATGATGATTTATTATTCTTCCAAAAACTATTAATTGGTAATATTGCTCTTATATTAAGAGAAAACGATATGCTTGAGGGAAAACTACTGAATGTCGTTGAAAGCGATGGTTTTGCTAGTGAAGAAATCTTTGGTATGTTCATCACGACATGCTGCTCCGATGAAGTAATTGATTTGTGTTATAACATTGATTATGAGATTGCTAGCGAAGAAGATGCACAGGTATTATTAGACCGCTACAACGAATGCGCTAACGGCTATGATTCATATGTGAGTATCTTTGATAAGATTGCTTGTGCGTATAACATCTTCGTTTTAGCGTTCTATCTTGCGGAACAGGAAGCTATTTCTAATGAAGAATACGCAGTGTTAAGTCACGTATGTGAAACCATTGAGGGCCATCTTAAATACTGCTATTTCCCAGAGATTTTTGCGATGTTTGATATGTTCTTTGGGCGTCTATATCCAAACAATATTCTTTGGAGGATTATGGCGGGCATCAATGTTTTAAAATATCAAGGATTCAACGACATCTTCTCTTCTTATCAAGAAGCTTACGATTATTTCCAAAATAACAAATAGATATAAAAAGGGATTCAACTCCACTTTCGTTAATTACATCAGAGATATTTTTTGAAATTTTTAACATATACTTTCGTTTAGGCATTGTAGAACTATTTTGATACAAAATCTGTAGTTTTATACCCTTTGGTTTTGCTTCATACCCCTACTTTTTATAGATGCTCATCACCATCCAAAATACATTTGATTTCTTCTTTAACATAGTTAATGTCGCTATTTGAAAGAAGAGGAATTATTTTTTGTATCTGATTAGGTGTTTTGTTCCACCACTCAAGTTTTTCCAATAGCTCAATCATTTCGTCATCAAAACGTTTTCTAATAACTTTTCCAGGATTGCCCACTACGACTGAATATGGAGGAATGTTGGATGCCACAACTGCATTAGCACCAATAATGCAGCCATCACCAACACTGACCCCAGGTAAGAACGTGACATTTTGACCAATCCATACATCATTTCCAATGATAGTGTCACCTTTATAGGGTAAATCTTCTTTTCTAGGCGGATCTTGCTTCCACCCATTAAAGATATAAAAAGGGTAGGTTGAAACAGAATTCATTTGGTGATTAGCGCCATTCATGATGAATTCAACACCTCTACCAATTTGGCAAAATTTACCAATGATTAATTTGTCGCCAATAAAGTCATAATGGTGAGTAACATGCCTTTGAAAATTTTGACCATCAAAATATGTGTATTCTCCAACTTTTATGTTCGGGACACCAATCAATGTTGGTTTAACATAAACCACACTTTCATCTTTTGATTTAAGAGGATGAATCCTTCTCCAATCTGGTTTATCAGCTTTCTCCGCTCTAAACATCAAATCTTCAGTGTCTTTGTCCGATAAGTCTAAGAATTCATTTGCATTGACATAAAATTCAAGAATTAACTTAATGACTTTATCAAAGCTCATATCAGTTAATCCTGTTTCAAGTTTATTAATCATTGATTTATGAGTGTAACCTAAAGACTCCGCAAATTCTTGCTGAGACATATTGTTTTCTAATCGAATCTTTTTGATTCTGTCTCCTAATACTTTGTACGCCATATTTTTTTCCTTTTAACCACGTCGAATTCGACCGAATTAAAATCTTTATTATTTAGTTGTTCCCACAGCCCAAGAAACTCAACCGTGCTTCTAAGTCTCATCCAATTCTTAACAACATCGGATGGATATTCTGGATTCTTTGTTCTTGCTATATCAGTTAAACTGATGTAGTCATCATCACCAATGCCAGTGATGTTAATTTCGATATTTTTAACATTGATTTTATTCATAAAACGATTCTTCTTTTATCGCTTATATTCTACCATATTTTTGTTATTTATTCTACGGATAAATGAAGCTTTTTATAAATAAAAACAGCTCCGATTGAATTAGAACTGTTATATATGTTCAGGTTTCTTGGGTGATTTGCATTGTGTTTAACCAACGATGTCCTCACACCAAACTCTTAAAATGAGACCCACTTTTACAAATAAACAAAAAAGTATCTTTGCAAGACCCAATTTTGCTCCAATGATTGTATTGGATGTTATCCCTTCTTATCAAGATGAGGACTTGAGAATGCAAATCATTCAAGACGCTCTTCTCAATTAAGACATTTTCGTTTTGTCTCCATTTAACCATTTTGATACATATTGCACCAAATTAAGGCATTTGCACCCAATTGTCATATGGTGGGTATGGATTCATTCTTGATAAATGACCAATCTAATCTTCTTAATTGAATAAATGTCCGCGAAAAACTTGTAGGCGTATAATCCATAGATTCCAAGTTGGCTATTAATTCACTGCACTTATATTATTTGAAGCATAAAGAAAACCGACTAAGCAATTAGCCTAATCGGTCTTGATTATCATGTTCTAAAATTTATAGTGAGACATCGCCATCAGAGCAGTGTACTACTTTGAGAGGGGTGTTATAATTCCAATCTTCTCCTTTTGTAATCGCACCCCATTGAGCTTTAGTTCCAGCAAAATTAATTGTGGAAAGAACTGGAGAAAATTGGAA
>JAFSNY010000059.1 GCA_017447305.1 Bacilli bacterium | reverse complement strand
TTGGATAATCAATTAAGAAGACTGGTCCGTTAATAACTTGCTCAGTGATATAACGTTCGTGTTCTGATTGTAAATCCATACCCCATTCAATCTTAGGGTTATCGAATTTATGTCCTTCAGCGACTGCTTTTTTGAGGATTTCAATCGCTTCGGTATATGGCATTCTCTTAAATTCTGAATTGAGGACGTGGTTAAGTCTTTCAAGGAGCGTTTTATCAATCATTGTATTGAAGAATTCCATCTCTGCAGGACATGCAGTCATGACATATTGGATGCAGAATTTCACGCATTCCTCGATTAAATCCATGTTATCGCTTAAATCTGCGAAGGCAATTTCTGGTTCAACCATCCAGAATTCAGAGGCGTGTCTAACAGTGTTTGAATGTTCCGCTCTAAAGACAGGACCAAAGGTATAAACATCTCTAAATGTTAAGGCAAATGGCTCAACATGAAGTTGACCGGTAACTGTTAAGTTGACTGGACGACCATAGAACTCAAATGGGTCTTTACTAGTATGAGTGGTAACATCAAAGACTTGACCAGCACCTTCTCCGTCGTTAGTGGTAATTTCAGGGGTGTGGACATAGATAAAACCTCTTTGTTGGAAGAATTCATGAATAGCAAAAGAGAGGACCGATCTCACTCTATAAACCGCCATAAAAGTGTTGGTTCTTGGACGTAAATGAGCGATTTCTCTTAAGAATTCAAAGGAGTGTCTCTTCTTTTGAAGAGGATAATCATCTTCGACATCACCTTCGAGTTCAACTCCTAATAATTTGATTTCGAAAGGTTGTTTATTTTCAGGAGTAAGAACAACTTCACCAAGTAAAGTAATGGCCGCGCCAGTTCTTAAAGAGGTGATGAGTTCATAATTCTTTGTTTCTTTAGAATAAACTAATTGGACGTTCTTAAAATAGGTTCCATCATTAAATTCAATGAATCCGATTGAACCATTATCACGATTAGTTCTTACCCATCCTTTAAGAATGACTTGTTCGTATTCTTTAATCTCTTCTTTATCACCATTAACAACGATGTCATAAAGATCAAAATCACTTGTGTAAATTGGTTCCATTGTTTTTTCTCCTTTTCTTCATATTTTAGTAACTTTATTTAGCAATTTCATCAAAATTCTAAATAATCTTCAATGCTCCAGTTTGGATCTGCGGATAAGTTTAGATCAGCGAAGACTTTTCTTTCATATAGGTGTTCAGCGACTTTTGCAATCATCGCTGCGTTATCTGTTGTACACCACATTGGAGGAATAATAATTTTGATTCCTCTTTCATCCATTTCTCTTTTCATTTCCATTCTAAGATATGAATTAGCGGATACACCACCAGCAAGAATAACTTCTTTAACCTCAAATTCTTCAACGGCTTTACACGCTCTATCAACAACGAGTCCAACCGCGACATCTTGAAATGATTTGCACATATTTGGAACATCAACTTTTTCGCCTTTTTGTTCAAGATTATGAACGAGATTTATGACGTTGGTTTTTAATCCAGAATATGATAAATCGTATGTATGTTCGCCTTTAAGAGGAATCGGTAAATTATATGCATGCTCCCCTTCTTTTGCTAATTTATCGATTGGAATGCCACCTGGATATGGAAGTCCAAGGACCCTTGCAACCTTATCGTAGCATTCTCCAATTGCATCATCTCTCGTCTTTCCAATTACTTTAAATTTTAAGTGGTCTTCCATAAGGACGAGTTCACTATTTCCGCCAGAAACAACGACCGCAAGAAGAGGGAATTCTAACTTAGCGACATATTCGTTAGCGTAAATATGACCAGCAAGATGATGAACAGGGATTAATGGTTTCTTATAGAGCATCGCTAAAGTTTTAGCAGCTTGAAGTCCAACATGGAGAGCGCCGATTAATCCTGGGCCTCTCGTCACAGCGAAAGCATCGACATCTTCAAGTTTGATATTAGCGGTCTCAACGGCTTCTTTTAAGACAATGGAAATGTTTTCTGCATGTAATCGCGAAGCGATTTCAGGCATAACTCCACCATATTTACGATGAACTTCAATCTGAGTGGAAACAATGTTTGACAAAAGAACGCCGTCTTTAATAATTGCGACCGCGGTTTCATCACAGCTTGATTCAATTGCTAAGATTACTGCCATATCAGAACGTCAAATCCACCTTTCTCATCATGTAAATAGCGTCTTCCCCATCTTCATAGTAATGAGGTTTAACCACGACTTCGTTAAAGCCGTGTTTTTTATAGAAATTGATAGCTTTGAGATTGCTTTTCCTTACCTCTAAAGTGAGGGTTTGAACTTTTTTTGCGTAGCAATCTGTAATAATTTCATCCATCATCACCGATCCAAGTTGCTTTCTTTGCAAAGTTGGGTGAACAGCGATTTGACAGATGGTCGCAGAATCAAATGTTTGCCAATAGATACAAAAACCCACGACTGAAACAATTGATTCGTCATTATTTCCTAATTCGATAACCCAAGGGTTAGAATAAGCATTTTCATGCATCTCATATAGGAAATCTTTCTTTTCCCACGGCTTTTTAAAACACAGGTTTTCGACCTCAAGAACCGCGGGGAGGTCTTTTTCTTCCATCTCTCGAACAGTAATGTGTAAAAATTCCATAACTAATCCTTTAAATATACTGGTTTGAGAGATAATGAATCTTCCATTGGGGTGATGAATGGTTTGAGAGATAACATTTCGTTAATCGTATTAGTCTCAATTCCTTCAAGCCCTAAATATGATAAATTCCCACATAAGGAATAATCTGGATGTTCTTCAATGTATTTTAAGAGTTCCACGTTGGTCATAATTTGATCAAAGAGAAGAATATTATTACCTTGATACACTCCAACATAGGATCTTTTACTTCTCGCATTAACCACACAAATAGATGGTTTTGTGCCGTCTTTTAAAATCTGTAAAGAACTGACTGGAAAAACAGGAATTTGTAGTGCATACCCCATTGTTTTTGCAATTGTGATGGCAATTCTAACCCCAGTGTATGAGCCTGGACCAATCGCCACCATCGCATCATCAATCTCTTCTTTTTTAACATCAAAAGCATTAAGAATTTCATTAAGTTCAGGAATCATGTGTTCCGATTGTTCTTGCCATGCTTCGTAAATGGTTGATTTTAAAACAATGCCGTTTTTAGCAATTCCAACAGCGAGCTTGGTATTCGAAGAATCAAGCAAAATCGTATACATTAGATTAATCTCCTTAATTCTTCATCAATATCGATAGTGATTTCTCTAGTTGTGTCACCTTTTCTTAAAATAGTGACATTAATCGCATCATCTGGTAATAATTTTTGAATAAATTCTGGCCATTCAATGACGGTAATCCCTGTTTCATAGCCTATATATTCATCAAGACCGATATCAGTATCAAAATCCGCAAGACGATAAGCATCAATGTGAATTAAAGGACGATTACCTTTTAGGTAAATCTTCATGATGTTAAACGTTGGAGATTGAACTACTTCTTTAATATTGAGTCCTCTTGCGATTCCTCTAACTAAAGTTGTTTTTCCCGCACCTAAATCACCTGTGAGTAGTAAAGTGCTACCACTAGGCAAAATAGAAGCGAGACGTTCTCCAAGTCTCATCGTTTCTTCTTCTGAATTTGTTATTAAAACAAACTGATTATCCATCTTATTTCTTCTTTGTTAATTCAAGATATTCTTCGTAATAGTTCTGGATGAGAGTGTCCACAAAAGGAAATCTCTTATCTTTCATCATCTCCACCATTTGACGAGTCTGATACCTTAAAACGATGTCAAGCTTCTCGTCATAATGATAATAGTTCTTGTGACGGCTATATTCTTTCTCATCCAAAACACGAATATTCCCGTCAGGGAAAAGTTTGGTATCTAAATCGTAGTCGATATATTTAATGTTTCCATCTTCGATGATAACCGGAGAGGCAATATTACAGTAGTAGCAAATACCATCTTTCTTTAGCATGCAGATGACATTCCACCACTCCTTCTTTGAGAAGATGGTGACCGCTGGTTCTTTGGTGAACCATTTACGACCATTATTTTCTGTTACCTTCGCCCTTTTAGTGGCAATAACTAAATAATCATCATTGTTTTCGAGAACTAATCCACGATCCCATATGCGATGAAGAGAACCATCGTGTTTATAGCAACGAATGGCTAACCAATGTCCGACATAACGGGGTTTATATTCTTTTTTCATAACGCCCTCCCCTTTTTACAAAAGGGTCTTAAGGGCATTAAGTAGTTGTAATTGTTGAGAGGTATATTGCTCAAATGGTTCTTTTTTGAATTCGCGTTCGAAAGGAAGAGCAATAATCTCATCAGAGTATGATAAATACGCTGCAGAATGTCCAGCCCAGATTACGAGTACAAAGTTAAGGAGAGTATCATTAACTTCGATATCTTTGATAAGTGAGACTAATTTTGAATTTGTGTCTTTGGCGATTTTAGAATCTTCTTTAGGTCCATAGATGACAAAGTTATCTTCATCATTTAAAATCTTTAAATCGTTAATTGCGTTAGGAATATCAGTCTCAGCACCTACGCGTTTAGATAAAATGACATAACGTCCTTCAAAGTGAAGATTATTTGGGAATGAGAGATATTTTCCAATGAAAATATTAGACATTTGTCTTCCTGCGCCTTTTCTTAAAGCGACGTCTCCGACTTTAAAGTGACGATTCGCAAACATCCCTTCAACAACATTTCTAGAGGTAATGTTTGTCGCGCCTTCATAAACTCCATCAGCAAGTAATTCACCAAGTTCTAAACGATCGTCTACGTCGCTTGTTACTTCTTGATAATTGCCATCATTAAAGACGTGAGCGTTCAATGCTTCGGTCACGAGGATGATATAATCTCTGATTTTGTTTGGAAGTCTATTTCTATTTATAAAATAGAAGACAATCATGAAGACGACTAAGGCGCCCATACATGAATAGCCGATGATTGTTAACGCAAAATTCTTTTGAAGAACTAAAACAAAACATCCAACTAATAAAGCAACAACAACGAGCATAACGATGTTGCTAGTCTTTCTTTGTTTGGAGTATGTCTTCTTCATGTTGATGCGTGCTTCTTCGATCACAGCATCATAAGTGTTAGATAATTCAGCTTCCCTTTTGACGGTATGAGCCTTATCTAGGGAGTCAACAACCTCTTTTACTTCTTCGCTTGATACATTATCAGCTTCGTTAGGAAGTTGTTGTTCTTTTTCTTCCTCAACTTGAGGATTTTCTTTTAATTCTTCTTCCATAAGTTAGCTCCTTGATGCTTTCTATCATACCATAGTATAGAAAGCAATTACACACATTTAACGAGATGATTTCTTTTTTAAGAAAATCACGCTGAAATAGTCTCTCTTTTTACCGGGAAGCGAAGGTTTATGTCGATTAAAGGTTTATAAAGCGCCATCAAAGGAATAATCGCGATTAATCCAGAAAGAGGAATGTAGAAACTGTTATAAACTAACGCTCCTTTTAGATCTAGACCATAGATGACAATAGACGAAACATTTGATCCAAAATAACGGACAAATGTCGATAGAATTCCTCCGATAAAAATGAACAATAGTCCTTTGAAATTATATGTCTTTTGTCCTTCGGAAAAGATGAAGTTTCTAAATAACCCCATGATACCTACAGAGCCAAAACCAATAAGGTAATCAAATGGGTAACAAGCAAATCCATAACCATCGGTTAAGCAAGATAAAAGTCCATAGATAACACCACCAGAAATGAATCCGTGAATCGGTCCATGTCTTAAGGCGATAATCATTAATGGAAGCATCTGAAAATTGATAGAACCACCACTTGCTCCGATAGGAATCTTAATGTAATTAAGAACGAACGCTGCGGAAATTAAAACACCTTCTTCAGCAATCTGTCTTGTCGTGGACTTAACATCGGTGAAAACTGTCGTCGCAAACGCTAAAGATAAGAAGATAATGACTATCGCAGAGCCCCAGGAAATTGAAGCCCCATGAAAACTAGCGACAAACGTTTGGGTAGCGGGATCATATGTTGTCCCTGCCACTTTCGCATATGTCATAACTTCGTTTATATCAGCGGAGAAAAATTCTCCAAATAAAACGATAAAACATATGGCGAGCAAGAAAGATACTCCACCAACGATTCTTAATTCTTTTTTGAAGATGCCACCAACGACAAAACCAATACCAGCAAAAATGATACCAAGGGTGATATACATCATGTAGTTGAGTTTAAATCCTGTGGTGAAATATGAGATTAAATTCATCGAATAGACATAGTCAACTTTAGATAATCTATCCTCAGTTAAATTGTCATAAACTGCTTCTCTAATTTCATAAGTCAAAACTGGGAAAAACATTGATAAAATAGCGCATATCGCCATTAGAATTGATAAAATCCACCAATAATTCCTAATGATGTCTAGCGGTTTTTTCTTCTTTTTTTCTTCCATAAAAAATACCTCCTACTAGCGGAGGACTAATTAAAAAATTCATTCCTACGCCAGCATTATCTGGATCAGGTACGGTCGATTCAATACTAGAATCCTCTCAGCCAGGTTCACCTAGCTCCCATGGTGATAATATAACACTTAGACAAAGATATTTATAGCACTATTTGTTTTGCCATTTTATTTCAGTAAGACCATTTGACCTTAAATATTCGTTAGCTTTTTTAAAACATCCATTTTTAAACCAACCACCACGATTCGCAGCAAGTGGAGATGGATGTGCCGCCTCTAAAATTAAATGATTTGAGTTATTGAGATATATTTTAAGCTTTTTAGCGTTTCCACCCCATAAGAGATAAACGATAGGTTGATCTCTTGATTCTAGCAGAGCTAGAACATCCATGAAGAAGAGATTATATTCTTTGATATTGTGAGAAAGTGGTTGATGGGCTCTAACGCTGAGGACAGAGTTGAGTAACAACACACCTTGATTTGCTAAATAAGTGAGGTCTCCATTTTTATAATCCATCTCACAGCTATATTCATCACTGATTTCTTTGAAGATATTAATCAAAGATGGAGGAGGTTCTATACCCTTAGGAACAGAAAATGACATCCCCATTGCTTGGTTTGGTTCATGATATGGATCTTGTCCAAAGATAACTACTTTCACATCTTCTAACTTGGTGTGGTTAAAAGCATTGAACATCAATTCTCTTGGAGGATAACAGGTATATTTAGTATATTCTTCATTAAGAAAAGCATTTAACGACTTAGCGTAATCCTTATCTTTAATCGATGTGAAAAACTCTTTCCAAGTGTTCATGCGTTTATTGTAACATTTTCTACATGAAAGTAGAAATATCCTCTATAATATGTTGTATGAAAGTCTTAATTGTCTTTAATCATCCTGCACCTTATAAAGTCAGATTATTCAATGCATTATCAAAAGAAATCGACTTGGATGTCATCTTCGAAAGAAAAACCGCGAAAGATCGTCCAGCGGACTTTTATGTTGAAAATAAATATGATTTTAATGTGATGTTCCTAAAAAGAGGAGAATTTGGAATAGAAAACTCCAATACCTCTGAACTAAAAAAATATATCAAAGACCATCATAAAGAATACGACATCATTTTGATGAACGGCTATTCAAGATGGACCGAAATGAGAGCGATTCGTTATATGAACAAGAATCACATTCCTTTCGTTTTATACGTTAATGGCGGTGTGATTAAAAAAGACAATTTCTTTAAGAGATATTTAAAGAAGAAATTCATTTCTTCTGCGAAATATTATTTATCTCCTTCTGAACTTGCAAGTGAATATCTCATTCATTATGGAGCGAAGAAAGAAGATATCTTCCTCTATAACTATTCAACAATCTTAGATAAGGATGTTTTAGACAAGCCTCTTAGTGATGAAGAAAAAAAGAAATATCGCAAATTATATAATCTTCCAGAAGGAAAACTATTTGTAAGTGCATCACAGTTTATCGAAAGGAAAAATGTTCTCCAGCTACTAGAATGTTTTAAAGGTTTAGAAGAACAATTAGTGTTAATCGGAGAAGGCCCTCAAAAAGAGCTTTATGAGAAATATATCCAGGAAAACGCTATGAAAAACGTTCAAATTAGAGATTTTATGAAGCGCAATGACCTCTTTGAACTTTATAAAGGATGCGATGCTTTTATCACCTTATCAAAGGAAGATATTTATGGTCATACGATTAACGAAGCGATGGCGAAAGGTCTTGTTGTCATTTCTTCGGATAATGTTGTCGCTGCATCTAAGCTCATCGAAGATGGGAAAAATGGATTTATTGTTTCATTAGATAAAAAAGAGAGTATTATTAATTGCATCTCCTCTATTTCTACGCTTTCTCCTAATAAAGCTTTAGAGGTCGCCAAAAAGAATACATTAGAAGTCATGGTCAAGGACCATATTGAAATTTTTAAAAGGATTAAAGAAAAGAAATGAAAATAATTTACGTCACCACCGCTATCGACGCCGATGATTATAAATCATTTGTTTCTTTATGGAGTAAAAAGCCAAATCCTTCAAATCAAAACTTCCATAATAAGATGATTCGCGCTCTAGCGATAAACAATGAAGTTGAAGTCGTATCCATTCGACCATTTTCACGCAAATTAGTCGCGCTTAAATATTTGTCCAAGGAAGAAAAAACCCAAGGTAATATCTCTTGGCATTATTTATCAATCAAAGGAAACAAAATCGCTAGATTCTTAAAAGTTAAGAAGAATTGTTTGAAAGCTTTAAAGAAAAGTGAGAATAAAGATGCGATTATTATCACTGATACAATCAACCGTAACTGCTTAACTGGCGCGTTAGCGATTTCTAAATCATATAAAATTCCTGTCATTGGTATCTGCACTGATTCACCATCTAACATTACTGGCACATATCGTTCATACACCATGTTCTTATTAAAAAGAGCCGCGAAATGCCATGGTTTTATCGCTCTTACCGAGGGACTTAATAGTTTATTTAACGAAAACAATCATCCACACATTGTGATTGAAGGCATCGTCGATCAATGTAACGTCACTCCTCATCAAGAAGATAAGCCATATTTCTTCTTTGGCGGTTCATTATTACCAAGATACGGAATCAACGAACTTGTTGATGGGTTTAATAGTTTAAATAGAGATGACATAAAACTTATCATCGCTGGCCATTCAGGTAATGACGCAATCCTAAATAACAAGATTAAAGACAATCCAAATATTAATTTTATTGGGACAATGGATGTCATGGATGTTTTAAGTTATGAAGCAGGAGCCATCGCTAATATCAATCCACGTCCATTCTCCGAAGATTTAGATCGTTTCTCTGTTCCAAGCAAAACAATTGAATACTTAACCAGTGGCGTCCCCACCATTTCTATTAGAAACTCTATCCTCAAACAATATTTCGAGGATGTGATTATTTGGGTTAAAGAATCCACTTCCGAAACCTTAAAAGAAGCAATGGAAAATGTTCTTAATTCTTCCTTAAAAGAAAGAATGGAATTAGGAATGAAAGCAAAAGAAAAAGTCCAGGAGTATTTCTCCATGGACAAAGTTAATCGTAAAATTAGTGATTTCTTAATTACTTTTTTACAAAAGTAGAGATTTGTGTAGCAACTTTTTTAATTGAGAAATGTTCAAAGTAATATTTCTTAGCGTTGTTACCAAGCTCTTTTATTTTGCCTTCATTCATCTTTGAGAAGTCATCAATTGCTTTGGCAATCTTCTCAGGATCGGCTTCAACACACACACCACAGTTAGCGGAGTTGATGACATCTTTCCCATCTCCACCCAAAACTCCAAGAATTGGTTTTCCAAACGCCATCGACATCATGATTTTGTTTGGAATTGTCTTTCCAACATATCCATCTTCCTTAAGAGAAATATATGATATGTCACACGCTTTGAAGTATGGCGCAGCTTTTTTCGCCGGGAGAGGTCCGTGATAAATAACTCTTCCACGAAGATGGAGATTATTCACAAGTTCTTTTAATTCATCAGTTTTTGGGCCCATTCCAATAACATGGAAAGTTACCTTGTTATTTCTTACAAGTTTCATAGCCTTTGGAATAAGGTCTGTTTCTTGAAGGATGCCAAGATTGCCACAGTAAAGGACATGGAAACCATCGCCAAGAGGTTTTCTTAATCCATCATTAACTTCCACTAAAGATGGTTGAGCAGCAAAATGAATGTTATCAGTAGGTAGTTTCAAGACCTTTTCGAAGTAATCTTTAAAGGTCGGTGAACCAACTAAAATATCATCAGCGGTTTTGTAAAGTTTTTTGCTCCAAAAATAGAGAATTTTATATGTTATCGAGCTTCTTTTTACCGCATTGGTCACTAAAACGGACTCTGGCCAGAGGTCAACGCAGTGGACAATATGACGAACATGGTGCTTCTTTTTGTAGAGCGATCCAGCGCTTAATATGGTGACCGGTGATAACGAGAAAGAATAAACAACATCAAATTTTTCTTTGCATTTCTTTACCCACTTCTTAGAGTTCTTCCAGAAGGATAAGTAATTCTTGATGATTGACATTCTTGATTTTCCACGAGCCACTAAGTCAACACGGTGAACTTTAACATTATTTATTTCTTCATAAGAAATATCTTTATATTCAGGAATGATTCCATCGTATCCATAATTTGGCTTCCCAGTTAAAACAGTGACATCGTGTCCTTGTGAGGCTAATTCCTCACAAATCTTATAGATGACGAAGTTTTCTGGGTAATAATACTGACAAACGGCTAATATTTTCATCTCGTTAATTTTACATTTAATTAAGAGACTTGTGAATATCAAATCCTTCCTTTAGGAAAAGTATTGTGTATTTTGGGCAATATATGAGATAACAAGCTAGACAAAAAGATGATTTCACTCTTTTTGTTATTTGCTTTATAATTTTAATTACGATGAAAGACAATGTTAGAGTAAACGTTATTGTTAATTTGATTAGAACGTTTGTTCTCACCATTTTATCATTCGTGACATTCCCTTGGGTTTGTCGCGCTTTAGAAGATACGGTGTTAGGTTCATATTCTTGGGCCTTAACATTTGTTTCTTATTTTTTGATTCTCGCTAAAATTGGGATTCCTAATTTTGCAGTGAGAGAATGTGTCAAAGTGAGAGATGATAAAGAGAAACTATCCAATAAGGTCCAGGTTTTGTTTATTTTACAAGGTATTGCCACTATTGGATCGTTTGTCATAATGTCGATTATCGTCTTTGCTGTTCCAGACCTTCATTCAAAGAATATCACTGACATGTCCGCCTTAATTTTCATTTTGTCACTTAATTTCTTAACAGGTGCCTTCTCATTTGAATGGGTCTTCATCGCCTTAGAAAAACAATTCTATATGGCGGTTAGAAGTATTGTGACATTAACAATATCCGCGATGCTTATCATTATCTTTGTTACCAACCCTAGTGATGTTTATATCTATGCTTTTATTTCAATAAGCGTCACTATTACAACAAGTATTGCAAACTGCATCTATATCACAAGATTTATTTCTTTTAGAAAAACGATGCCATATGACTTCAAACAATACGCAAAACCGCTTGCGGTTTTATTCACATTAACTTTGACCTTATCGCTATATAATCAGACAGATACTTTCATTTTGGGATTCATTGATAAAAGTAAGGCCGCTGTCGGAGCGTATTCTGTTGGTATTAAGGGTATTGATATCATCATTGGTGTCTTATCTAACCTTGGAACAGTTTTCATTCCTCGAAGTGCGTATTATTACTCCAAGGAAGATAAGAGATTCTTCAAAAACTTGACAAAGTATTCTGCGAATATCTGCTTCTTTATCGTCATTCCAGCGATTGTTACGATGATTATTTTAGCTAAACCAATATGTTCACTCATTTCTGGTAATAGCGATCTCACCAATAACATTGATGGAGGATATAACGATTCCTACCTTGTTTTAATCGCTTTAGCGATGATGATGCTAACTTATTCTCTTGGAGAGATTATTTATGGACAAGTTCTCTTACCAATGAAACAAGAGAAATATTACCTATATGCTTTATTAGTTGGTGTTGTTATTAACGCCTTCTTCTCCGTATTGTTAGGTAAATTTGTATTTAAAGACCATCCTGCAATCGGCGTAGCGATTGGAACTGTAACTACAGATATCGCTATTTTCATCTTTTTAGCCATTAAGACGTGGAAATGGGTCAAGCATGCATTATTTAACAAGAATACCTTAAAACTCCTTCTAGGAGGGGTTTTATTAGCCTTATCGTCTTTATTATTCTATTTTGTCACTCCAATGATTTTTAAATCCCTTGGAGCGGAGTGGCTGTACTTAATAGAAATCGCTCTTGTGGTTGTGTTTGGGGCCATCATTTACATCATCTCCTTACTCATCATGAAGGAAGATCTCGTTTATTCATTTGTCAGACATAGAAAAGGAATTAGCAATGAAGCTTAATGAGCTTAATGAATTAATTAATGAAGGAGCGTTAAAGAAACATCGCGGTTGTGTTTTGTTTTTTGATAATCTTTCTCCATCAATTGGTTTAACAAAATCTCTCATTAAGAAGAATTATTATATTCAAAGTGTCGAAACACCTTCGAACTATTTAAATATCGACGATTTGACCACTCCTATTGAGATGCTCGCTAATCACATTGATGATTTAGGAGTCCTTTTTATTGCTAACGATAAGATGAAGTTCTATCACTTTAAAGATCCTAAGGAGATAAATACCTTCTTCAGGATTCTTAAGTGGAATAAAGAGCCTCTAGATAAAATTAAAAAGAAATTCGATAAAAACAAAGTAAAAAACTTCTCCTTTATCCAACTAAGTGATCTCCATTTTGGAACAGAGGACGCAGTTAATAACATAGAAACGTTAAAGAAGTCACTTGAGGACCGCGTTCATAATTTAGATGAAGTCCAGTTCCTTATCACCGGTGATTTAGTCAATGAAGCCAAAGAAGAATTTGTTGCAGAAAGCGATGATTTTAAAGCATATTTAGTGAAGTTATCACGTAATAGTGTTTATTTCGTTTATGGTAATCACGATGTCGGAGGAGGAATCTTTGGGGGAGTGACCTTATCAAAAAAGAACCGCAAATTAGTGGAACTTATGGGTTCTTTCCCAGACATCAGAGTAATCGAAAACAAAAAAATTATCTTAATCCTTCTTAATTCTGTCGCTGGAGAAATTCTCGCGAAAGGTGAAATTGGAAAAAGACAATTTACCGCTTTAGAAAAGAGCTATAGAACAATCTCAGAATCAATCAACAACATTGATGATTATACAAAAATAGTGTTACTCCACCACCACATCATTCCAATTACAAAGCCAGAGGAATATAAGAAATCTTGGAAAGATAAAGTCCAAGGTGATAGCACGATGAGACTTGTTGATGCGGAGATGATGATTAAATGGATTAATGATCATCATGTGGACTTTGTTTTACATGGTCATAAGCATATTCCATTTATCAAAGAAGAAGAGAATTATAACATTATTTCTTGTGGCGCTTCTCTTGGGCAAGATAGTCCATATTTAAATTACAATGTCATAAGCATTAATAAACCAAAAAGTACATGTCTTCAATATCTTGTTAAAGGAAAAAAATATACAGAATTAAATATATATCGCTTAAATAACAAATAAGAGCGTCCCCTATAGGCAAACTTTACGGGTATTGTCTACAAAGAAGACTTATGTTACACTAAAGATGTGGTGTGGCATCAATGATGCCTTTTTTTGTACCCTATTCCTTAAGAATCAAAGCGATTAAGAATAAGAGAACCATAATGATCACTACATATTCCATCGATTTGTTCTCCCTTCCGTGAATATCTTCATTTTTCAGGTTGGAATGTAACATTAAGTAGGGGACGCGAAGTTTTAGATGGTCCATGTCCCACCCTCCCTTCGGAACATAAATGTCCCTCTATTTATATATATATGGAGA
>JAFSNY010000058.1 GCA_017447305.1 Bacilli bacterium | reverse complement strand
GCTGTTAAGAAATTAACTGGAAATTTAAAATCCCCAATTCTTTGTTTCTATGGCCCACCAGGATGTGGCAAGACTTCCTTAGGAAGAAGTATCGCTCGTGCTTTAGGAAGAAAATTCTTCAAAGCTTCCTTAGGTGGCATCTCCGATGAAGCAGAAATCCGTGGTCACCGCCGCACATACGTCGGTTCTATGCCTGGACGTATCATCAATGGTATGAGAAGAGCGGGTGTCACTAACCCAGTCTTCCTCCTTGATGAAATCGATAAATTAGCTTCATCCTATAAGGGTGATCCAGCTAGTGCCATGCTCGAAGTTTTAGACCCAGAACAAAACTTCGCCTTTAATGATAATTACATCGAAGAACCATACGATTTAAGTGATGTTTTATTCATCTGTACCGCGAACTATCTCGAAAATGTTCCTGCTCCTTTAAGAGATCGTTTAGAACTTATCGAAATTCCAAGCTATACGCATATTGAAAAAATGCATATCGCCTTTGACCATCTTGTGGCCAAAGAAGAAGAACTTAATGGTTTAAAGAGAGGTCAAGCTTCCTTCACTGAAGAAGCGATGAATTACATCATCGAAAGATACACTCGTGAAGCGGGTGTTCGTGAACTTGAAAGACAAATCGCTTCATGCTTAAGAAAGGTCGCTGTCACCTTAGTCAAAGATCCTTCCATTGAACATATCGAAATCACCGTTGACAAAGTCAAAGAATATCTCGGTAACGAAATCTTTGAAGAAACTGAAAAAGAAAAGAAACCACAAATCGGTGTTGTCACTGGTTTAGCCTATACTTCCTACGGAGGAGATATCCTTCCAATCGAAGTTAATTATTTCAAAGGTAAAGGTGGATTTATCCTCACCGGTAAGCTTGGCGATGTCATGAAAGAGTCTTGCTCTATCGCTCTTGACTATGTCAAATCTAACGCTGAAAAATATGGAATCGATCCAACTTTATTCGAACAAAACGATATCCATATTCACGTTCCAGAAGGCGCCGTGCCAAAAGATGGTCCAAGCGCAGGTGTTGCGATTACCACTGCGATTATCTCTTGCTGCACAAAACGTCATGTCGATAGCAATGTCGCGATGACTGGTGAAGTAACACTCCGTGGTCTTGCTCTCCCAATCGGGGGATTAAGAGAAAAATCTCTCGCTGCGATGAGAAGTGGAATCAAAACGATTATCATCCCACGCAAAAACGAAAGAGACCTCGTCGATATTCCTGACGAAGTCAAAAATAAACTTAACATCATCTTGATGGACACTGTTGATGACGCGTTAAAGGTCGCGCTCATCGATTAAGATGATTAACTTTAACAAAGCTTCCTTCCTTAAATCGACAACAACTTTAAAAGATGCCCCGAAGGGAAGAAAGAAAGAAATCCTCATCGTCGGAAGAAGTAATGCTGGTAAGTCTTCACTTATCAACGCTTTAACCGGAAGAAAAAATCTCGCTTATACCTCCTCAAAACCAGGTCATACGAGACTTCTTAACTATTACGATATCGACGATCAATTCTATCTCGTTGACGCCCCAGGATATGGATACGCCAAAGGGGGAATCGATCTTGATAAACTCTTCTATACGATGATGGATGCTTATCTGGAAGATAATCTTTATTTAAAAGCCGCTCTATTATTGATGGATGGCAGAAGAGAATTCAACGAAAGCGATGATGAAATGATTGAATATTTCTCTTCGCATAAGATTCCCTTCGTCATCATCCTCACGAAAGCGGATAAACTTAATCAAAAAGAAAAGTCCTCCGCGATGAAATATATGAAAGACTGCGAAATACCAATAGAAGATTATCTCTTCGTCAGTGTGAATGATGAAAGATTATTAAATAAAGTCAAAGCGAAAATCGAAGCTTTACTGAAGTAAAACGGGAGTGAAATCCCGTTTTATTCTTTATTGGTAATCATCTCGCTTGCGTATTCAAGCTGGGCTTTAGTTACCTCTCCATCGCTAATTAAGGAAGCGACTTCGTAGATTCTTTCTTCTAAGGATAATTCCTTAATTGAAGTGTAGGTCCTTCCTTTATTAATAAATTTAGAAATCTTTAAATGATGTTTTGAAAGGGATGCTAGTTGAGGGAGATGAGTAATCACGATGACTTGTGATTGATGAGAAATTTCATAAATCTTATTCGCAACTTTGCTTGCGACCTCACCAGAAATTCCTGAATCAGCTTCATCAAAGATGACAATTGGAGTTTTCTTCGCTTTGATGAATAAAGTTTTAATCGCTAGCATGATTCTTGAAGCTTCTCCGCCAGATACGACCTTATTAAGTGGTTTTAATCCTTCGCCGATATTTGTTTCAATTAAGAAATCGACCTCATCAATTCCCCGAGAGGAGAAGATATTTCCAGATAAATCATCTTCTTTTTCTTTTTGAACGAGTGATACTTTAAACTTTGTTTTTAAAAGCAAATCATCGAGATTTCTCTCAAGTTCCTTTTCGATATTTCTTGAGATTTTTTCTCTAATAAAGGAGATATCTTTAGCCTTTTGATAGGCTTCATCATATCTATCTCTTAATTCTTTTTCACTTTCGTTAAGAAGCACACTGAAGTCCTCGCTAGAAGCGATTAAAGTTTCAAGTTCTTTTTGATAAATAATTAGTTCATTTACATCTTTATGATGTTTCTTTTTTAAATGATTAATCGCATTTAATCTATCTTCAAGTTCATCAAGTCTTCCAGCTTTAAAATCGAGGTGGTGATGCTTATGCTTAATATCTTCAAAAATGGCCTCTAACTCGTAATAATAATTATCGAGTTGATTTGACATATCTAAATATTCATTTTGGAAAGAAGAGAGGTTCTTAATGTCGTTTCTTACTTGATATAACTTATCGATTAAACCTTCATCGATAACGTTTTTCGCATCATCAAGCAAAGAATGGATATCTTCAAAGTGACGAAGCAAGGTAATTTCTTCTTTGATTTCCTCTTCTTCGTTTTCCCTTAATGATAAGGCTTGAATCTCTTTTAAATCGTATTCGTATTGTTCTTTATTTTCTTGATATTTCTTAACTTTCTCCACTAAAGAAAGATGCTCTTTTTTCTTATTATTAAATAAGGATAAAGAAGATAGATATTTTTCGATGTATTCTTCGATAATCTCACTTTTAAATCCATCGATAATTTCCAAATAATTATCCTTGTTAAAAAGTTTAATCATCTCAAATTGATTATGGATATCGATGAGAGAAGCGGTAATGGTTTTTAAATCGTTTAATGTAACGTTTGTGTCATTGATTTTAATGACATTTTTATTAAGGGAAATCGTTCTAGAGATAACAATTTCATCACTTACGTCATTAATACCAATTCGATTAAGTAAATTAATAGTCTTCATAGGAAGATTATTAAAATATCCAACTACGGAAGCTTTATCACTTCCTTGACGAATCATCTCCACGGAAGCACGGTCACCAGAAAGTAATGTGATCGAATCAATAATAAGAGATTTTCCTGCGCCTGTTTCCCCGGTTAAGACGGTTAAACCATCGCGAAAAGTGATATCCGCATCTTCAATAATTGCCCAGTTTTTGATGAGTAAACGACGTAGCATACATACAATGTATCAAAAACTAATTATAAAATTAAGTGTATTTTCAAAATTATGATATATAATCTATGTTAATGAATTGAAAAGGAAAAGGACAAAATGAAAAATTCAAAATTGTTAATCATCTTCTCCGCTATGATTCTTGCCTTAACCGGATGTAATAAAGGCGGTAAGACAAGCGATTCCTCCGAAAGCAAACCTGCTAGTGAAGAATCCAGCATTGTCGATTCAAGTGAAGAAGAATCAATCCCTGGTTCCGAGGAAGAAAGTATTCCTGCTCCAGTATCAGAAGAATCTGAAGAAGAATCCCTCCCAGCAGAATCAGAAGAAGAATCACTTCCTGCTGAATCTGAAGAAGAATCCTTCACCTCAGAAGAAAGCACTATCAGTGAAAGTCACACTTACAACATCATTTTAACTGCTGCGACAGTTCCACCAGTTGTTTCCGCTCTTGAAAGTATCGTCAACGGATATCCAACCTATGCCTTTATCGAAAGAGGTAAGACATATTCTGGTATCGCTCTCCTTGAAGATGCAAACTTCTATAACCTCGGATTCGATGCTACTACAAATGAAAGTAGTGGTGTTACCCTCGCTGCATTCAAGGCCCTCACCGATAAAGTTGTAGAACTTAAAACCGCTGATGCCGAAGCTAAATTCAACCTCTTTACCACCGACTATAAGCCTTGGAGTGCTGTTAAAGTCGCTTCTGATGCGAACTTACTTCTCGATGACTTCACCGTCTACATGGTCGAAGATGGAACCGCGACATATAGCTATGGTAAAAAATACTTTGTCACTCCATTTGCCACCAACGACGCTGCTGATGCATTCTTTGATGAAAGATTAGCTGCTGCTGATAATTTATTAGCCGCTGCAATGGAAGATTCCTCCGTCTTAAACGAAGGAAACAAAAAGAATGGTTATGTTGAAGGATACAAAGAAACCTTCGTCTTATCCACTCACGATAACTTCATCCACGTTATGCAAGATAAGACCAAGATGCAAGCTGCTTTAAAAGACATCGAAGGTTCCAAACTTTATGATAACTACATCAATGATGGTGCTAATGTTGTTTATAAGAGCATCTCTGAAAGAGTTAGAGACCTCACCGAAGAACAAAAAGATAATTACCTTAACTTAATGTTTGGTGATTTCAAAGCTGAATCTTACCGTTTATTAACCAGAACTGTTAATGACACAACCGAAGATCCAATGCCTGCAAAGAAATTAATCTATATCGGAACCCGTGCTAGACAATCTGGAAAAGGCTTAATCCCAACTCAAACCTTCACATCTTTAGGTGCTAGTATTGCTGATCTCCCACTCGCTTTACGTGAATTCTTCCTCAATCAAGATGATTATGACCTCGTTTATAATTACTTAAATGATGAAGCCAATTACGAAGAAGCATGGAAAGATAATGCTGATGTTGTTGCCGCTGTTAAAAATGCTGCCTTCAACATGTACATTGGATTTGCCTATAACTTAAAAATCACCCAACGTTTATATGGTGATGAATACGATGTCTTATTCAAAGGACACCCAGCTGAAACATTCGAATCCCCAGAAAGCTGGAAAGGCTACGAAGTTACAGTTTCAGAAACCAAATATACATATAACTCATTTATGTATAAACTCGCCCTTAAATTCCACACTGACGATAGTGAAGGAAAATTCATCGGCGTCCTCCCAGGTGGAGTTGCTGCTGAAAACCTCGCTTACTTAGGCGTTGATACTTATGTTGGCGGACTTCCATCCTCAACCTATACTGGTTATGATAAGGCCTCCCCAATCCTCTTCGTCTTAAATACCATCGAAGATGATATCCACGCTGATGGAAACATCAACCAAAGATATCTCGACGGCGAACTCGTTTGGGAAGATGATGGTAAAACCATCGAAACCCAATTTATGAATAAATTCCTTACTTATCAAATCCTCAGTAATCTCTATAAAGAACATGCTTCTACATTATCAGACACTGAAAAAGGCATCTATGAAGATATCGCTGATGCTTACATCACTAAACTTAACGCTGGTGTTAAATCATATCTCGGAGTTGACACTGATGTTGAAGTAACCAAAGAATTTGATATTGATAATAATGGTTCTATCGTTATTAACGACACTGAAGAATTATTACCAGAAGTTAGGCGTTCCAGATTAGCTACTGTTGACGCTATTATGGAGGGTGTCGATTTATCCCTCTATAGCGATGCTAACAAAGACGTTATCAGAGGCTTAGTTGCAACTGCTAAAGCTAACATCAACGAACTCACCAACCCATACTTGATGAACGCTGAAGTTACTAACTTAAGAGACGAAATTGCTAAAGTCAAAACAATCGAACAAGAACAACAAGAACTTACTTCCGAAAGTTTATAATTCTTACAATTAATCGTTGACATAGAGTAAAAGTTTATATAATATAAACGCGTTGGGAAACCAACAAAAACTCTTAAATAAAGAGTGGCGCTTGCCACTCTTTGTTATTTGAAGGGAGGTAAAAAATGGAACTAGAAGCACTTAAAAAGCCAATTGAAAGTAAGCTTAGTGAACTTGGTTATGAACTATATCTACTTAAAAGTAGAAAAGAAGGAAAAAACCTCGTTTTAGAAATTGTTATCGACCGAGTCGAACCAATTAACATGAATGACATCGTTAATGTCAGCAACGTCTTAAATGCCTTATTAGATGAACTTGATCCATTTGAAGAACCTTATCTCCTCGATGTCTCTTCCTTAGGCGCGGAAAAACCACTAAAAGTGGAAAAGCTCAAAGATTATATCGGAAGCTATATCCATCTTCATATGATTAACCCAGTCGATGGACTTAACATCGTTGAAGGCACTCTTGAAAACGTCGATGATGAAAAATTAACCATTTCTTACAAAGTCAAAACAAGAGTGAAACAATTATCGACCCTTCTCAATAATATTTATCAAATAAGATTAGCAATAAAATTTTAAAAGGAGTTATTAATTTATGGCTATGAACGCAACAGAATTCTTTGAAGCTTTAGAACTTCTTGAAACTGAAAGAGGAATCAGCAAAGAAGTCGTTATCCAAGCCCTCAAAGAAGCAATGATTAGAGGTTACAAAAAGCAATTAGGCGGAGACGACGCCGATGTTCGTTGTGACATCGATCTTGAAAAAGGAACAATCGACCTTTACGAAGTAAAGATTGTTCGTGATGAAGTCCAAGATGATTTCTTAGAAATCTCTACTGAAGAAGCAAATAGACTTCGTCCAAATATGCATTATAAAGACGGCGATGAATTTATCATCCCTGCTCCAATTGAAGAGATTAGAAAAGCAACTGCGATGAAAATTAAATCCGTCTTAAAACAAAAATTCTCTGAAACAGAAAAAACTATGCTCTATGAAGCATATAAAGATAAGATTGGCACAATCATTACCGGTCGTGTTGAAAGAGTCGAAGATCGTGGTGTCTCCGTTAATATTGGTAAAGCTAGTGTCTATCTCCCAAGAAAAGAAATGATCGGAAACGAAACATTCAATGTTGGCGATAGCATTAAAGTTTATATCAGTGAAGTCGCTGGAGACTCTAAAGGTGCAAAGATCGTCATCACTCGTCGCAGTGAAGACTTCCTTAGATGCTTATTCTCCGATGCTGATGGAATCCATGACATCTATGATGGAACCATCATCATTAAAGCCATCGCCAGACGCGCTGGCGAAAGAAGCAAAGTCGCCGTTTTCTCCAATGATCCAAATGTCGATCCAGCCGCTGCTTGCATCGGTCCAAACGGAACCAAAATCCAAAAGATCGTCTCTCAACTTGGTAATGGAACCATCAAAGAAAAAATCGATATCATCACCTATTCTGATATCACCGCTTTATATCTCATGGAATCAATTAAACCTGCCAAAGCTTTAGGCGTGGAAATTGATGAAGATAATAAAGAAGCTTTAATCGTCGTCGCTGATGACGCTTTAAAAGTCGCTGTCGGTAGAAATGGTATCAACGCATCTCTTGCCTCTAAATTAACTGGTTATAAGATTTCCGTTGCTCCTGAAACCGAAGCGATCGAAGATCAAGTCGATTACATCAGCTATGATGAAGCGCAAAAAGAAGCGATGGATATCCTTAACAAAGCTCGCGAAGAAAAAGAAAGAGAAAGCGAAGCGGAATCCTCCTTACCAGGACTTCCAGAAGGCTATGTTGCACCTCAAGAAAGAGTCTATGAAGATGAATCAAGTGAACTTGATGAAGCTTTAGAAGAATCCGTCGAAAAAGAAGAAAATGAACAAGCTTCTTCTAAAGAAGAACCTGCCGAAGAAGCCAAGGAAGAACCTAAGGAAGAAGAAGTCAAGGAAGAACCTAAAGAAGAAAATAAGACCACCAAGGTCAAAACAACCACAACCATCGAAGATCTCGAAAAATCCATCGAAGAAGATAAGAGTAAAAAGACTACTCAAAAGAAGAAAAACACTCGTAAAAAGAAAGACGAAGATGAAGAAGAAACAGATAACACTGAATCTACCGTCAAGAAGAGTGATCCTTCCACCCATATGGCTATCTATACCGAAGAAGAACTTCGTGAAATCGAAGAAGAAGAAGCCAAGGGTGATGATTACGATGATGAAGACATCGATTACGATGAATACGATGAATACTATGAGGATGATGATCGTTAATTCATCGCTTCTAGCCACAAAAAAATCTAAAGAAAGAAGGTGATAGTATGTCCAAAAAGAATAACAATAAGAAAGACACATCTCGTGAAGTTAATATCTCCACGAAAGTCCATACTGATAAAGTCAAAAGCAAAGTTAATGGCGGAGTCTTTGTCTATACAGGCGCTATCTCGGTCGCACAACTTGCCCAGGCTTTGAACATCCCATCATCAGATATTATTAAATTCCTTTTCTTGAAAGGAAAAATGATTACTATTAACACGATTTTAGATGACGAATTAATCGGTGAAATTTGTCTTGAATTCGGTTATGACTTTCAAAAGAAAGTCGTCGTCGAAGCCGAAAACTTTGAAGACTTAGTCATCGATGATGATCCATCTAAACTCCAAGAAAGACCACCAGTCGTCACCATTATGGGTCACGTTGACCATGGTAAAACCACCCTTATCGATGCGATTAGAAATTCTAACCTCGTCGAAGGAGAAGTGGGAGGCATCTCTCAAGAAATTGGTGCTTACCAAAAGGAAATTAACGGCCATAAGATAACCTTTATCGACACTCCTGGACACGAAGCTTTCACCGCGATGCGTTCTCGTGGTGCAAGTGTCACTGATATCGTTATCTTAGTCGTCGCTGCTGATGATGGTGTTATGCCTCAAACCATCGAAGCTATCGACCACGCCAAAGCCGCTGATGTCCCAATTATCGTTGCCATCAACAAGATGGATAAACCAGGCGCTGATCCAGACAGAGTGAAAAACGAACTCATGCAGCATGATGTCATCGCTGAAGAATATGGAGGAGATGTCATCTGTGTGGAAATCTCCGCTAAGAAAAAGCAAAATATTGATGTTTTACTTGAAAACATTCTCGTTGTCGCGGAAATTAGTGAACTTAAAGCAAATCCTGACCGCTATGCGATGGGAACCGTCCTTGAAGCTTCCTTAGATAAATTTGAAGGTTCAAAAGCGACCCTTCTTGTTCAAAATGGAACCTTAAAGACAGGAGACTATCTCGTTGTTGGAACATCATTTGGTAAAGCAAGAAGAATGACCAATGAATATAACAAGATCGTTAATATTGCCACACCTAGCACCCCAGTTCAAATTATCGGATTAACCGAAGTTCCTGAAGCTGGTGATCGTTTCATGGCGTTTAAAGATGAAAGTGAAGCGAAAACCATCGCGACAAAACGTAAACAAATCAAAGAAGCAAAAATTAAGTCCAAGAGTAGTGCTTCCTCCATGGAAGACCTCATGAACCGCGCTAAAGAAGCACAAATCACCAATGTTAACATCATCGTTAAAGCTGATTCAACTGGCTCTGCTGAAGCAGTGAAAGCTTCCCTAGAGAAACTCTCTACCGAAATGATTAGAATTAACGTGATTCGTGCTGCTAGTGGTGCCATCACTGAAAGTGATATCCTTCTTGCTGCAGCGTCCGATGCGATTATTTACGGCTTTAATGTTAGACCTGATGCTCATACAAGAGCGAAAGCCCTTGAAGAAAAAGTGGAAATCAGACTTCATCGCATCATCTACGCTTTAATTGAAGAAATTCAAGCCGCGATGAAAGGTATGCAAGCCCCAACCTATGTCGATAAGATTTTAGGTCAAGCTGAAGTAAGAAAACTCTTTAAGGTTTCTAAGTTAGGCACAATCTGTGGCTGTATGGTCATCGATGGTGTCGTCAAGAATAAATGCGCGATTAAAGTCCTTAGAGATGGCGTCATCGTCTACGAAGGAAAGATTGCTTCCTTACAAAGAGAAAAAGATCAAGCTAAAGAAGTCCGTGCAGGGTATGAATGTGGTATCTTAATCGAAAACTTTAACGACGTTAAAGAAGGAGATATCTTAGAAGCTAGCGAAGTCGTTGAGGAGGAAATCCTCTAATGGCGGATAAAGCTCTAAGACTTCAACGTTTGATTATGAAAAACATTTCAGAAATCATTCAGTTTGAAATAAAAGATCCTCATCTTGGCTTTGTTTCTATTCCTGAAGTCAAAGTAAGCAAAGATTTATCTTATGCGAAAGTATACGTCGCCTTCATTAACGAAAATGAAGCGAAAGAAGGAATGAAAGTCTTAGAAAAATCCAAAGGCTTCATCAGAAGTGAACTCGCGAAAAGAATGGATACGAGACGTGTTCCTGAAATCAGTTTCGTCCTAGATGAAGGATATAAAAAAGAGCAGAGAATTACTGAGCTCTTAAATAAATAAAATTTATTTAAAAAGATGCGACATCACTCGCATCTTTTTTTCATCAAGATATGACTTCTTCCCGCTTCTTCGAAAGGTTCGCCTTCGCAAACATATCCTAAACTTTCATATAGAGGGATGAGGTACGACTGCGCGTGGAAAAATAAGGTTACTGGGTTATATTTCGCCGCGAGCATCTCGGTGATAAACTTAAATACTTCTTTCCCGTATCCTTTCCCGCGGTATTCCTTTTTAATCGCAAATCTTTGTAACTTTATTCCATCATCGGTGATGAGATATCTAATCGTTCCGATAACGTTTTCCTTATAGCAAATAAGGAAATGCTTCGCTAATTTTTCTTCTTCGAGATTAACTTCTAAAGAATAATCAATTCCTTGTTCTAAACAAAAGACACGATATCTAATATTGATAGCCTCACTCATTTGGTATGGAGTGACGATAGGTTTTAGATATAAACCATCATTATCGATTTGATATTCAATCTCTTTTCCCCAAGTATCATCTTTCTCGTAATTTGATAACATGCTTAAAAGATTTTCTTTCGCCATTGGGTAGTGGTGATAGATATCTTTTAACATCCTTTTAATATCTTCTCTTGTCGTATGTTTATCCGCTGGACAATTAGACCCATTCACTGGTAAGTTTTCTTCCTTCACCGCGCGAATAATATCGCTTTCTCTTGCTAAGATGAATGGACGAATAAAGATGATATCCGCTTTCTCTAAATGCATTTTAGGGGAAAAAGTTGCAATTCTTCCTCCATGGAATTCATTCATAAATAAAGTTTCCACCGCATCATCCGCGTGATGAGCAAAAGCAACCTTATTAAAACCTAATTCATTTGCGACTTTATTAATCGCTGCTTTTTTCATCCTTGAACAAATCGAACATGGAAGATGAGGTGAATTACCTTGATTAGCTTTTAAGATTGGATAAACTTCTTTCGCATCACTAACAATCAATTCTAAACCTAAAGAATGACAAAATTCTTTGATCGTGTCAAAGTTTGAATTAGGGAATCCTAAATCAAGTGTCACAGGTTGAATGGTAAAATCAGTGTGAGAAAACTTTTGATATAAACTTAAGGCGTATAAAAGAAGAACGCTATCTTTCCCGCCAGATACTCCAACGATAATCTTATCGCCGTGATTTATAAGGTTATAAGTTTGATCAGCGTTTCTTAAACACGCTAAGATAATTCGAATCGCTTTCATAATTTGATAACGAAATTATATATTGAACGAAAAATATTGTAAAACAATACGATATTTTAAATATAATTCCTAAACTACCTGATGATGCGCTCATTAAAGAAAATGTGATATAATCACCCATATGGATGGAATACTACTAATCAATAAAGAAAGAGGATGGACCTCAAGAGACGTCTGTAACAAACTCCAAAAGATCTTAAATGAAAAATCGATTGGGCATTTAGGCACTCTTGATCCTTTTGCTGAAGGTTTGCTTGCGGTTACCATTGGTAAAGCTAACAAAATCATGCAGTTTACCGAACACTTAAGAAAAACATATATTGCTGATTTATATCTTGGTGTAGAAACAAATACCGGAGATTTAACTGGTGAAGTAACAAATAAGAAAGACGTTAAGGATTTATCTGAAACTGAAATAAGAATAGTCCTTAAATCATTCCTTGGTAAAATCATGCAAGTCCCTCCGATGACCAGCGCGGTTCATCATCAAGGAAGAAAATTATATGAAATCGCTCATGAAGGAGAAGTCGTGGAAAGAAAACCGCGAGAAGTGGAAATCTTTGAACTTAAATTTATCTCCTATCATGACCATCATCTCATTTTTGAAACAACCGTATCTAAAGGAACCTATATCCGTGTCCTTGGCGAAGATATCGCTAAAAAGCTTGAAACTGTCGGTCATCTCTACTCTTTACTTAGAACAAAAATCGGTCCATTAGACATTTCTAACGCGGTAAAAATCAGTGATGTAAACGAGAATGTCCGCTTGTATCCTATCACGAGAGTGTTAACCCACTTTGCTAGAGTGAAATTACCTCCTCACCTTATTAAAAAAGTCATGGATGGTCAAAATATGTCCTTCGGATTAATTGATTATGAATATATCTTAATTATCGATGAAGATGGTGAAGCTATCGCGATATATAAAAGAGAAGGTAATAGTGAAACGTATCGCTGTTTTAGAGGATTATGGTAGATGGAAATTATTGAATTCAATTATCAAGAAACCCCACGTTGTCCAGATTCTATCGCTTTGTGCCTAGGCTTTTTTGATGCGATTCATTTAGGTCACCAAGCTATTATTGCTAAAG
>JAFSNY010000057.1 GCA_017447305.1 Bacilli bacterium | reverse complement strand
GTTGGAAAGCAAACTAAATCGTTTATTTGAAGAGCCGTATGCAGGAAAACTGCACGTACGGTTCCGTGAGGGGTGTTAGGCGGACCTTTCACTGAAAATCAAACTCTATGAAAGGAGAAACTGAGATGCCTACTCGACTTAATCTATGTACACAATTAAAAGACACATTCTCCCTATTCTAGAAAGAAGATTTAAAAACAATATTGCAATATCATTGAGTGGCGCAAGACAAGTTGGCAAATCGGCATTATGTGATCATCTTTTCAGTGGTGCTAAAAAAATCAGTTTTGATAATAAACTTTTAAGGATGACTGTTTTAGAAGATGAAATTGGTTTTTTAAATAAACAAGGAACACCACTTTTTATTGATGAAGCGCAAAAAGTTCCATCTATTTTTGAAGCGATAAAAGAAAAAATTGAAAACGAAAAACTTGGATATGGTTCTTTTATTCTTTCTGGGAGTCAAAAACTTAAATTACATCAAGGCGAAGAAACTTTGGCCGGCAGAGTGAGTACGAATGAGCTATCTGGTTTGTCTTTAAGAGAAATATTTGATGTTGATTTTAATAAACACTTTGTTCCAACTGATGAATATATTTCTTTGAGAGAAAAGAAACTTAAAAAATATGGTGATTTATGGGAAATAATTCATAGAGGACAATATCCTGAATTGTATGAGAACAAAGAAAAGGAATGGGAAGATTTTTATTCTTCTTATATCAACACATACTTGGAGAGAGATGTTGCTGATTTAGTTAATACAAACAATATTTTAACATTTACTAAGTTTATGACTTCAGTTGCGGCTAGAACTGGAAATATTCTCGTATATTCCAATATCGCCAGTGAAGTTGGTGTTGATGAAAAAACAATCAGTAAGTGGATTAATATTTTAGTAAGAAGCAATATTATTTATTTATTGCAACCTTATTGTAATTCTCACTTATCGAGAGCGATTAAGTCTCCGAAAGTTTATTTTAGGGATACTGGTTTGGCGTGTTATTTAACAAGATGGTTAACAAAAGAAACCGCACAAAACGGGAACATGGCTGGGAACTTATTTGAGACCTTTGTCATCAATGAGCTTATAAAGAGCTTCTCCAACGCAGGTGAAAAATATAACTTTTCCATTTTCTTTTATCGTGGGAAAGACAAAAAGAAAAAAAGAATTAAAACGGACGGAGTGGTTATAACAGAAGAAATTGAAGGTGAAATTGATTTTATCATTCAAGAGGGAGAAAACTTATATCCAATTGAAATAAAAGAAACAGAGTCTCCAAATGTTTCGATGGCAAGTGAATTTGATGTTTTGGATAAAGATATCGATAAACATAGAGCTACCGGCGTTATTTTATGCATGTATCCTGAAAAACTTTATTTGAGAGATAATCTTGTTTGTTTACCAATAGAATATATTTAATGTGAAGCAAAAACTATTTATTGTAATAAATCAATGGTAAAATAAACAAGTAAGCTACTATGAATAAAAGATTAGAATAAAACATTTATTTTTGCACCTATTCTTTTGTTATGTTTGGTAACTATTAATTTAAAGGAGTAAAAACATGAAGTTAAAAGTCTTAATGGTCACCCTTCTTGCTATCTCACTTACCGCCTGTGGCGGAAAGAAAACAAGTGAGAGTTCAAGTTCAGGAGAAAGCATCCCAGCTTCAGAAGAAAGCCTTCCTGCTTCAGAAGAATCCATTCCTATCGAAGAATCTTCCGAAGAAGAGAGCTTAGTTCCATCTGAAGAAGAGTCTCTTCCAGTGGAATCCGAAGAAGAAAGCATTCTCCCAAGTGAAGAAGAAAGCATCCTTCCTTCCGAAGAAGAATCTGTAATGGAATCTATAGAAGAAAGTGAACCTGTTTCTGAAGAAGAAAGTGAAGATTATTCTGGCAAAGTCCAATCCGACACTTTATACGCGAAAAAAGTATTAAGAGTTGATGATGATGAATTCGTTCTTGGAATGGATGTCTCTAGTGTTCTCGCTGAAGAAGCTAGTGGTGTCAAATATTACGATTTCGAAGGAAATGAAGAAGATCTATTAAAAGTTCTCGCTGATAACGGCGTCAACTACATCAGAGTCCGTGTTTGGAATAATCCATATGATGATGAAGGACATGGATTTGGTGGTGGAAATAACGATATCAACGCTGCCGTAGCAATTGGTAAAAGAGCAACTAGTTATGGAATGAAATTATTAGTGGACTTCCATTATAGTGATTTCTGGGCTGACCCAGGAAAACAAAAAGCTCCACGTGCATGGGAAGATTGTGAAGATATTGATGATAAAGCCGCTAGATTATATGAATTTACCAAAGAATCTCTCAATACCTTAAAAGATGAAGGTGTTGTTGTTGGTATGGTCCAAGTTGGTAATGAAACTAACCGCGGATATATGGCAGGAGAAACAAGCTGGTTCAACTACGCTAAATTATTCATCAAAGGATCCAAAGCAGTTAGAGAAGTTTATCCTGAAGCGAAAGTTGCCTGTCACTTCACTAACCCAGAAAATAATGGCGCAATGTTAGATTACGCTAGTAAATTAAAATATTATGGACTTGATTACGATGTCTTTGGAACCTCTTGGTATCCATATTGGCATGGTACTCTTGATAATTTAAGTACAACATTATCCACCATTGCTGAAACATATAATAAACAAGTAATGGTTATGGAAACTAGCTATGCATATAGCTATGAAGATAGTGATTTCGGTGGTAACACATCTCCAAATGGTGGCGATGTTAAGCCATATCCAATTACAGTAGCTGGTCAAGCTAACCATGTTAATATTCTTGCTGATACAATTAAGAATCACACCACCAATGGTATTGGTATTTGCTACTGGGAAGGTGCATGGATTACTGTTGGTGATAACTGGGAAAGCAACAGCGCCAAATGGGAAGAATTTGGTTCTGGTTGGGCGGCAAGTTATGCCTCAATCTATGATAAAGATGTCGCTTTATATGGACCTGGCGGAAGCCAAGTTGAAAACCAAGCTTTCTTTGACCCAGAAGGAAAACCGCTCGAATCATTAAAAATCTGGAATCTCATGAGATATGGAAACGATGTTGAAACCTATGTTGATGGTGTTGAAGATGTCTCATTAATCCATTACACAACCGATGATTTCACTCTTCCAGAAACCGTTAACGCCATCTTCAGTGATAATAGTAGACGTCCAATCCCTGTTACATGGGAAGAATTCGATGTTGAAGCCGCTAAAGCAGCTGGAAATGGTAAATATGATATTGAGGGTAGTGCTGATGTCGGTGGTGGAAAAACATACGAAGTTCACTTATTCTTATCCATCATGGAAAAGAACTATCTTGAAAACTATTCTTTCGAAGATGGTGACTACGTCAAAGCTGGTGAATTAACATCTGATCCATGGGTTATTACAAACCGCAGCACAAAAGACTTCTCTGCGACATATGTTGTTAAAGTCACGAATGAAAACCCATCAGAAGGCGGAGAATATAACCTCAACTTCTGGGCGCAAGATGCTAATGTCTTAAACTTCGATATTGAACAAGAAGTTACTAGTGAAGAATTATTAACTGGCGAATATAAATTCCAAATCTCCCTCATGGGTGCCGCGGGAAGCGCGCAAGCTGATAAGTCACTTCAAAATATGTATGCATACGTGAAGATTGATGATGAAATCGTCGCTCAACAAACCGCATACGTTACCAGTTATAAAGTTTGGGAAGACTTCGTCGTCACTGGAGTTAATTACACAGTCGGACAAAAACTCACTGTTGGTGTCCATATCGAAAGTTCCATCAAAGGTATTTGGGGATCCTTAGAAGACTGCATGCTTAACTACGTTCAAGCTTAATAACAAAAACCAAAACAATAAGCCTAGCGAGAGCTGGGCTTTTTAAATTTCATGAATTGAATCACACTTTTTTCTATGGGATAATAAATCTATAAGAAAGAGGAAATAAGAGATGAAAGTATATAAACTTGAAGTGTTTTATAATGATAAGCACCTTGGTTATCTTCGTTTACCATTTATGCCATATGGGAAATTTCTTGGCTTTAAAAAAGACGATAATGGTGACTTAAAAGCGTGCTTTGATATGAGAATTGAACAAGGCTATGAATGTTATAATTTCAAAGGTGAACTAGAACTTAAAGTAGATGAATCATTCTCTTGGCCGTATGAATATATGCAAGGAGATGGTCCAAGCGATTGGGATGTCGTTACTTTAGGAACTTATACGATTAAATTAGTTTATGTTGACGCAAATGAAGAAGATATCTTCACTCTTTATAATGGAGTGGAAGTCCCTCGCCTTGGATTTGGAACATGGCTAGTGGAAAACGATGTCGCTCCAGAAGTAGTTAAAACAGCGATTAACGCTGGGTATATTCATCTCGATAGCGCACAAGCATATGGAAACGAATCAGGTATTCAAATCGCGATTAAAAATTCCTTATTTGAGCGTAAAGACCTCTTTATTACCTCAAAAGTCCAAGCGGAAATCAAAAGCTATGAAGAAGCGAAAAAATCAATTGATGAATCCCTTAAGAAACTTGGAACTGATTATATTGATTTAATGCTTATTCATTGCCCTCAACCTTGGAGAGAATATTCATTAAAAGATGGATACCGCTACGAAAAAGAAAACTTAGAAGTATGGAAAGCGATGTGTGAAGCATATAAAGAAGGCAAACTGAGATCCATCGGTGTTTCTAACTTCAATATCGATGACTTAAAAAACATCATCAATAACTCAGATATCAAACCAATGGTCAACCAAATTCCTATTCATTTAGGAAATGTATGGAAAGAACTCATTAATTACTGCCGTGAACAAAACGTTATGGTGGAATCATATTCTCCACTCGCTCACGCTAGATTATTCTCTGATGAAGTTAAAAATAATGTCTATTACAAAATCTATAATGAATTAAAAGCTATTCCAGAGTTAAAGGCGTTTGATGATTCTTTAAATGCCGCGCAGACATATTTATCATATGCCTCCTCATATTCGGATATCATCCTTCCAAAAGCTTCATCAATCAATCATATGCTTGATAATATGAAATATCTCATTAAACTTGATGACGCCATCTTGTTAAAGATGGAAGACTTATTTGAAAAGGCTATCAAATAATCAAAAGCAAATTAAAAATATACAAAATGGATGTCTCACGACATCCTTTTATAATGATAAATGATTATGATATAATCAAGTCGATATATAGCTAAGGAGTTAGAATAATGATCAAATTAGTTATTGATGCGATGAGTGGTGATAATGGCTCTAAAGTCGTTGTCGAAGCAATTAAACAATTTAAAAAAGATTATAACGATGTTTCTTTTATTGTCTGTGGTAAAAAAGAAGAATTAGAAGAGATTAAAGATATCGCTGAAATCATCGACGCTCCTGACATCGTCCCAATGGATGCGGGTCCACTCCAAGTATTAAGAATGAAAAACTCCTCAATGATGAGGGCGATTAAAGAAGTTAAAGAAAACGGATATGACGCGGTTGTTTCATGTGGTTCTACTGGCGGATTTTTAAGTGCGTCAACTATTACCTTAAAAATGATCCCAGGAATCAAAAGAGCGGCGTTATGCACATGTTTTCCTACAATGTATAAGAATAAAAAACTCACTTTATTAGATGTTGGAGCGAACAATGAAAACTCTGGTGAAGAATTATATCAATTCGCTATCATGGGTCGATTATATTCACAAGTAGTCTATGGAGTTAAAGATCCTGCAACATACCTTTTATGTAATGGTAGTGAAGATGAAAAAGGATCTCCAACCACTAAAGAAGCGCATAAATTATTAACCGAACGTAACTTCCCTAATTTCGGCGGTAACGTCGAAGCTAGAGATGTCTTTGATGGCCACGTTGATGTCATGGTGTGCGATGGCTTTTCCGGAAATGTCTTCCTTAAAGGATGTGAAGGAACCGCTAAATTTGTCGGTGGATTAGTTAAATCAGCGTTTAAGAGAAACTTATGGTCTAAACTTGGATACCTTCATGTGAGAAAAGGAATGAAGGAAATGAGCCAAACATTAGACTATAAAGCAGTTGGAGGTGCTCTCCTCTTAGGAATTAATGGAATCGCTATTAAAGGACATGGTAATTCTGATGCTTATGCCTTCTATCACGCGATTAGAGTTGCCTACCAATTAGCGTCACAAAATATTGTCGAGAAGATAAAAAAAGAGCTGGAAAACCAGCAAGAAATGATAGTAAATTGTAATGTTAATTGCAACACTTAGAGATAGCTTCAGACATCAATTTTGATGGAGATATCCAGTTGTTACATTTCCTAGGTCTATTGTTAATCAAATTCACTTTTTTATCAATATAAGCCTGGGTATATTTGC
>JAFSNY010000056.1 GCA_017447305.1 Bacilli bacterium | reverse complement strand
TAGCGAGATTGAAAGCGTAGATTTGAGCTTTCTGGTCAAAGCCACCACTTTTCTTTAATGCTTCAACATATGTTTGGAACACACATCTAACAGCGTCAAGAACAATTTGAGTGGCTCTTTCCATCAAGGCTTTACCTTTATCATTCTTGATTTTGGTATTTAGCCACTGAGTAAATTTGATTCCGATAAAGGAAATAAGCGGCAGGACAATACATGTCACTATCGCCGCCAGAATATTAAGTAAAATTTGGTTCATAATCGCTCCTCCTATTTATGAGCTTCTTTGTTTAAATGATTCTCAATAGAGAAAATAGCCTCAGTAACTGGGCCATCGCATCCTTGCTCTTTAAGGCCTTTGAGGCAGGCAAGGACACCTGTAGTTAATATCTTCTGTTCATCTTTGATGGAACGGATATCCTCATCTTGCTTGTTTTGACGTAGAATCCACTTATGGATCGTGGCAAAACAACCGATGATAGTTCCTAAAGCAGTAATTACAGAGAAGTTGAGATTTTTTTAAGCCGTGATAGTTCTTTTTGGTAGCTTTCCACTTTTATCCCAGCTTTGACTTTTAACAGTAAAAGCAAATGACATCTTGTCTAATAGACCAGCTTCGATGGATTTGAAGATATCCCTGTTGCTGGTTGTGTCGATGAGTTCGGCATGAATCTTGAGGCCTTTTTCATCAACACTTAAAGAAAGAGAACCATTTCTGGTCCTCGCTAAGATAAGATGAGTATCCGTATGGTTATATTTAAACGGAACATCTTTCATATTGGTTTCTTTTAAGGCATTTGCATCAATAACTTCGATAAAGCCATGTTCCTCGGTTCCGATAAGGGTTTCCTCATTGAAAACGATGGCATAGCCTTCCACTATCATTTTGCCTTGATTATTTTCATCTTCTCTTGATTCGATAGATGAGAATCTTGTTTCTTTATCATTCATCTTCATTGACCTCCTCCTTTGATTTAGGTTTCTTAAAGAATTTATCTAGTTGATATTGAGTTGCCTTATCAGCATCAACATAGTTGAGTGATTGTAATCTCTTATGTCCACCTTCTATTGGTTCAAATCCTAATAAGGCTCTAGATTCATTGAGCGAGAGGATTCCTAAACCCATCAGTTTTTCAATCGCCTGGACCTTAGTGTTCCAACTAGCGTATTGAAGTCTTTCAGAGTAGAAGATGATTTGTTCGCCTTTCTCTAATTGGCCTCTTGTTAATAAGGCCTTAGAAAAGGCTTCAGATAAAGCAATGGCGATACCTTCAATAACGGATTCATAGAAAGCGTTATATTCGTTTTCGTCATACTTGTTATCAAAGATAGCCTCGCTAACTCCAAAGTAAGAAATAATCTTCTTTTGTAAGAATGAAAGCGTGTTGCTATCAATGAGTTTTGGATCCACGTTAAGAGGAACATATTCGCTTTTAAGGTCGACAGGGATAATGGCACTTCCGTTATCCTTGCTCGCTTCTTTAATCGCATCATCGAATTCCTTCTTCTGCGCGGTCTTATCTTTCTCATTAAGGATTCCATTTATTTTTAATAAACCCTTAATTTGAAATGATGTTTTTATCGCATTATCTAGTCCCTGTAAGATTGAATCATTAATCTTGATTGTCTTAAGAAGCGCGGCATGGTCGCTAACGGCACTAGTTCCACCAAAGACATCATTGATTCCATAGAACCTTCTTAAATGGATAATCGATTCATAAGGAAGTAGATATTGCTTTCCACTTGAGAAATAAAAACGGAGGAACACTCCACCGCCTTCATCTTTGAGCATTTCTACCGAGTTCGGTCTGATTGGCCATAGCTCTTTCAAGTCATAGTTCTCATCGTAAACAGGATAGATAAATGCGTTGTTATTTAAGTAAAGTAATGTGACTACTCGATAAATGAAATCATAAGGAGTCATCAATGGGTTAGGCTGGAACTTTAATAGGTATGCCAGATTCCCCTTTTTCTCCTGTACAGTTTCATTATCTTCTGTCTTCACATATCTCGGTTTCAGCTTTGCTGAGTGAGTCGCGATTCTATCAATACAAATCTTCACAACATCAGAGGCATTGATGTTATCTCCAAAGTCAGTGAATAGGTTTAATGTTGATTTATAGATAGAAGCATCATAGTTCACAGGTGCCACTACTTTTTTCTTTCGTTTGAATATGTCGAATAAACCCATAGTGACCTCCTAACTTATCATGTTTTCATAATCGGTCTTGTATCTGGTCAATACTGCATAAGCAATAATCAACGCGACACATCCATCGATTCTTTTAAGTTTGCTATTTAATTTGCTCGGTTGGATGTTTCCATTAAGGTCAACCTTCGCTTGGGTGTTAGCAAAGCACCACTTGAGTATTGGATTGTTATCATAGATAACTAGTTTATTCTTAAGGTCTCCCTCAAGCTGTTTCATCGGTTCTGAAAGGGTGTAGATTCCTTGACGGATTTTTTCCATCGTGAATCCTGCATCTTCCATTTCCTTAACCCAATATTGCGAATTCCATGGATCATAGCCAATCCATAAAGGACGGATATTGTGTTCTCTAACCATAGAAACAAACCACTCGGTTACCTTAGAGAAATCGTTTTGGTTTCCTTCTGTAAGAGTGATGTAGCCTTTTTTAACCCAAAGGTCATAAGGAATCTTATCTTCCTCCACTCTTTTAAGGACTAACTCGCTAGGCATGAAGAAATGTGGGATGACATACTTCTTGCCATTTTTGATAACTAATAGGACTGCCGCTGTTAAATCGGTAGTCGAAGATAAATCAACTCCACCGACGGCATAGGTTTCGCCTAGGTCATCTAGTTTGAAGCGAGTTTCATTGTTTAGCTCATCAAAAGTAAGCCAGGAGCCACTTTCGATTTGTTTAATATTGAAATCCTTACAAAGCATCGTGACTTTAGTGCCTAAATCGTTCTTGGCTTTGTTCATGATGTCATTGAAGTAAGACAGGGTCTTAATGGTTCCTATAGATGGATTGCTCTTCTGCCAAGAGGATGGATCACGAAATACCTCATCCATATTGTCTTGGGTATAGAGCCAAGGAAGAATCCTTTCATCCTTAATCTCACCTTTAATCATCTTTCTGACATAGGCGAGTTTGTTATCGAGGAATCCCCCTACTGTTGTTCCTTCGGTTGTAATGATAAAAATCAAAGGCTCCTTCTTTGTGGATTGAGATTGCTTAATAGCATCATAGACTTTACTATCAGTCATCTCATGGACTTCATCGATGCATCCGACTTCGATGTTATAACCATCTTTGTTACGGCTTTGAGCGGATAGCTTTTTGATCTTGTTTTTGTTCTTTGGAGAATAGATGTAGAAAATGTTCTTCTTTGAACGCTTTTCATTTGAGAGGGCTTTGGATTGCTCCCTCATGTTATTAATCTCTTCAAACAAAATGGATGCTTGGTCGTTGGTATTAGAAGCACAGACGATATCAGTACCACCATCGCTAAGGAAGAATTCAGATAAATCGATTCCTGCGATTAAGGTGGTCTTACCGTTTTTTCGAGCGATAAGAAGTAAAACTTCATTGAATCTTCTAAGACCAGTATCACTCATCTTAAATCCATAGGCACATTCGAGTAATGCCTTCTCCCATAGTTCCAAGATGAATGGTTGACCGTTAAAAGGTGATTTTGTGTGTTTACAAAACTTCTCAATGAATTCGATTCTTATTTGTCCTGGCTTTTCATCATAAATGTAGCGAGGATTATTCAAATCGCTTTTTAAGCCATTTAAGACGCTTTTTAATTCTTCACCAGCAATTATGCGTCCTGACTCAATTTCGTCGATATAAGATAGTAAAAAACTCATTCTGCGCTATCTTCTTCGACTTTTGTGGGCACTGGAATCTCATGATAATGAATTTCTGAGTCCTTTTTACCCAATATAAGCTTCTTGCCTAAGATAGAACCATCAGTCACAGATTGGATAACACATCCTTCTTTAGCGACTAAGACTTTTCTTCCTTTTTCGATAATGATTTCCATATTATTCTTCCTCCGTGACTAAGCTGAATGTTCTATTCGTTCCAACGTTGTTATTGGAATAGGTCTTGATTTTGACCGAGGAGACTTCTCCACTACTGAATGTAATAACACCAGTGTCATTGATAACTTCACCAATAAGTACAGGCATAAAGTTACCCCATGCACTTTGGACATAGTCCCCGCCAGAGATATCAATCTTAAATGTGGTATCAGAGAGATATTCATAGGTGAAATTGAGTGCGTTACCAGTACAGCTAATGCAACCAAAGCCATTAGCAAACTCTAAATCAATAGAGATTGAACTATTTTCGTAATGGAAGAACTTACCTGCAAGCGGATTATTCGCTCCCACGATTCCAATAGTCCAGTTCTTATCAGTAGCGATATCAATATCCTCTTCTTCCAATCTGTCATAGACAACTTGGTGAATGGAGATGACTTTAGAAGCTGAACCAGATAAGTCTTTCAACGCTCTAAACATTGAAATAACTGATTCTCTAGTTAAAGAGGTACAGTTACCGAAGTTAGCATTAACATTGAAGTTGCTTTGAAGAGTTATCTTTGATAAAACAGGACATTCCTGAATTGCCTCTAAAGGAATAGCGACATTGATGGTATTTGGGAACCACACTTCATTGAGTAATGGGCATCCCTTAATAACCGCTGTTCCACCAGTGAAAGAAGTTAATCTATCTGGTAAGTAAAGCTTCTTGAGGTTTGGGATATTCCAGAACGCATAAGAAGACAGTTGTCTCAAATTCGAGTTAGCACCAAAGGTGACATACTCGCAACCACAGGCACTTAAGTTATATTGTCCCCAGCTCGATAATGAGGATGGGAAGTTAATATCACCTAAGTTAGGAATACGATATAAAGCATAATTCTCTAAAGTGGCGAGTTGACTGCCTTCTTCAAAAGTGATCTTGGTACAACCACTATCATAGAAAGCATGAGCCTTAATGGTAGTAACCGTATAAGGAACCACCACTTCAAATTCGTTTGTGGCTTGGGCTAGGAAATTTGTAGTTATAAAACTAACGCCCTGTGGAATTTCAAAGTGGTCGAATGTGCCTTCTACTAATTGAGAGAGCATTGTAAATTCTTCTGAAGTATGTAGAATCCCTAAGTTTACTTTTAGGACTGTACCAACTATTGGTTCAGAAGCATAAATAGTATCAGCGGTAATCGTTGAGTCACTATTGGCCACTTCATCGCAAGAGATAAAAGACATCTCCCAAGCGCCCTCATAAGCTGTAATCGCTTTAGGCACTTCAAAGACATGGTTATGAACCCTATAGAGATAACTCGCTTTAGCGTGAGTGAATTTCAAATAGTTATAATTTGATTCGATTTCCTCATCGACATCAAAGATTAATTTGACTCTTTTGGATTCGCGATAAACCGATAGTTCCAAAGGAAGTTCAGTTTCTAGTTTTCCATTCTTGTTAACATGGATATTAATTTCGTAAGCCATTAATTACCTCCTTTGATGCTCTTCATGAATTCATCAAACTCATCATCTTCATCGATTTTGTTTTTACCAGCGATAGAGTTTATGGTCTTGATGACTTGCTGGTATGCTTGAAGAGAAGTTAAGTAAGTTTTGAATCTTTGGGAGATCCTAATATTACCTTTAGAAGATTTCTGGGTGACTCCACCCTTCTTCATCCTCTCTTCAAGTAAGTCCATCTTGACCTTTAAAAAAGCCGCTTTGTGAAGCAGCTCATCTAATAATTGTTTTTTGTTTTCGTCGACGTCTTTTACTAATAACAGGAGTCGCTGATATTCGGCGTCGACTGACTTTTGGTTCATCAGCTTACCTCCTATAAAAGTTTTTGGCTCCAGAAAATTCTGGATTTTGGAAAATTTGGCCCCGCGTATTTCTGAGGTGGGCGCTACGGTACTACAAGGTAGTACGCGATTTCTCACCCCGGGGGCCATGATTATCTTTTTAGTAAATCAGAAGCCTTCCTTAGTTCCACAGAAAATTCATCGAGAGCATTTGCTAGAGCATCTAGTTCTTTAGCGGTTTCTTTCATTGGATCCTTGTTTGGATGTTCAATGGAAGTTTCTTTCTTAATGACTCTACCCTTATCATCATAGGTCACTGTCTCAGTAATCTTCTGACCTTTAGCGTTTGTGTGAATCCAGCATTCAGTTTTCATTTCTTAATCACATTCCCTTCTTCATCGAATTTGTAACAGGTGTTTTTACCCACCCTATGATGCACTTCGTTATGGCAATGGTCACAAAGAAGCACTAAGTTATCTGGGTTAGTGGCGACCGTAGGATCATCAACGTTTCTAATATTAAGATGAATCTTATGATGAACTTGCGTACCTACATTCCCACACATTTGGCACATCCCCTTATCCCTGAGGATGACTTGCCTTCTAGCCTCATGCCACCTGTCGGACTTATAGAAGCGTTCAAGTTTCATGGGCTTATAGTTTTTGTTATTAAACATCCGTTTTTTGCGGCTCATCGGATAAGTCCCCATTCCGCGAACTTTTCAAATCCACCGATGGACTTGATATAGGTTCGAGCGATGTCTACGATTTCGCTATAAGGTTTGCCATCGATAGTTTCTTGTCCTATAGCGCAGCAAAGATAAACAGGCTTTTGTGTGATTTGGGCTTTAAGGAAAGCGTAGATATTAACACTTACGTCAGCTTTGGATAAATCTTTACCATGGAGTCCACCACCAGTGATGGCATCTCCCATATCAGAGCCAAGCTTACGGTTAGTCGCGCCGCTATCAACACTGCTACCACCAGTCCAATCACCAATAGGATTAATCTCTGCGTTTTTAAAGGCACATTGGATTTCTTCCTTTTTAGCGTTGCTTTGGCAGATGATGAGTCTAGAACCATCAACGATGTATTTGCCATCATATGGATGGTATCTGTAGATATCTTGAGCCACTTTAGCGAGGAATCTTTGGTCTGGAGCGGTTGGCATACCTTTGAAGATGCCGTTATCACCACACCTAATTTTTCCTTGTTGGTTTTTGCTTAAATGAGAATCCTGGTTGAACCATCTAAATTCAACATCATCGATATCCGCTATTCTTTTTACGATTGCTCTAATTTCGTCATTATCTAATAATTCGCTAGATTCAACGATGATGTGGCATTTGCCATGTCCTAACAAAACCTCAACAGCAATTCTTGGGTTTTCTACATCCCTATAAGCGAGGTCAACAATCGCCCCTGCAATTCTATCTGCAAGCTTATCAGGATGACTTGGATTTACTTTTTCAAACATTAATTGTCTCCTTCAAGGACTTTGTCCTTATTTAAAATGATGCAAAATACCTTTATTGATTACTTTGTAATGAATAAAGACATCAAAAAGCCCCATTTTCTGGGGTAAAATCATGTGTTTTTGTATGTATTATTAGACTCTTGAGAATAAATTCTCTAAGAGACAAATAATAAATTTAGTGTTCTTTCACCAGTTTCCCAGTGATATGTTCAATTTCGATATAGAACATTGCTGTGGCATCTAGATATTTCTTAATTTCATCATCAATGTAATCTTCATCTTTTGTGAATT
>JAFSNY010000055.1 GCA_017447305.1 Bacilli bacterium | reverse complement strand
TATGTTGATACCGTAGGTAAAAACAAAGCCAAAATAGCCGAATACATCAGGAATCAACTAAAAGAGGACGAAGCCGTGTGTCAATTAACACTCGACTTCGACCAAGACCCGTTCACGGGTAGCTAAGGACAAAAGCAAGCGGTGGTCCGCATTTCGCCCTTGATGAGGGCGGCTAGTAATAGAGGGCTAAGTCTGCCCGTCTATGTAAAACCACCGGATTGTCCGGTGGATATTTATTCTTTCAAAAAAAGGTAAAATATGTCCGTGAGTAAAATATCTTATTGTTATCATAGTCATACGAAAAGATGCGGACACGCCATAGGAAACGATGAAGAATATGTCCTTGCTGCAATTAAGCTTGGAATTAAAAGATTAGGTTTTTCTGACCATGTTTTCCTTAAGGGTGTTGACCAACCATGGATGAGAGGAAAATTTGAAATGCTCGATGATTATCTTTCTTCCATTAATTATCTAAAAGATAAATATAAAGATAAAATTGAAATCCTTGCCGGTTTTGAAGCGGAATATCTCCCAACTCACCTTGAAACATATGAAGAATTATTAGAAACAAAGAAAATTGATTATCTTATCCTAGGCCAACATATTGGAGAAGAAAATGATGGGCTCGTTCCATATTTTTATCCATCTTTTTCCTTAAAAGGCTTATATCGATACGGACATGATGTCGTTAAAGGTATTGAAAGTGGGCTCTTTACTTATCTATGCCATCCAGATTTATTTATGAACGCTTATAAAAGATGGGATTCAAACACAATAAAGGTGTCAAAGATGATCTTGGAAGCTTGTGAGAAATATCGTGTTCCTATTGAAATCAATATTGGGGGAATGAGACATTGTGGCTATAACCCCATTGATCATTACCCAAGTAATCAATTCTTTCAATTAAGCAAGAAATATAAAGTGGAAATCGTCGTCGGAGTGGACGCTCACGACCCAAACGATTATAACGAAGAAGACATCGCAAAAGCTTTAGAGTTTGTTAAAGAGAATAAACTCAAAATAAATCTAGATTACGTAATAAAAAAGGACTAGCAACGCTAGCCCTTTAAGTTTATTTAACGATTATACGGTGGAAAACTTTCTTCCCCTTTTTAATCTTTAATCCTTCTTTAAGTTCTTCGAAGGTGAAGACTTTGTTAACTTCACTGACTTTCTCTCCATTAACGGAAACGCCGCCTTGTTCAATAAGCCTTCTTGCTTCACCATTTGAAGTACAAAGCTTACTCATTGTTAAGAGTTGGATGATGCCAAGTCCATTTTTAGCCTCTTCTTCGCTAAGTTCAGTCGTTGGCATATTCTCATCATTGCCTTCGCCAGAGAAAAGCGCTCTCGCAGCTTCTAATGCTTTATCGGCTTCTTCTTTTCCGTGGACTAATGAGGTGAGTTCATAAGCAAGAATTTCTTTTTTCTCGTTGATACGAGAATCATCCCACATTTCCATTTCTCTAATCTTATCTAAAGGAATGAATGTCAGCATCTTAATGCATTTCATGACATCCGCATCATCGATATTTCTCCAGTATTGGAAGAAATCAAAGACTGATGTCTTGTTTGGATCAAGCCACACCGCACCTGAAACGGTCTTGCCCATCTTCTTTCCTTCACTAGTTAAAAGAAGAGTGATGGTCATCGCGTAAGCATCTTTTTCACATTTCTTTCTGATGAGTTCGGTGCCCGCAAGCATATTTGACCATTGGTCATCCCCGCCGAATTGCATATTAACGCCGTAATGTTGATTTAAGTAGTAGAAGTCATAAGCTTGCATAATCATGTAGTTGAATTCTAAGAAACTTAATCCTCTTTCCATTCTTTGCTTATAACATTCCGCACGTAACATATTGTTAACGGAGAAATGAGGACCAACATCTCTAAGTAACTCAATATAATTGAGATTCATCAACCAATCCGCGTTATTTAAGCAAATAGCTTTATCTTCACCAAAATCGATAAATCTCGACATTTGTTTCTTAAAGCATTCACAGTTATGCTCAATTTCTTCTTTGCTAAGCATCGCTCTCATGCTGCTTTTTCCAGTTGGATCACCAATCATTCCTGTTCCGCCACCAAGAAGTGCGACAGGTTTATTTCCCGCCATTTGGAGACGCTTCATTAAACATAAAGTCATAAAGTGACCAACATGAAGAGAATCAGCAGTGGGGTCGAAACCAATATAAAATCTTGCACCTCCACGGTTGATTAAATCTCTAATTTCCTTTTCGTCGGTAACTTGGGCAATCAATCCTCTTTCTTGAAGTTCTTCATAAATTCCCATACTTTTTCCTCCAATAAAAAATCCTCGCTAGAGGACGAATGAATCGTGGTACCACCTCAGTTCAGATACATTAATATGTATCCCTCATTTAGCTATCTCGGGCATACCCGTCTATCCCTACTATTAGTTCAGGAAGCAGCTCCAGAATGTATTCATCAAGTTTCTAGCTTTGACCTTTCAGCAACCGGTCTCTCTCTTTAAGCCTCAAAACAAGACTACTTGTTTCCTTCAACGCTTTGTCTATGAAAAATATAGCATTAATAATCGAATAAATCCAATAGAGAATGGATAATTTTATAAGGTTGATCAGCGTATTCGTTATGACGGTCAAGTAAATATGCATCAATCTTCGCATTTTTCGCCGCTAAAGCATCATTTGGAGAATCTCCAATATAGACAACATCCATCAAATCCCCATCATAATTAACCATCTTCAAAGCGGTTAAGATTGGAAGTGGATCTGGTTTAGGTGTTTGAGCTTCTTGATTTCCCACAAATACTGCGAAATGAGAACAATCGATTCCCTTTGCTTTATAAATATCTTTAACATGTGGAATATTGTTACTAGTAACAATACCAATCTGAATATTATTCTTTTTAACGTAATCGTGGAACTTAACTGTATCTTCAAATACTTCTGTTAAATTCACTGATTCTTCGCCATTGAGATAATAGTTGATAACCTTAACAAAATCCCAAAAATATTTCATATCCAATCCCTTACGTTGATATGAATCTGGAATTGGTTCACGAGAAAAAGTCCTTACTTCTTCGTCACTCACTTCAACACCAAAAGCTTTAAACGCCATCTTGTACACCATGCATAAAGCGGGGTAGGTGTTAAAAAGAGTGCCATCAAAATCGAATAGATATAACTTATACTTCTTCATTAACCTATTCCTTCAATAATTCATCAATTGATTCATCGCTTAATAACTGATGAACATCTTCCATATTATTAAGTGTTAAATTCTTGACTTTTAAATATAGTTTATTGATAACTTTATCCATTTCATCACGAGCGATATCATAACGTGGATTATTGTTTTCTAAATGCTCAACAAGAATTGTTAATAGGCATCTTCTCACCATTGAATATAAGGAACGATCAATCCAATACATAAATGGAATAGTCGTTTTTCCTTCAAGTTCTTTTAAACGTAAAAATGACGACACTCCGTCAATCGCATCATGCCATAAATCTGCGAAAACCATATCGAATTCGCCATTAGATTTATGCTTATCCAGGTATTTATAAGCGTCATCTTTAACAATTTTGATTTTTTCTTTATTAACAAAAAACGGAAAGATATTCTCATTAAAGATACTAATGATGTTTTCATCTTTTTCAACAATGGTTATTTCCTTAACATCATCTTTTAAAGCGATCATATATGGATAATATCCCATGCCAAGTCCGAGCACTAAAACTCTTCCAGAAGCTTGATCTATATGTTTTTGCATCGTTTTAATTTCGTTAGGATTAATTGACATCCAGACACTATCAGAGGTTCCTAAATAAGGATAAGATACCTCGTTGGTAAAATAACCTATATTTGATAATTCTCTATATGTCTTTTGATCGATGGAAATATCGTCTAATGGAAACAATTCATAAGGGCGATAAGAGAAATATCCTAAAACATATTTGCCCTTTTTAGATTGTTTGATTTTGACATTTTTAAGATATGGATTATCGAGATATTCTTTTTCATCTACCTTACTCACCGCAGGGATGAGATAAGTGTTCATAAATTCTTCATCGATTTCTTCTTCATCTAAGTTATCTAAATCAATCAATAATTCTCTGATTAATTCTTCTCCAACAAAGCTTTCTAAATAAGAAACATCAGTCGTTGGTTCCCAGTTATAAAAATGCTCTTCAAAAAACTCTGCCGCTAAAATGTTAGCCTGCATAATGTCATCGAGTTGATAAATATAATCTTTTAAAGATTCGTTGATTTTCATTTTTTAATAAATCCGTTAATTCTTAGGTATGTTAATAGCTTCTTAAGCGCTCTTCCGCGATGGGAAATATTGTTTTTAACTTCCCTAGGAAGTTCTGCAAAACAATTATCGTATCCATCAGGAATAAAGATTGGATCATACCCAAATCCATGATCTCCTTTAACTTCTTTAGCGATCTTTCCTTCACAAATACCCTCAAACAAAAGAGGCTTATTTTCCATATTCACCATGATGATGTCGCAAATAAATCTTGCTTTATTGTTCTCTTTTGTTTTATCGAAGATATATCTAAAAGCGTTATCATAACCACCTTTTTCTTTCGCAAATCTCGCTGAATACATTCCTGGCATATTACCTAATGCTTCAATTTCAAGCCCAGAATCGTCCGCGATAATTGGCATGTCAGTTAATTCTTTTAAAGAATTTGCTTTGATTAAGGCGTTATCTTTATATGTCTTTCCATCTTCGATGGGTTCTTGATAATCTAGGTTTAAATCACTAATGCCATACACAATAATCCCATGAGGAGATAAAATCTCTCTCACCTCTTGTAATTTGTGTTTGTTGTTGGTCGCAAGTAAGATTTCAAAATTCATACCAATTCATCATATCAAATTACAATTCGTTTGAAAACTTATGATATCGGTTCATTATGCGAAACGCATGAAATTTATTTCATAGTTACCCCAACCCATGACATTGTTGATTTTGCCAATGTTGTTAGCTAAATCCTCACAAAATCACGCACTTTAAAACCTTACAAAAGCTTATTTCAGGCGTTAAGTCATTG
>JAFSNY010000054.1 GCA_017447305.1 Bacilli bacterium | reverse complement strand
GCAAATATACCCAGGCTTATATTGATAAAAAAGTGAATTTGATTAACAATAGACCTAGGAAATGTAACAACTGGATATCTCCATCAAAATTGATGTCTGAAGCTATCTCTAAGTGTTGCAATTAACATTACAATTTACTATTCCATCAACCATTTAAGGTTGTCATAGTTCCTATATGTTGAATCCCAGCAGTTATGGTTATCGTTTGGGAAGATTGTTAATGTTGCATCCGCTCCATCAGCTTTGAGTTTGCTATACATTCTTTGAGCCTCTTCTGGATAGATGACATCATCAAGCGCACCATGGAAGATTCTTATTTTAATCTTATTTAGCCTTCCAGCGTTCCAATACATTCCTCCTCCACAGCAAACAATAGCCTTATTGAAGAGTTCAGGGATACATTCCATCACTTGGTAGATTCCATACGCCCCCATCGATATACCAGATCCATTAAATCTCTTCTTGTCAGTATAATCTTGATTATAAATATGCTTTACTAACGCCATTAGTTCAGAAAAGATGCTAAACCAGTTATCTTCGTGACATTGAGGGAAGACACAAAAACCATCAGACAGAGCGGAATCACCTTTATCTAAAATCTCTAAGATTGTAGAACCCTCAAATAATTTAAAATCATTTCCGCGGGAACCCGCGCCATGAAGATGAAACATTACAGGGTATTTATTTCCCTTTACATAATTCTTTGGATAATAAAGAAGGTATCTAATCCCTTTATATTCTAATTGCTCAGCCTTACTCATATAAGTTATGTCCTTTGTTGTTTTTGATTGCTTGTTTCGCTATTTCCACTAAATCTTTGATTTCAGATTTATCAACTGCAGGAGTTATATCATCATATGTAAAACCACGAGGAGTAAAATTAGATAAATCACTTTCTTTATTAAGAAGATAGAAAACCCACAATATTCCCGTTAATAATCTTCCTCTTTCGTTAAGATGATATCCATCACGAGTGAGGTTATCACCATATTTAAGTCTCGCTAATCTAATTGCTTCTCCAGAAGGAATAATATATGGTATCCCGCTTATTTTGCTTGCTTCCTCGTATGCTTGCTTAATATCTTTATCCATCGCATCTTGGTCCATTGGGTTAGATCCATATCTTTCATGAGAGAACTCTTTCGCATAGCTCCATGTCTTATGAAGAAGATATGTCGCATCAGAATATTTCCTTATTCCTTCCATTAAAAGTGTTAGTTCTGGAAAGAATGTTTTAGAGTCAACTGAATCTCCGCTTCTTTGTTGGAAAGTAATGAAATCATATTTTGTATATGTTAATCCTTTGAAAAGGTCACAGTAGAAAAGCGGATTTCTTTCTCCGTTAACATAAAATTCATAGGCGCAGTCCTTTGATAGATAATTCTTGTAATGTAAATCGATTGGGCAACCCCCAATGTATAAAACATGGATATTAATGTCATATCCCATCGCTTTTGCGATTTGATGAACATAGGTAGAAACATCCACCGCAAAAGAATTACCAACACAAAGGATATTCATATTATTTTAAGACCTCATTAATTTCTTTAATTAATTCTTTATATTTCTTATCATTATCGGCTAATGAATCACCTTTAATGGAAATATAAACTTTTAGTTTAGGTTCTGTTCCGCTTGGTCTAATTACCAAAGTGACATTATTAGAAAGGAACATCTTTAAGACGTTAGATTTTGGAAGGTTATTAATACCTTTTTGATAATCTAATACCTTATTAATTTGATAAGTTCCAAATGCTTTAAATGAGGTTCTAAATGTCTCCATAATGTCATTCATCCTCTTAAAGCCGCTTGAACCCTCAAATTCATAAGAATTTAAGTAGTTAGAATAGTATCCATACTTCTTATATAACTCTTCTAACTTATCAAGTAAGGAAATACCTAAATATTTGTAATAGGCAAACATTTCAACGATGAGGAACGCTCCATCAACTGCATCCTTATCGCGAACATAAGATCCACTTAAATATCCATAGCTTTCTTCAAAACCAAAGATATAGTTATCTTCCATACCTTTTTCCTCTAGAAGAAGAATTTGCTCACCGATATATTTAAATCCCGTTAAGACATCTTTAATCTCAACGTTATAGGCTTTGGCAACTTCTTCTGCCATATCGGTAGTGACAATTGTTTTTACTGCGACTGGGTGAGATGGCATTCTCTTATGTTTAATTCTTTGTGAGCAAATATAATCAAGAAGTAAAACACCAACTTGATTGCCGCTCATCAAAACATAATCATCTTTTCCTTTAACGGCGATACCCACTCTATCACAGTCTGGATCAGTGGCAATTAAGATATCAGCATCATATCTTTTCGCATATTCAATACCTAATTGCATCGCTTCTTTTATTTCTGGGTTAGGATATGGGCATGTCGTGAAGTTTCCATCTGGTTCTTCTTGCTCTTTTACAACGAAAACATTGTTATATCCCGCTTCTTTTAGGATTCTGGTCACTGGTTTTAATCCTGTTCCGTGAAGAGGAGAATAGATAGTTTTTACTGATTTATCGATAGGTTCATCTTTAAGTAGTGATTCTCTTTTTACTCTTTCAATGAATCTCGTATATAGTTCATCGTCGATGATATTAATTAATCCTTCACGGAGGTATTCATCATAATCTCCATGATAAACATCATTAAAGACATCGAGAGAATTAATCTCATCTAAGATTTCTTTGGCCGCTAATGTGGTGATTTGGCATCCATCTTCACCATATACTTTGTACCCATTATATTTTGATGGGTTATGGGAAGCTGTCACCATGATTCCTGCAGAGCAATGTAATTCTCTAACTGCATAACTTAAACATGGGGTAGGCATAAGTTCTTTATAGATATAGACTTTGATACCCGCTTTTGCAAAAACTTCCGCGCTTACTTTAGCGAACAAGGTTGATTTAATTCTTGAATCATAGCTAATAGCAATAGAAGGATTTTTCTTATATTTTTTCACTACATAGTTAGCGAGACCTTGGGAGGCCTTTCTAACCATATAAATATTCATTCTATTCGTTCCTACACCGATGACTCCTCTTAATCCACCTGTACCAAATTCTAAGTTACGATAAAATGCATCTTCGATTTTGTTTTCGTCATCACTCATTAAAGACAATTCTCTAATTAAATCATCATCTTCCTTAACAAGTGATTTCCATCTTAAATATTCATTTCTTATCTCTTTAGCAATCATAACTTTATAATAAATTGTTTTTTCTAAATTGAGAAATAAACAATTGAGTTGTTTACCAAAAAGCACTTAAATGTTTATCTATTTATTAACAACAAATATTAGGTTTTATTTATAAACCATCATAAAAAACTTCTTTCAATCAAAATAAAAATACGATATATTGCTTCTAAATATAGAGGGGCAAATAGTTTATGGAATCCAATAGAATCAGAACCTCAGTAGGTGTATTAGCCACCCTATCTTTCTTTATATCGATTATCTTAATCAATAGTAACCATCATTATTTGAACGCTATATCAGTAGGTAGCCCATATTCATTATCACTAAACGGAGATAACACTTTTGTTAATAGTGATTCACCTAATGATGCATATCAAAGTGGAAGCGTTAATACCCCATCGGGTAATAGTGTTTCCTTCAAATATTTGCACGGATATGTGACTGGTAATGAATTTATCACCCTCGATAGTGGAGGCACATTAACAACTACATCATCAGTTATGGGTATCAGTAATGTCACAGTGATCTCATCTTCCACCTTAAAACTAGAATATGGAGGTAATCTCATTGATATATCATCAGGTATTACCTATCCAATATCTTCTAATTCATTCAGTTTAATATCGTTTACTAACAACAATGTCATATCATCAGTCACAATTAATTATTCATGCTCGAATAGTGTTTATAGTTTTACAAAAGATGGAAATAACTACATCCTTACATCTATCTTAGATAAGTCATTAACTTCATATGATGTCCCGTTAACATATTTAAATAAACCTGTTTTATTATCTAAAGGCATCTTTGATGGCTGCGATAATATGGAATCATTAAGTATCACTTCTTTAAATGGTCAATCATTGGGCTATTACTTCAAAGAAGGAGATCAATCCACCCAATATGTCACTATCGCGAGTTATCTTCCTTCTTCCTTAACGGATGTCACGATTAAAAGTGGAGATATCGGAGATAACGCTTTAAGAGAGTGTGCGAATATCGAAAATCTAACTTTGCTAGACACAGGCTCTATTGGTAGATACGCTTTATATAATATGAGAGGACTAACTAATATCTATCTTAACGATGGTTTAACATCTATCGCTACCGCATCATTCAATTATCTCTCAGAATTAAATGATATTTTTATTCCTAGTACGGTCACAACTATCTTAGGAACACCATTTCTAAGCTGTGGAGATTCATTTACTATTAGATGTGCATCCGCTTCTAAACCAGCGGGATGGAGTAATACTTGGTGTGGCACATACACTGACGCAGTTTCTTGGGGACAAAACAGATGACAAAGATTAATAAATATAAATTATCGTTTCTTATCACTATCATTGTTTTAATCGCAATTATCCTAATCTTTACCATTTTAGCGGTGGTAATCGGGGCAAAAAGAGATTGGATTGAAACGAGGATGGATTTACAAGGACTATATCCATCAATTGGTTTAGGAAAGTATTTTAAAGCGGACAAATTAGACTATCTTATCGATCGATATATCATGGAAATTAATGAAAAATATGGTGTCCCACAGTTCTATGATCGAGTTAAAGAATTAATCGATGAAAATTACATTTTAGTGGGGAATACATACTATTATCGTGATTATTTGAACGCTAATCCGTTTTTATATGACAACAGAATATTTATCATTCTAGCGGGAATTTTCTATTTCCTAGTTTTCATATGGGGAGCCTCTTTGCTTTTATTCACAGATTCCATTAAAGATAACGAAATAGTGTTAACAAAAAGAAAGAAATTCTTCCTCATCATAACTTGCTATTTATCTCTTAATTTTTATTCAGCTTTCAAGTTTTTAAGAACCAGAATTTCTGAATGATTATTATATTTTTTGGGAAAAGTTCAGCTTTTAAGTGAAAAACACGACATTTTTTAATAAAATAAAAAGTGGCCGTGAAAGTGGCTAAAGAACGCTTGCCCCTTTGCGTTCTTTTATTTTTGTAAAAATACACTCATCTTTCGATATAATGAGAAAAAATATAAGTCGCACCTTAAAAAGTAAGGTGTATTTTTGTATAATAAAAATACTTATCTATGAAAATATTACATCTTGCGGATCTTCATTTAGGAAAAAGTGTTGAAGGATTATCAATGATTGAAAGTCAACAACACGTTTTTAAACAGGCGATTAAGTTATGTAAAGATAAAAATATTCATCATGTTATCATCTCTGGTGATGTTTATGATCGTTCTATTCCAAGTGAAGAAGCTGTGTCATTACTAAATGACTTCCTTTCAACATGTATTATTGATGAGCATATCAAGGTCTATATCATTTCAGGTAATCATGACTCTAAGGAAAGATTATCTTGTTTTAACGATATCTTAGAAAGACAAGGTTTATATATCGACACTCATATCAAAGATGATTTATCGATGAATAAACATGTCATCAAAGAAGATGGATTAGTCATTAATATCTATTCTCTTCCATATATTTATCCAGGGGAAGTTAGAGAGATGTCTAATGATCCATCAATTAAAAGCTTTGAATTATCAATTAAGAAAATACTTGATGCGAATAAAGTTAATAAAGATGAGATTAACATCTTAAACACTCATTATTTCGTTACTTCTGATAAAGAACCACTTCGAAGTGATAGTGAATCTAAAGCCTCTGTTGGAGCGATAGAGCAAGTCTCCTTTACCTTATTTGATGATTATGATTATGTCGCATTAGGCCATCTTCACTGCCCTCAACATATTGGAAGAGACACGGTTAGATATGCAGGAAGTCCACTTAGATATTCCGTCAGTGAAATCGAACAAGATAAATGTTTTACAGTGATAAATATCACTAGTAAAGAAGATATCAAAATCGAAAAGATCGATATCAATCCTTTATATGAATTTATCTATCTTGAAGGAAGCGTTGATGAATTAACTAAAGACAGTGTGACCAAAGATTATCGCATCATCTTTTTCAAATTGACGGACACCACGCACGTAGAAAATGCTTCTTATCGATTAAAGATAAAATACCCACATTTCGTTGGTCTTAAATATATAAATATCAAAGAAGATTTCGAAGAAAATTCCTCACTAAATAAAGAAGAAGATTTTGAAGAATTAACGATTGAAGAACAGTTCCATCGCTTCTATAAATTTATCAATGATAAAGAATTAGATGATTTACAGTCTCAAATTATTAAAGAGATATGTGAAGAACTTGAAGGGGAGGAATAAAGATGAAAATATTAGATCTTAAATTCCAAGCTTTCGGACCATTCTTAAAGCCTCAACATATCCCGTTTAACGAACTTAATGATAAAGGGATGTTTCTTATCAATGGGCCAACAGGAACTGGCAAAACCACAATTTTTGATGCGATTGTCTACGCTTTATATGGTCAAGGAAGTGGCAAAGATAGAAATGATATCTCTTTAATGAGAAGCGATTTCGCTAAAGACACAGATGTTACTGAAGTCTATTTAAAATTTGAAGCAAACGGAAAGATATATGAAGTAAAAAGAACCGCGCCTTATATGCGAAAAGCGTTAAGAGGGGATAAATTAACTAAAGCGGAAGGAACTGCTGAACTTATCTTACCTAGTGGAGAAGTCTTATCTAAAACTAGTGAAATCAATAATAAAATCAAATACGATATCCTTTTCTTAGATATCGATCAATTTAAGAATGTCGCTTTGCTCGCTCAAGGAGAATTTACCGAGCTCATCACTGCTTCTTCCCGCGAACGTGAACCAATTTTGGAGCATATCTTCCAAAAGGAAATCTATGCGAAAATTCAAGATAAGATTAACGTGATAGCCTCTAAAGTTGATAGAGAGAAAGATGATTTAGTCGCAGGATTAAAAACATTATTAGATCAAATTGAAAATAAAGAAGAGATTAAAGGATTTAATGAAGCCTATCTTGACCCATCTAACGTTCCAACTTTAATAAATTCATTGAATGAAATCATTGCCTTAAAGAAGAAAGAAATCGATGATTTGGATAAAATTATCCAAAAAAGAAAAGAAGAATATGAGACATCTAATAACCATCTTCGTGATTTGAGACAAAACAATAAAATAATTAATACCTACCTCGAAGCTTTGAAGATAAGAGATACTTTAATATCTAATCAAAAGGATATTGAAGATAAGGAAATCAAATTAGAAAAAGAACATGAATCAAGTCTCATCTATCCTTTAATTAAGCAAATTAAACAATATCAATTGGCCGTTGATAATAACACTGAATCAATAAAGCAAATTGATAATACACTAACTCTTTTAAAGGAAGATATTAATTGGTTAGATTCAAATAAAGATAAATATCTCAAGATTAAAGAAGATTTGCCTCATCTTATTTCTTCTTTAAAAATCCTTAAAGACTTAGCGATAGAACTCTCTTCCCTTCATCGTTTAAAAGAAGAAGTGGAGAAAAAAGAGAAGAAATATAATGAAGATTATCAAAGGTATTTAGACAAAGAAAATGAATTTATTGATATACGTCATCGCTTCTTTGCCTCTTCTTCCTATAATCTAGCAAAAGATTTAAAGGAAGGAGAACCATGCCCAGTATGCGGGAATATCCATCACCCAAATCTAGCCTCATCTTCTGATCCAATAAGTGAAGCGACTTATCAAGAAAAAGAAAAAGAATTCAAAAAAATAACCGATGATATTCATCAAGAAAAGAATGAATTAGATAAATCTAAAGCCACTTTAAGAAGCAAAGAAGATGACATGATTTCTTCTTTGAAGAAAAACGGATTTAAAGATGCTTCTTTGGAGTTTATATACTCTAACAACATCAATAATCTCATCAAAGAAAGAGAAGATGAAATTAAAGCGTTAGACTCCTTCATTAAAGACTATGAAAAGAAGAATGAAGAAGTTTCAAAGACATCTTTGAGATGCAAGACCCAAAAAGAAGCGTCAGAAAAGAATATTAAAGACGCAAATGAGGGAATCAAAAACACTAAGCAGGAATTAGAAAAACAATTCTTAAATAACAAGCACCTTAAATCAGTTAATGATTACGAAGAATATAAGAAAAATCCTTTAATCAACCCCGATAGTGTTAAAAAAGAAATCGAAAAGCATAAAGCAGAGTTGATTAGAGTGAATTCAATCATTAACAACACTCCAAAAGAACTTATCGATGCTGGCCAAGTTGATGAAAGTAATCTCGCTTTAGAAGTTAATGAAAAAAGTAAAATCTATCTCGAACTCGATAATCAAAATCGTCTTAACAAGCATAATTTTGATAATCTAGAAAAATCATCAAAAGCATTAGAAAAGAAATATCACGAATGTGAAGCAATTATTAAGAAATATCAATCGATTAATGAACTTAATAACACCGCTAGCGGCCACGGCCCTAAAAAGCTTAGCTTTAAGATGTATATCCTTGCAGATTATTTTGAAAAGATTATTCATCAGGCCAATCTTAGATTATCGAGGATGAGTGGTGGTAGATATCGCCTCATTAGAGGCGAAAAGGTCATAGGAAAAGGAATGCAAGGCCTAGATTTAGAAGTCTTTGACTTAGAAACAGGCAAAAATCGCCCAGCTTCCTCTTTAAGTGGCGGCGAAAAATTCGTTTCCGCTCTTTCGATGGCGTTAGGCCTAAGCGATATCATCGAATCTAACCACGCTCTCGTCCAAGTTGAATCCATCTTTATTGATGAAGGCTTCGGAACCCTTGATGATGACTATATCGATATGGCGATGAAAGCTTTAGAAAAACTTAAAGATGGAGAAAAGACCATCGCCATTATTTCTCACGTCGAAAGACTTAAATCATACATCCAAGACGGACTTGAAGTTGTCAAGGATGAAGTGGGATCAAAAATTATCATGAAAAATCAAATCTAATGGAGATACATATGGGAAAATTTAATTTTGACGACATTGCAAATCGCAGAAATTCTTACTCATATAAATGGAATATTAAAGAAAATGATATCCCAATGTTTGTCGCGGATATGGACTATCATGTCTTTCCTTTAATCAAAGAAGAGATACAAAAAAGAAGCGAAATAGACTCATATGGTTATATCTACACTCCAAAAGAGTATTTTGAAGCGTATCAAGGTTGGCTAGATAGACATCATCACGTCAAAGTTGATACATCTTGGATGGTTTATTCCACAGGTGTCATTGCTGCGTTATGCTCAATCATGAAACATGTCATCCCAGAACACTCTGGAATCATTTTGTTAACTCCTGTCTATCACACTTTCTCTCGTGTTATCGAAGGATACGGCCACAAAGTCGTTTCCTGTAAACTTAGGAAAGTAGACGTTTGCTATTATATTGATTTTGAAAAGCTGGAATCATTATTAAAAGATGATAGCAATAAGGTCTTTTTGCTTTGCAATCCACACAATCCTATTGGAAGAATATGGACAAAGGACGAATTAAAGAGACTATTAGATTTATGTAATAAATATCATAAGTTATTTATCTCCGACGAAATTCATATTGATATCGTCGATCCAGGATATGAATGCACGTCTATGTTATCGTTAGATAACAATGTTATAACCCTGTTATCCGCGAGTAAAGCGTTCAATCTCGCTGGTCTTAAATCTGCGTGTGTCATCGTTAAAAACGAAGAACTTAGAAACAAGATCAAAGATGGAATGATGATTGATAATGTTGGCGCTCCTAATTATTTCGCTCCTATCGCGACCATCGCTGCTTATAACCATGGAGATGAATGGCTAGCGGAATTAAATGAATATTTATCAACCAATAAGGAGTATATGAAGAATTTCGTTGAAAAAGAGATTCCTCTTGTTAAAATTATCCATGGTCACGGAACTTATCTTATTTGGCTGGATATTTCTTACTATGATAAGGACTCTACTAGATTTGCTAATAGATTAAGAGAAGAAGCCGGGATTATTGTCAATGAAGGAAAGATATTTGGTGATGGAGGAGAAGGCCATATTAGAGTGAATATCGCAACATCACTAAGCAATATCAAAGAAGCATGCAATAGACTTAAATTATTTTTTCATAAATACTAAAACGGAGGGCGAGAACATGAAAAAAGAAGCGTTAGAGGTTTTATATAATCGTCGTGCGATTAGAAAATTTAAACCAGAGCAAATTAAAGATGAGGAACTTGATGCAGTTTTAAAGGCCGGAATGTATGCACCAAGTGCGATGGGTATGCAGTCACCCTTAATCGTCGCTGTTCAAAATAAAGAAGATGTCTTAAAAATTAACGAACTAAGTTCAAAAGCTTCTGGAAGACCAGGAACTCCGTATTATGGTGCGCCAACAATCATTATTATCTTTGGAACTACGAGGACCCCAGTTGAATATCTAACAGTTTTAGATTCTTCGGCAGCGTGCACCAATATGTTAAATGCTGCCTACGCCGCTGGTTTAGGTTCTGTATGGATCAATTGTCCTAGAAATGTCTTTGAAAGCGAAGAAGGCAAAGCTTTGCTAAAGAAATGGGGAGTTAACGAAATAGTTTTCTCCGTCGCGTCAATCGCTCTCGGGTATCCCGATCAAGAACACCCAACTCCTAAACCAAGAAGAGATGGACAAGTAAAGAAAATCTCATAATCAAGCCTCGAAAGAGGTTTTTTCTTTTATAAATAATATAAAAAAACGTGATACAATGAAGATATCATAAAGGAGATTCCATATATGTATAATCCAAAAATGGAATTGACCTTAGAGCAAAAAGAAATCCTTGAAGGAAAACAAGGACCGGTCATGGCCAAAATCATGGAAACAGTCGTGATGTTTGGTGATATTTTTGATGCTCCACGGTTAATTAAAGTCACGCATGATGAAGGCCATCTTGTGACATCTTTCGGTATCAAAATTTTGAAACCTTTGTTTTCGACAATAAAACAAATCAATGATGCCGAAATTACCGTAAAAGGTAAATTTACTGTCGATCCTCGTCCAATCGATTATGAAAACGTCAAGTGCAACTTGTTAGAGAAACTTATCTTTTCCAAAATCATGTATGCAAAGCAAGCGATGTATGAAGAACAATTAACTAAAGCCGGATTAAAGGATAACAATGCCTTTACCTGTGCCTCTTATCTTCCAGAAATTGGTAACACTCCAAAAGAAGGAGATATTCTTGCTTGGGCCGAATCAAGTGCGGTTGTCTTCGCTAACTCTGTTTTAGGTGCAAGATGTAACCGTAATAGTGGAATGCTTGACTTATTTGGCTCTATCATCGGTTGGGTTCCAGAATTTGGTCTTGTCACCGACGAAGGAAGAAAAGCTAAATGGAAAGTTATAGTTAAATGTACGAAGAAACCAGAGGCTCAAATTTTAGGTTCTGCGATTGGAATGAAAGTCATGGAAGATGTTCCTTACATCATCGGACTTGATAAGTGGCTAGGAAATGAAATCAATGATGAAAATATTGGATATCTCAAGGATTTTGGCGCCGCAACAGCATCAAATGGTGCGGTAGGTCTTTATCATATTGATGGTTTAACCCCAGAAGCCAAGAAGTTTAAAGAAAAACTCATTCGAGATGATGCAAAAGAATATGTCATCGACGATGAAGAACTTGAAAGAGTGTATCATTCCTATCCAATTATGTGGAAAAAACCAAACAAAAAAGGAAATCTCGTCTTTATTGGATGTCCGCATCTGACCTTTACTCAGTTAAATGATTGGACAGATAAAATCATTGAAGGTCTTAAAGCGAATAATCGCAAGAAAGTCACGGTTAGAACAATCATGACAACCGCGCCAGATATTTTAGATAAATTTAAAAAGACAGATAAATATCAAGCATTGATTGCTACTGGTGTTAAACTCACATCTATTTGTCCTTTGATGTACACGAATAACCCATTAACAAAATCAAGAAGAATTTATACTAGCTCGAATAAGTTAAGAACATATTCCACAGCTAGATACGCAAAAGATCAAGAGATACTTGATTTCATTACAGGAAAGGAGGCCTAAACCATGAAGGAATTTAAAGGAAGAGTCATTGCTGGTGGAACATTTAAAGGTGAAGCCGCAGTATCTCATCAAGGATTTAATTCATTAGCCTCAATCCAAAAGAGCGCGCTTAAAAATGCTAAACAAGTCATTGTTTCAGATCAAAACAACAAGGATTTATTTGGTGTTAATATCACAGGCAAAGCATTATGTCTTCCAATTACAATTGGGAGTACGACCGGTGGATTGGTTATACAAACATCATGTCAAATGGGCATTGCCCCTGCTTGTTTCCTCTTCTCGGAAACCATTGATTCTCTCGCCGCTTCTGGTATTGTCCTCGCAAGAATTTGGGAGAACTCTCCAGTTATCGCTATTGATAAATTAGGTGAAGAATTCCTAAATACCGTTAAGACTGGTGACCAAATCGAGGTCAAAGAAGACGGAACTGTCATCATTCTCTAGGAGGGCGATACATGAAAAAAGAATTAGAACCATTATTTACCCCTTGGAAGATTAAAAATGTCGAAATCAAAAACCGTATCGTTTTAACTTCAATGGGTGGAACCGATCTCTTTGGATGGATGGAAATGAATCACTTCGATAAAGATGGAGCAAGATTCATCATGGAAGTCGCGAAAAATAACTGCGGTCTCCTTTTACCAGGATGCCAGCCAGTCTATAACCCGATGTTTGGTCAATGGCTGTTTAAAAACAAAAAGATGTTTAATGACCTTAAAAAATGGATGCCAGAATTCCATAAAACCGGTGCTAAGTTATTCATTCAATTGACCGCAGGATTCGGAAGAAGTTTTACTGTCTCTGAAATGATGGAAAAACTTTATAACAACAAAGTGTTAAGAACTCTTGCTAAACCGGTGATGAACCTTGATAAAATCACCGCTTCAGCTTCTCCATCTCCAAATAGATGGTCCGATCATCTCCCATCAAGAGAAATGACGAAAAAGGAAATTGAATATTTCATCATGGCCTTCGCAAAAAGTGCGAAGATGTGTAAGGATGCGGGTGTTGACGGAGTGGAAATCCACGCGGTCCACGAAGGATATCTCTTAGATCAATTCACCCTCAAATACGTTAATAAAAGAACTGATGAATATGGTGGATCTTTAGAAAACCGCTACAGATTTGCGATTGAAATCGTTAAAGCAATTAAAAAGGAATGTGGAGACGATTTCCCTGTTTCTTTGAGATATTCCGTTGTTTCTAAAACCAAAGGCTTTAGAGAGGGCGCTCTTCCAGGAGAAGAATTTGAAGAAGTAGGACGTGATTTTGAAGAATCAATTAAAGCTGCCAAACTCCTCCAAGAAGCAGGATATGATATGCTCAACTGCGATAATGGAACATATGATGCTTGGTATTGGGCCCACCCACCAATCTATATGCCAGAAAACTGTAATCTAGATGATGTAGAAAAACTCAAGCCATATGTTGATATTCCTTTAGTATGTGCAGGAAGAATGAATCTAGAAGTAGGCGCTAAAGCGGTCAAAGAAGGAAAGCTCGACGGAGTGGGATTTGCTCGTAACTTCTTAGCGGATCCAGAATGGTTGAGTAAAGTTATCAAAGATAACGAAGAAGATATCAGACCATGTATTCTTTGCCATAATGGCTGTTTCAATATGTGTCATTACAAAGGTGTGCCAAACGATCAAGACTTAAGCGATTCCTTGCATTTATCAAGATGCGCGGTTAACGCGGAAATGATGCAGTGGAAGAAGCATAACATCACCCCGACCAAAAAAGCTAAAACTGTCCACATTATTGGTGGAGGTATTGGAGGCATGGAAGCTGCAAGAGTGTTGAAACTCCGTGGACATCGCCCAATTATTTATGAAAAGAGCGATGTTTTGGGTGGAACATTTATTCCCGCCAGTAACGAGTCTTACAAAGACAAATTAAGACAATTATTAATATGGTATCGCCATCAAATGGACAAATTGAATATCGAAATTAGATTCAATAGTGAGGTCAAAAATTTATCACAATTTGGGAAAGATCCTATTATTGTCGCCACTGGTGCAAAACCAAGAATCATTAAAGTTCCTGGATATGAAAAGATGATTGAGGCTTGCGATTATCTAAATGGAAAAGAAGTCAAAGATAAAGTTGCAGTTATTGGTGGAGGTCTTACTGGATGCGAAATCGCTTATGAACTCGAACTCCAAGGTAAGCATCCAATCATTATTGAAATGAAAGATGATTTGATCGCTCAAAAAGGTGTTTGCTTAGCTAACTCCTCTTATCTAAGAGAGTACTTTGCTTACAAGAAAGTGCCAGTTTATTTGGAAACCAAATTAAAAGAAGTCAAAGATAAATTGATTATCGTGACAGACAAAGATGGAAAGGATATAGAAATCGCGTATGATTCTGTTATTTCTTCCGTTGGATACATTCCAGATCCACTTGTTAAGAAAGGCAAAAACTTATATCTCGTCGGTGATTGTCTTGCAGTTGGAAATCTTAGAAGCGTCATCTGGAGAGCTTACGAAGTAGCGATGAAAATTTAAACAAAAAAAGAAGGCCTAAGCACATAAAAAAGCGATGGCTTTCTTTTCTTTTTGCCTTTGTCCGTTCGAAATATTTTCAGTGTTATGAAAAATATTTCATCTCTTTATTTATAAAAACTTTTATTTCATCTATAATATTACTCACGAGAGTATATTATGGGAAAACTAATTAAGAGAGTCAGAATTATTGCCTTTGTTATTATTGTCCTTCAAATTGTTGGAATTGCTACTTTTAGTATTCTTTATTTCAACAACCTCTTACACGTCAAAACAAAGATTGATCAAAACCCTATCGTTTTAGCTATCGCAGCAACAATATTAATTGGTATTGACTGTTTATTCGTTTGGGCGATGACTGTTTGGATTTCCCGTATTCGTCAAAAGACCGATTTACACGCGGCTGAAGTTATCGGTAGTGATATTCAAGAAGCATATAACTTTGCAATGCTCGGTTTAGCGGTCACCGATGAGCATGACACCGTCTTATGGACCAATGATTTATTCAAATCTCGTCACCTAGATATCATCGATACCAATATCGTTGAATGGCAACCTGATTTAATACAATTAAAGGAAGCTAATAACTCTAGCACAATCGTTAAATTAATCATTAATGGTAGATATTACTATGTAAAATACCTCTCCGAAGCTGGTCTTTGGATTTTTAAAGATACCACCGATTACGAAGAAGCTTATAACTATTCTAAAGAACAAGCCCCTGTTGTCGGTATTCTTCAAATCGATAACTACGCGGATGCGACGCATGGTGAAACCGAAGACTTTAACGACGTTATCACCAAGGTTAAAAACGTCATCTTTAACTACACGAAAGAATATGGTGTTCTTTTAAGAAAATTTAAAGATGATTCTTATTCGTTACTTTGTAATTATCACTCATTAGAGGCAATGAAAAACGATGACTTCTCCATCGTTGACAAAGTTAGAAGAATCGGATACGAAGAAGGTTCCCCATTAACACTTTCTATCGGTATCGCTCACGACTTCCCAGATGTCATTAAATTAAATGAACTTGCCGCTCAAGCACTTGATATTGCTAAGAGTAGAGGTGGAGACCAAGTAGCTTTATCCGTTTATGGTAGTGATATGGAATTCTTTGGTGGTCGTACCGAAGCTCAAGAAAAACGTAATAGAGTGCAAATTCGTGTTCTTGCTGACTCCTTAGTTGGTTTAATTAAAGCTTCAAAACGTGTCTTAATTATGGGACATACCCAAATGGATATGGACGCTTTAGGTGCATGTTTAGGCGTAAAAGCGATATGTAATCGTGTAGGAATCAACTCCAGAATCGTCGTCGATTTAAAAGCAACAGAAGTTAAAACAAGAGCAGCACTCACATCTACCTTCTCTAAAGAAGAACTCGAACATATCCGTATTTCTCCAAAAGAAGCCCTCGACGAAGTCGATTCTGAAACATTACTTGTTGTTGTCGATGTCCACACTTCTGGAATGACGATGTCTCCAGCTTTAGTTAACAAAGCTACCAAAGTCGTTGTTATCGACCATCACCGTCGTGCGGAAGAATATATCGACTCCCCAGTTTTAAACCATATCGATCCATCTGCATCATCCGCTTGTGAACTTGTTACCGAATTTATCAAATTCGCCTCTATCAACCCAAGAATTGATTTACCAAGCACCTATGCGACCATTATGCTTTCTGGTATCTTCCTTGATACTGGTTACTTCAAGAGTAAACAAACCGGTATTAGAACATTCGAAGCATGTACAGTCTTAAAAGAATATGGCGCGGATAATAACTTAGCCTATGACTTCCTCAAAGATGATGAAGAAGAATATTTCAGCATTAACTCGATGGCGTCCAACATGAAATACCATTCCCCAGGTGTCGTTTATGTTACCGCGGATGGAAATATTACATACGATTCCGCAACATTATCTAAAGTCGCCAATGTCTGCTTATCAATGAAAGGCGTTAAAGCATCCTTTGTTATCGGACGCATTTCCGAAGGAATTAAGATTTCTTGCCGTAGTGATGGAACAATCTCTGTTCAACTTCTTGCCGAAAAACTCGGTGGTGGTGGGCACCTTAATATGTCCGCGGTATCATTCGTAGGTTTAAAAAGCGTGAAAGAAGCGGAAGATCGCTTGCTTTCTGTCTTAGATACTTATCTTAACGCTGCGAGAAACGACGCTTCTCTTAAGAGAGCGACAGGAGAGGATATGTAGTTATGAGAGTTATATTGCTACAAGATGTGAAGAAAGTCGGTAAAAAAGGCCAGACTGTCGATGTTAGTGATGGATATGCAGCTAATTTCCTTTTCCCAAGAAAACTCGCAGTGAAAGAAACAAAGAAAAGCGTCGAAATTTTAGAACAACAAAATGAAGATGTAAGAGTCGCTAAGGAAAAGGCTAAAGAAGAAGCTCTTAGAGTTAAAGCCGAACTTGAAAAAGTCGTCTTAGAAATGACATTAAAAGCGAATAATGGCAAGGTCTTCGGCTCGATTTCCTTTAAACAAATCGAAGATGCCTTAAGAGAGCAGTTTAATATCATCATCGATAAAAGAAAAATTATCACTAAAGATCCAGTTAACAAGATTGGATATTCTCGTTTAGAGATTGAATTATATAAAGGCGTCATCGGTATTATTACCGTCCATGTCAGCGAGGAGAAGTAAGATGCCAGCGAAAAAGGTCAAACCCGTTAACGATTTACCTCATAATTCCGATGCGGAACGCGCGGTTTTAGGCTCTGCCATCTTAGCAGCGTCCGCGACTTTAAACGTCATCTCTTCCCTTAACGAAGATGACTTCTTTGAAGGACGTCATCAAATCATTTATCGCGCGATTAGAATTCTTTTCGACCGTAAAAGCGCGGTCGATATCCTAACTGTCGCGGAAGTTTTAGATAACTTAAAAGAATTAGAAAATATCGGAGGCGTCAAATATCTTCAACAATGCGTTGATTCAATGGTCGCCTTATCTTCACTAGAATTTTATATCAATATCGTTAATGACCAAGCTGTCTTAAGAAGAATGCTCTCCACCATTAGAGATATTGATAGACAATACTTAGAAAACGAAGTTGAAAATGTTAATGACTTTATTATCGCTAGTGAAAATTCCTTTAAGGAATCTATCGCTAGAAGAAAAGTATCCAACTTCAAAAGAACCGCGCAAGTCAGCCAAGTTGTCAAAAATGAAATCGACACTATGGTCGCGCAATCAGCCCAATCAGATGAAAAAGATCTCATTGGTTTAACGACCGGATTTACTAAATTAAATAGCCTTACCCAAGGTTTCCAAAAAGAACAATTAATCATCGTCGCGGGACGTCCTGGTTTAGGCAAGACCGCTCTTGCTTTAAACTTTGCTTATAAAGCGTCAAGATTCCATGATGTTCCTGTCGCTATCTTCTCTTTGGAAATGTCTTCGGAATTACTCGTTAGACGTTTAATTGCCTCTTCCGCCTGTGTTGATTTAAAGAAAATCGCTACTGGTAATTTAACAAATGATGATAGAAGCAAAGTCGCCGCAGCAATTAGAGAAGTATCGGAAACCGAATTATATATTGATGATTCGCCAGGTCTTAGACTTACCGATATCATCGCAAAAAGCAAAAAACTCCAAGCTACCGATCCTAACTTAGGAATGATTATCATCGACTATTTAGGTCTTGTTCAACTTGGTGGTAAAGTCTCTCGCGCTCAAGATTCAAGACAAGAAGAAGTCCGTAAGATTTCTCTTGCTTTAAAAGACTTATCAAGAGACTTAAAAGTCCCAATTATCGTTTTGTCACAATTATCCCGTGATGTTGAAAAACGTGACTCTAAGAAACCAATGATGTCCGACTTAAGAGACTCTGGTTCTATTGAACAAGACGCGGATATCATCATGCTTTTATATCGTGAGGACTATTACGATAAAAATGCGAAGAAATCCTCAATCAAAGGTGGAGATAAATCTCCTCGCGATATGAACGATAATGAAAGAAGAGAATTATCTCGCGCTCAAAGAAGCGATGAAATCTTATCACAAATGCCAGGAAACGCTTCCTTCGTTGAAGTTAACGTCGCTAAAAATAGAAACGGACAAACTGGTAAATGTAACCTCTTCTTCTATAAGGCTTATGGTAAATTCGATTCACCTAGTAAAGACTGGGATATCGCTATGGAAGAATACAATAAGAACCAAGATATTGGAGATTAATAATGATTTATAACATTATCGCTAGTGGTTCAAAAGGTAATGCAACATTAATTAAAGGAAAGAAGACAGTGATCCTTATTGATATGGGGATCTCTTTTTCTCGATTAGAGGAAGGATGTAAAGAAATTGGTATTACTCCTGAGATGATTGATGCTGCTTTATTCACTCACGAACATACTGACCATATCAGTGGGCTTCGTTTTATTCCGACAAAAAAGCAATATGCTTTAGAAGGCACTCTTCCTTCACAAGGACATCATGTTGTTTACTTATATGACCCATTTATCGTTGGTGAATTCGTTATTACTCCAATTGAAACATCACATGATGCAAAAAATCCATGTGGATATATCGTCGAACAAAAAGAAGAAAAACTCGTCTATTTTACCGATACTGGAAGTTTTTCTGAGATGAATTACCCATTTGTGAAAAACCCAGACTATCTCATCATTGAATCAAATCACGATATCCCAATGCTTTTAAAAACCAAAAGAACTCAAGAATTAAAAGCGAGAATCATGTCTGATGTCGGGCATCTTAATAACGAAGACAGCGCGCTTATCTGTAAAAACATCATCGGACCTAAAACCAAAGAAATTACACTCGCTCATATATCCGAAGAGGCTAACACTCCCGAATTAGCCTTAAAAGCGTATCAAAAAATCTTCATGCATTATGGAATTGATATTTCTAAATATAATCTTCGTGTCGCAAATCAATGGGTATCATTAAGAGGTGGCAAAGATGAAGATTAGAATTATTGCAATTGGGAAAATCAAAGAACCGTATCTCAAAATGGGGATTGATGAATATCTTAAAAGATTAAGAGTGTACACGAATATTGAAATTATTGAAGTTAATGATGAACCAGTTAATGATAACCCATCATTATCTCAAATCGAAATCGTGAAAAATAAAGAGGGTGAAAAAGTCCTCAAATTGTTAAAAGAAGGGGACTATGTCATTAATTTAGACTTAAATCAGAAACAATATACGAGTGAAGAATTTGCTTCGTTTATCACAAATAGAATGGAAAGATCTGGTTCATTTATCACCTTCGTTATTGGGGGATCATATGGCCTTAGTGATGAACTTAAGAAAAGAGGAAATGAAGCATTATCTCTTTCTAAAATGACCTTTCTTCATCAACTGAGTCGCCTCATCTTGCTTGAACAAATCTATCGCGCTTTTAAAATTAATAGAAACGAGACTTACCACAAATGAAACAATACGAAGAATTTAAACATTTGAAGATCATTGAAGATAAACACAATCCTTTCTGCACCTTATATGAATATGATGATGGGAGTCGCTTTTACATTGAACCAGCCTTCTACACCCAGTTATTAGGTTTTAAGGAAAAAAGAGAAAGCGACTATCCACGTATATTAAAAAGAATGGAAGAAGTGGTAAGAAAAAACAAACGAGTGGTTTTTACATCAGAATATGAAAACCCTCAAACCGAAGTTGAGGGCTATATCTATCTTGAAATAAGTGACATCACCGATCCATTAAATATCTACGTTGAAGATAAATCGCGCGGATCAGATTACGGGGACTAAAAAGGACTGCTATGCAGTCATTTTTTTATTGTCTGAGCCATCGTGCAACACGATGAGCGAGTTAAAACCCCCAGATAGTCTGGGGTGGAGGTAAAACTTATAGTTTTGCCCAATCAAAAAATCTCCTTACAATATTAATGCGGACCAACGCGTTAATATGAAAG
>JAFSNY010000053.1 GCA_017447305.1 Bacilli bacterium | reverse complement strand
TTTTCAATCAAATCATCAACACTTCCGATAGTGTTAATTATCTAGAAATATTTGGATAACAGAATCTGCTTAATTTCTTTTGCTTTTTTAATGATTAATTTGGTGTTTATTAGCGATTCAAAAATTGAATCATATCGTTTGAATTCTTTAATGTCTGAAATGGTGTTTTTGACAGCCAACTGCTTTAAATCTTCTAAAGACAAATTCAATTGTGCAGTCCCTTTACCTAGTTGAATTATTTCATTTTTGTATTTAATCAGATATGCCAATAAATAACTTTTTGAGTCACAATCTAGTTTTAGAACACGTTGATTTAAATAACAGTTTGTTTCGTCTACAATACCAGACCTTCCAATGTTTCCTGTCATTGTTAAAACAATATCACCAGCATTTAATAAGAATCTTTTATCTGCGTGCTCATCATCTAAAAATGAAACTGACTCAGTGTTAAATCCTTTATCATCAACATTTTTGATTGTTATAAGTTTATTACTTGATGAAGATACATAGTATTTGCTTTGAAATGTCCCGCCATTATAAGTTTTGAACGCCTCTCCAAAGCTGGTTTTATTTTCGGATTCAAAAGAGGAAAATAGCGATAGCAAAAGGTTTATTTTTGATGCATATTCCTTTTCTTTGTTTTCTATAAAATCATCAATCGTTCCGATAGTGTTAATTATCTAGAAATATTTTTGCAATAATTGTTGCTTTATCTCTTTTAATTTTGCAACCTTCTTCTTGGTCTCAAATTCTATGCGAAGTAATAGTGAAGTTTTATCTTCATATTCTTCCAGTGAAGCTCTATCTGGAAGAGGAATTAGAACCCCTTTAAAAGTTGTCTCATTAAGTGATGGTCTAGTGGATGCTTGAGATGATGAAAAGAGAATTGATTTGATATCATTTTGTGAAAGGAAGTCTCTTATATATTCTTTCTCATAATTTTTCTTTGAAATTATTTTTAATAAAGCAACGTTAAATGCACCCGCTATTCCATATCTGACAGCTCCAGCATCGCCATATTTATCCATCATAATGTCGAATACATTGCATAAATGATTCTTTTTTGAAACAGGAATATAAGTAAGATGGGAATCACTGTCATAATCTCTGTTTTGCACAAAACGAACATATCCCTCTTTTTCTTCGTAAATATGTTGTTCTTTCGGAGGTTGGGCTCCATTTTCAAGGCTAATATGATTTAGTATTTCATCTTCAGAAATTGCTAATCCTTTGTACTTTGAAAATAAGTGAGATCTAGTCCTTTTAATTGAATTGATTATTTCTTCATATTTTTCGATTAAATCGTCTACTGTTCCGATAGTGTTAACTATGAAAACAATGTTTTTAATGTATAAGATGATATAATAATCACTAAGGATTATTGAGAATGGTTTATGAAAGCGTCATTGAAGAGGCGATTATACAGCTTCTTCAAAACAAGGGATATGAGTTAATTGACGAGAATAACAATTGGATTTCTGACCGTCAACTAGATGAGTTTATTAATAAAGACCTTCTTTTAGAATGCCTCGAAAGGATTAATGGTATCCATGATTTAAACGTTCTTAAAGAAGCTATCTATAAAGTCACTAGGTTGGATAATCCATCATTATTTGAAAGAAACTTTTCATTCCATAAATATTTGATCGATGGAGTGACAGTTGAATCAAAAGACTACGATATTAACCCGTTAGTCAAATTTATTGATTTCAAGAATCCAAATAATAATGTTTTCCAAGTTTGTCATCAAGTCAAATTTAATGAAGGCAGAAACACAAGAATTCCAGATGTAATTATTTATATTAATGGCATCCCTTTAGTGGTGATGGAGTTGAAATCATTTGATGAAGCTGCTACTGATGCCACTTTAGAACACGCCTATACACAGCTTGGCTCTAATAGTGAATCCAATGGATATCGCTATGACATTCCAACATTATTTAATTACAATGCGTTCCTAGTTATCTCCAATGGAGTATCTAGTAAAGTCGGAACATTAACATCCAAAATTGATAGATTCAACGAATGGAAGAGTGTTAATGGTGAAAAAGGCTATGATGCTACATGCACCAACAAATTAAACATCCTGATTGATGGTTTGTTTGATAAGAGTAGATTGATTGACTTCATTGCCAATAATTTATTCTTTATCCAAGACAAAAACGATAAGCCTATTAAAATCATGGCGCAATATCACCAATATTTTGGTGTTCTTAAATCCGTAGACTCCATATTGAGAACAGTTAAACCTATCGGAGATGGTAAAGCTGGTATTATTTGGCATACTCAAGGGAGTGGCAAATCGTTCTCGATGGTTATGCTTGCTCATAGATTATTGATTAATCAAGCATTAGACGTACCTACAATCGTTCTTTTAACTGACAGAATAGATTTAGATGACCAGCTATATAAAACGTTCTTCAGTGCGCGAAATTATCTAAAGTGTGAACCTGAAATAGCAACATCTAGAGAAGACTTAGTTAAGAAGTTAGGAAAGATTAAGCAGGGTGGTGTTATTTTAACTACCGTTGGTAAGTTTGATAAAGAGAACCTTCCTAAAAACGAAAGAAATAATATCATCGTTATGACAGATGAAGCTCATAGAGGGCATTATGGCATTTATGAGACTGTTCACTATGTGAAAGATAAAGAAACCGAAGAGATGGAAGCCGTCTTTAAATATGGTGTTGAGAAATACATTAGAGATGCTCTTCCAAATGCTACATTTATTGGTTTCACCGGAACGCCTGTTTCGACAAAAGATAAACAAACCACAGACATCTTTGGTGACATTATCGATGTCTATGATATGACTCAATCTGTTATTGATGGTTCCACAGTTAAATTATTCTATGAATCTAGACTTGCTAAAGTCTGGACTAATGATGAAGTCTTAGCCGAAATTGACTCATACTATAATGACTTAGAAACAAGCGGTGCTGCCGATGTTGCATCAATTGAAAAGTCTAAGAAAGAAATGTCTAAGATTAAGATGATTCTTGAAGATGATGACATGATCGATCTTTTCGCTAGAGATATTCTTGAGCATTATGATGAGAGAAAAGGTTTCTTAAATGGCAAAGCCATGATTGTTTGTCAAACAAGAGTAGCGGCCGCCAAGGTGTATAAACGCATTCTTGAACTAAGGCCAAACTATAAAGACAGAACCATTCTTGTTGTCACTGAATCTAATAAAGACACCGAAGAACAAAGAAAACTCTTTGGTAATTCGCAATATAGAAAAGAACTTGGTGAAGAGTTCAAGAAAGATAATTCAAAATATAAAATCGCTATTGTTGTGGATATGTGGCTTACTGGATTTGATGTTCCAGACTTAGATGTCATGTATTTCATTAAGAGATTAAAATCATACAATTTAATGCAAGCGATTGCTCGTGTAAACAGAGTTTATCCTGGAAAAGTTTATGGTTTAATCGTTGACTATATTGGTTTAGGAAAGGCACTAGATGAAGCTTTAACTGAATACACCGATAGAGATAGAGCGAATAATGTCCAAGATGTTAAAAAAGAAATCTATAACATCCTTAAAGAAAAACTAAGCATTTTGAATGAATGGTTTGCACGTGTTGATAGAGCAGGATTCTACACCGAAGATTCCCTTAAGAGATTAACCGCCATTCAAACAGGCACTCAATTTGTTTTGGAAGACCAGAAACGCGAACAAGCATTTATGCAAGATTTATCTTTAGCTGTAAAACAATGCTTTGTTGTCTGTGGTGGTATCACAACCGAAGCTGAAAAGGATGATATTTATTATTTCTTAGCAATAAGAAGTTACATATTAAAATTAAGAGCCAAAACTGGCCCTGTTTCCATTAAGGAAATGAACGAATATGTTTCAAATTTATTAGCGGACGCTATTAAAGGTGATGAAGTTAAAGTTCTTACTCAAGGACAGGACGACTCGATTAATGTTATTGAACTGTTGAGTGCAGAACGTATTGAAGAACTTAGAAAAAAGAATCCACCTTTGGTCTTTGTTGAGATTGTTAAAAAGTTATTAGAAAGAGCAATCGCTGAAGCTAGAAAGAATAATTTCTTTAAATCACAGGAATATTCAAAGAGATTAAGAAAGATTCTTGAAGCTTATAATGACCGTGATGCTACATTTGCGGCTGACGCAACTATTGTCGAATTGGTTAACTTTGCTGGTGAAATGGTATCAGACGAAAAAGAAGCTGAGTCGTTAGGCATTACTGGACGCGAAAGAGCGTTTTACGATGCTTTGGTCAGAGACAAATCCGCTCAGGAATTATTAGAAGATGAGACGTTGAAACTCATTGCTATTGAGTTAAGAGCGATAGTGGAAGAATATGCCAAGACTGACTGGGCAAATAAAGAGTCCACTAGAGCTAAGATGAGAACAAAAATTAAAGAATGTTTGAAGAAATATAACTATCCACCAGAATATCGCAAACAAGCTGTGGATGATGTTATCAAACAAGCTGAATACATAATGAACGAATAGTATGGGATTATTTAGCAGAAAACCGAAATTAGCAAAATTTAAAGGTAAAGCCCTTATCGCCTTTAACAGCGAAGAAGAAAGAATGGAAGCGGCGATTGATACTTTTTTGTGGATTAAAGATTATCTCGAATCTTATAGTTTGAATAATGATGGAACAGCCATTAAGGATATCACTGCCTATTTTGATTCTATTCCAAAAGAAATGAAAAAGCTCGGTATGAGTGATTATCAATGGAAAGATTTCAATAGAATGCTTTTCTGGCTTGTTTATGATGTTTCAATCACGCCAAAAAACAAATACTTTACTGAGTTAAACCAAAGAGTTGTTGCTAGGATGTTGCAGGAAAAGCATTACATATCAGAACCAGTAGTTCATAAAGACCTAATAGAATCTGAAGTAGATAGGGATTTTATTCGTGATGTCATAGCTGCTTTTGATTATCAAAAAACTCTTTGCTTCAATTATTGGAAATTTTACGAATAAAATGACGAACTATAGCTCTAGCCTATAATATTTAAATGCTACTTATTACACTCAACATTTGTTTCGACTATTGAAAAGGTATGTTTTTCTTTTAGACTATGTTATCAGGAACTCTAGACATGTTCCTTTTGCTATAAAAATACCTGTAATTCATTGTTTCGCTATTGAAAAAGGCAACCCGCACGATGTTTCAATGCATGTTGAAACAGTAGTTTCTTTAAAGGCTATTTGAGATAATAATCCATCTCTTTAAAACAAGTAATAAACTTGTTGAAGTGATCGATATAAGATTTGAGTAAATCCCTTCTAAGAGCGTTGTCCTTAGCTGCGGATTTTT
>JAFSNY010000052.1 GCA_017447305.1 Bacilli bacterium | reverse complement strand
TACCGGTGCGTTAGGAAATGAAATCTACGCACTTAAACAAGCATTTTTATCTTTAAGAACAGAACTAGCGACTGCTTTAGCACCAATCATTACTAAGATTGTTAATTTCTTAAAAGATACAGTCATTCCAAAACTCAAAGAACTTATTAATAAATTCAAAGAGATGTCTTCTGGAATGAAGGTGTTTATTGGAGTGGTTGGAGGAATACTAACCGCTATAGGACCAGTCTTGGCTATTATCGCTAAAACAATAACTATAGTTAGTAAACTAAAAGAAGCATTCTCAGCTCTAGGAGGAGCAATGAAAGTAGCTCAAGGGGCTATGAAAGCAGGTCCATGGGTGGCTCTTATTGCTTTGATTGCTGTTTTACTTTTACAAAATGAGAACTTTAGAGCCTTATTAAAAAGGATCCTAGAAATCGTTCAACAACTCATTGATAAGATAGTGGAACTTGTCGGTAAGATTATCGAAAAGTTAAAACCTATCCTTGATGTTCTTATGAACGTCATTAATCAAATTATCGATGTACTTGTTGAAATAATCGATGGAATTTTAGATGTGGTAATGATGGTGCTTGATGAAGTAGTCAAGTTATTAGAAAGACTCATCGAACCAATCACAAGGATCCTAGAAATGTTAACAGCAGTTTTAATCCCTGTGACTGAATTAATATCAAAGATATTGCAAGTCATCGCTAGGATACTTGAACTAGTCATTAAGCTAGTGGTTCAGATAATTGATGTAATTATCGAATTGATAGATGGTGTCTTAAATATCGTTATTGAAATCATCAACGTGATTGTCGATATTTTAGGCCAGGTTATTAATGTCATCGTGGTCTTACTTGATATCATCATCGATATTTTAGAGCCAATACTAGAAATCATTCTCGCAATCTTAGAACCTATAATCGAATTCATTTCAGGAATCATAGAAGTTATTGGATCACTTTTTGAGATCCTTCTTCCATTAATTGAAATCTTTTTAACTCCAATAAAAGACATCCTTGAAGTGATATTTGAGATTATCGAAGCAATCTCTCCGATTTTAGTGATTATCGGCAACGTAGTGAAAGCTGTGATTCTTCCTGTTTTACAGTTACTTTTCCAAATCTTAAAACCAATCCTAGATATCCTTAATGCGATTATCTCCGCGGTTAAGTGGCTTCTCGACCATACGGTTGGGTGGTTAATAAAATTAATCGGTAAGATGTTTGGTGTTGATTTCTCATCTGAAAACAGTGTAAAAACATCATCCACAACGAATAATAACGCAGATTACTCTAGGACTACCAATAACGTCACCATCAATACAAGTGGTGATGTTGATATGGATTCAATCAATGAAGCTTTAGGAGGAGCCTACTAATGAGAAGAAAGTTATATCTTGTTAATGAGGTAGGCTCTACCTTTTATTTTGATTACGCTCATAAATGCATAATCGAAGAGCTTGATGGATTAGGGTTTGAATTCGATATTGAGTATTCTGATTTTGATGCCGACTTTGTGGAAACTAAAAGAAAAATTCCTCAAAAGCAAATAAACTTAAACCTTATCTTCATCGATGGGTATATCGGTTTTACTCGCTTTAGAGAATACGTCACTAAAAGTAAAGAGATTAGACTCTTTTACGAGACAGTGGTTGGGAAGAAATATTGCTACATTAATATAGTTAGTTCTTCTAAAACTCAACTAGAAAGTAAAATCTTAAGAAGCGAAGATAAGATTGATTGCTTATCGCTTTGGTTAGTCAATAAGACAGCTCATATCGATGTCGTAGATGTAGGTGGAGGAAAGATATATTCTTACTCTTATCCTTATGTCTACGCTGTTAGTTTTAACGGTAAAGTCACAGTCAATAATAACTCACCTAGAAGCGTTCCTTTAACTCTTCGCTTAACTGGTAACTGCCTAAATCCAAGAGTCATTATTAGGCAAAATGGAGTGGATGTTCAAACCTTAAGACTCATCATAGATGAAAGAGAAAGTCCGACTATCGTGATTTGCTCTAAACCGACAAATCAATACATCAGACGTTATACAGCTGATGGTGAAGATGATTATTACGATAAACAAGATTTCTCATACGACAACTTCTTATTCCTTCCTCCAGGAGAAAGCGAGATCTTTTTTGATCCAGGAGTAAGGGAAGAAGCGACATGTGAAATCGACTTTAAAGAAGAATATATCGCCCATTAGGAGAAGCTATGCAATTAATCTTTTTAAGTGAACAAGATTTAAGTGTTTTAGATTACGCTTACGCAACCGATGACTTTAACATCATCCTTGATGCCTTAGTACCTCAAAAGTCTAAATTCACTCTCAATAAACAAAGTTTAAATGCCAAAATCGGTGACTTGCTTTTAGTGAAAGAAAAGGGCTATCCATACATTGGAATAGTGACTTCCATTAATAGCGAAGATGATGGCCAGACCAAAGTAGAGAGTAAGGATTATTTATCGCTTTTAGATGTCGATGTTCCTCTTCCTACTAGTTTCTCTGGTAACTCAGCGCAGTTCATCGTGAATCTAATTAATAACACTTTTAAGTATTCTGGTGACACTTATCAGAATGTTTCGTATTTAGAAACCGCTATTGAAGTGGTAAAGAACTGCAACCTTACCTATGAAGCTGATAAGAAAGAAAACATCCTCGATTTAGTTGAGGAATTTTCTAAAACTTATGGAATTAGGCTCGAATACGAAATGGTTCTAAATAACGGTAAGTTCTATAGGATCAAGATAAAGGTGGTGTCCGCTAAAATCGGAATCACCATGAAATCGACTCTAGGAACCATCACAGAACTTAATGTTAATGATACTAATGAGATAAGCCTAAACAAAGTTTACTATATCCCAAAAGCGGAAAATACGACTCATACCAATCAAGTCATTTATTACTTAACCAACGATGGCCATGTAGTAACAACCGCGCCAGCTTTAAAAAGGATTCAGAAAGTCAAAATGAAATATGAATTCTATGGCGATAAGGACTATGATTCATTACTCACCAAAGCTACGAAAGCTCTAGTTGATTCTTCGCTTCAACATAACATCACTTTTAGTTTCTCTTTCTTAACAAATAAGATTGAGGCCTTAAAAGATTTGAAAGTCGGAGCGATAGTGAAATTCATTCACGAAGATAAGACCTATGAAACCATTGTCTCCAAGATGGAATTTAAAGGTTCTTTTAACACTGCAAAAGTGACACTTGGAGAATATCGTCTGTCTTTGACAGATAAACTAAAACTTTTCGATAGGAGGGATAAATAATGGCCATTCAAAAAATAACATTTGATGCTGCTTCAGTTAGTTCAAAAATGGACGCTGATATCAACCATTTTCTAACTTCTAATAAAAACGGTATCTTCTATGGCATTTTAGGAAGATGCCAAGCAAGTACCAGCAATAACTATATCTCTTTCCAAGCTGGATACATCCAAGTCTACGGAAGAAGGATATTCGTTGAAAGCGGCACTAAGATTTCCGTTTCTTTAGATGGTAGTGCTTATGGCTATGTCATCATAAAGATCGATCTAGGAAATAACTCGATTTCTCTAGAGAAAAGAGAAAACGGAACTACATGGCCAACATTAGTTCAAAATGACCTAATGAATGGTGGACTCATTTATGAGTTTCCTTTATGCCGCTATCAAAAGACGACGTCTTCAGTAACGCTTGATACTAGTTTTACGCCACCAACTTTAGATAACGATGAAGCTAAGATGGATTCAAAAGATAGTAACGTCAAGCAATATGTAAGAGATAACTATGGTTCTTTATGGGATGGATATGCCAGTCTTGAATATGGCCATTGTTATTCTTTTGATGACATCACATCACTTAATGCCTATAACGCGGTTATTTCTGTTTATGTAAGCGGAATTACTGTCATGTTTACTGGAGCATCAGTTGGAGGTTCTGGAGGAATTGTTCCATATCGCTATATGGGTCAAGACTACCAGCTCTCATGCCAATTGACCAGCTCAAAACTTTATGTCGAAGATAGTAGGGGGAACGAACCAAAATATGCAAGAGTTATTAGATAGACTTTTTAGTCCTTACAAAGTTTTACTTTGCTACAAATGTGGATCATCTATTTTTGGCCTTAGCGATGATGATAGTGATAAAGACTATACAGTCATCCTTGAGGGCTATGATTCCTGTAATGTAGTCAAGACCGATGATAGTGATTTCTTCACCTATGGATTGCCTTATTTTGAAAAGCTAAAGAAGTTCGATAAAGGATGCCTAACTTATTTCTTAGTGTGGATAGATAACACATTACTCGCTAAAGAGAACATTGTTTATATCGATGAATCAATAAAAGATAAGTTAGATGAATTTCTATACATCGATTTTAAGAATCATTTCAAAGATTGGTTATATCGATTGATTGCCTATTTTGGAATAAGGCTTCAGAACTATAAAGAAGAAAAAAGTATCTATCATTTGTATCGAGTTGAATCCCTTATTAAACACTATAAGGAAACAGGTAAGTTTGAGTACTACTTCTCTAAAGAGAACAAAGAACTCGCGATGGACTTAAAAACTAATCTCAACATGGAAAAACATCTCCCTAGATTAAAGGAGATTTTTTCTTACCTTTTATCCCTTTATAAGGAGGAAGAAGAGAATGGAAATTAAAGACATCATCTTATCCCTTATTTCAGTAATGGGAACCATCTCATCGATTGTCTTTGCAGTTCTAGCTTTTAGAAGAAATGATCG
>JAFSNY010000051.1 GCA_017447305.1 Bacilli bacterium | reverse complement strand
GTTGATTTTAAGGGTTGCATAAATTGGAGCACAGTAAGTAAGACCACGTTCTTTACAATATTGTGGAGTGTGCTTTTCATCTCCAATGCGGCAAGAGACATACTCTAATGAAAGAGTGTCAGAATAGTTTGGAATAGGGAATGATTCTCTGAAGACATCATCGAGACCTTTGGTTCTGAATTCTTCATATGACGCTCTTTGAACTTCAACTAAATCAGGAAGTGGTAATTCTCCTGAAACGCTGGAGTAGTCATAACGATCATTGTTTAATTTTTTTAAGTTTTTTATATTTCTTGTCATGTAATGGCTCCTTTAATCGAATTAATTTTGTGTCTTCATCGCGCGATACACATGATAGCCTTTGTGACGGTCAAGCATTTCAACATTTCCGAATAATTCTTTAATGTATTCACTTGCTGAATCCGCTCCTTGGGCTTTCCTGATGACCACGTAGAGACACCCGCCATCAATTAAGCGTTGTTTGGCCCCCTCATACATCGCATAGGTAACGATTTTGCCTGCTCGTATCGGTGGGTTGACAACAATTGACTCATATTGATCCTTAATGTTGGAATAAACGTCGCTACATATGATATTGACTCTATCTTTAACATTAAGGTTTTGCGCGTTCCTCTCACATAATGCAAGGGCGCGCGTATTTATATCGGCGAGATCAATACTCGCCTTTAATTTGAACGTAGCGATGGTTAGACCTATCGTGCCATAACCACAGCCTAGATCGAGGATTTTGTTTCCTAAGTCGAGGGGGATAATTGTCCTTAAAAAGTACAAACTCCCCTCATCAACTTTATTTTTAGAAAACACTCCATTGTCGGTAATTAACGTGATTTTCTTATCATAAATTTCGAAACTAATGAATCTCTCATTAGAGATACTAGTTGGTTCTCGATCATAATAATGAGACATTAATCACCTCTAAATGTTTGAGTTAATTACTTAATTTCGACTTCTGCGCCAGCGGCAACGAGAGCTTCCTTGTGGGATTCTGCTTCGACTGGTGAGATGTGTTCTTTGACTGCGACTGGTGCGCCGTCAACGAGTTTCTTGGCTTCGATTAAGGATAAACCTGTGATAGCTTGGACTGCTTTGATAACAGCAACTTTGCTTCCGCCGACAGACTTTAAGATTAAGCTGACTTCGGTTGGTCCTTGTTGGACTTCTTCTTCTTCTTGTGGGGCTGCAGCAACGCCGACTGGAGCAGCTGCGGTAACGCCGAATTTTTCTTCGACGGCTTTGACGAGTTCATTGAGTTCGACAACAGTCATTTCACTTAATGCTGCGACGATTTCTTCGATAGTTAATTTTGCCATAATTGAATTTTCCTCCTAATAATTGGCACTATTTGGCGTCCGCCACTGCCTTGACTGCGCATGCAAATTGACGGATTGGTGCTTGAAGCACTGATAAGAACATGGATAAGAGACCTTGCTTGCCACCTGGAATCTTGCTGAGGGCGACTAAGTCGTTTTCCTTAACAAATGAACCTTCGATGACAGCGCCTTTAATGGCGAAGATATCCTTGTATCTCTTGGAGTATTTAACGATTGTTTTCAATCCTTGGGTAGGATCTTCACAAAAGATAAATGCATTTGGACCTTCGAGAAGTGGCTTGAGTTCTTCATATCCGAGTTTGTCTGCAGCACGAGCAACAAGAGTGTTCTTGTAAACATGTAATCTGCAAGCTTCTTTATGAAGGGCTCTACGGAGTTCTTCTAATTTCGCTACTGATAAGCCGTGATATGTAACAACAACAAGAGCTTTATTGCTATTAGCTTTTTCCACGATTTCATCAACAACGGCTGACTTTAAAGCTTGGACTTTTTCGTTATTCATCTTCTTGACCTCCTTTTCTTTTAAAATGAGTGTTTGAGGCTCCAATATACGATGGTGGAATATTTAATTTTATTCGTACACCTCGGCAACATTATTAAGGGCCATCCCCGTTGCGGTCTTCGGTATATTGAAATCTAGATTTAATTATCGACCAACAAATGTAAATTTGATTGATGGACCCATGGTCGTGTGGATCACAGCATTCTTGATATAGGTACCTTTGCAGGCAGCTGGTTTAGCTTTGACGATAGCTTCAGTTAGAGCATTGACGTTATCGACGAGCTTAGCATCTTCGAAGCTGACGCGTCCGATAGAGACGTGCATATTGGCTTCTTTGTCAACACGGTATTCAACCTTACCGGCTTTGATATCTTTGACAGCTTTAGCAATGTCTGGGGAGACTGTACCTGTCTTTGGGTTTGGCATTAATCCTTTAGGACCTAAAACACGGCCTAATTTACCAATTTCACCCATCATGTTTGGGGTAGCGACTAATACATCGAAAGCGAACCAGTTTTCCTTTTGGATCTTTTCAAGCATTTCTTTACCACCAGCGTAATCTGCACCAGCGGCTAAGGCTTCTTCGGTCTTATCAGTAATTGCTAAGACAGTTTTGGTCTTACCGTTTCCGTGTGGAAGGACGATGGTACCTCTAACTTGTTGATCGGCTTTCTTTGGATCGATACCGAGTCTGAAGGAGAGATCGACAGTGGCATCAAATTTGACAGTACTTGTCTTTTTGACGAGAGCGACGGCTTCTTCAACAGAATAGATTTTGGAGCTATCAATAAGTTCAATGGCTGCTCTATATTTCTTACTTCTCTTCATACTTTATGAGCCTCCTTAGTCCTTAATGGTAATACCCATATTGCGGGCAGTACCTTCGATAACTCTCATCGCTGCTTCGATATCTTCACAGTTTAAGTCTGGAAGTTTGTATTCAGCGATTTCTTTAAGTTGTGCTTTTGTGATTGAGCCAACTTTTTGTTTTGGGTTTGCAGCACCCTTAGCTATTCCAGCAGCTTTGAGAATGAGACCTGCGGCTGGGGAGGTCTTGATGACGAAATCATAGGATTTGTCTTCATAAGCAGTAATAAGAACTGGAACGATTTGTCCTCTTCTATCGGCGGTCTTGGCATTGAAGTCTGTGCAGAACTTGGCCATATTGACACCAGCAGAAGCAAGTTTTGGTCCTGGTTTGGCATCGCCACCAGGGAGTTCCATCTTCACTACTTTAGCGATTTTTTTACTCACTTAACTTTTCCTCCTTTTTTCTAGGTTTTTAAGCGTCGTGGTTTATATCGGGCTCATCAATCCCTACCACGATCTGTCATCTCTACACGCGTTGCTCTAATACGCATGAAGACGACATGATCGCTTATAATATCAAATATAGGCATACGAGTGCAAGAATAATTTTAATTATTTTTTGAAGATGTATTTAACATAGGTATAACTAGAATCGCCTTTTTCTTATTTTATCTTGTTAAATTTAACTAGTGAATTACGAAAGAAAACTATATGGTATCTCCATTGCTTTTGTTTTTTAATCATTTGGAAATAGATGATCAAAAATCCACGTCGAAATAGAGGCTATTTTCTTTTAACAAATTGGGTTTTTCGCTGGAAAATGAGGTCTGCCATATCTTTCGCTGAATAAGGGATATTAAAGCGATTTATTCTAGGAAAAGATGCGCGTACATCGAGAGAATTTTTGTAAATTAGCACGAGTGATAATTTCAAAAAATAGACAAGTGAAAAATAGTGGTGTATAATTCGGTCAACATGAGAAGAACGATGACTGTCGATAATATCGAAGACAAAGTTGATACGGTTTTGCGTCGCGGAAAAGGACTTAATCCATTTCTTTTAGTTATTGTTAGCTTTGCTGCTGTCATTTTACTTGGAACCATTCTTTTGTTTATGCCTTTTGCCGCCGCAAAGGGATATGTTATTGATTATTCCCATTGGTGGAATCATCTTTTGGATTGTTTCTTTGTTGCCACTAGTGCAACTTGTGTGACAGGTCTTAACACTTTCTCTGGTGGATTAGTGGGAACCTTTAATCTCTTTGGACAAATCGTTGTCTTAGCGATGATTCAAATCGGTGGTCTTGGATTCATTACCGTTTTATCATTCTTCCTCACACTATTTGCGAGACATATTAAATTTAAGGATCGTTTATTCCTCACTCAAGCAACAAACTCCACTTCTTTTGGACAGGTTGTTTCTTTCGTAAGAAAGATTATTGCTATTTCCTTTGTCATGGAACTTGCTGGAGCGCTTGCCTCTTTCCCAGTTTTCTTTGAAATGGCAAAACTTGATACATCATTAAGCATTCAACAATGCGTAGGGAAAGCTATCTGGCCTTCAATATTCCATTCTATTTCCTCATTCAATAATGCTGGATTTGATATCTTAGGAAGCACTTCTCTTATTAGAGTAGCAGGAAGCGATCTCGCTAACATCCCAACATGGGCATACAACTACTTGTTAATTGTCACGATGGTGTTAATCATTGTCGGCGGTCTTTCCTTCTTAGTTATTCTCGATATCCTTTCATTCAAAAAATTTAGTCAATACAAAGTTTTTACAAAAATCGTTTTATTAACGACCTCAATTTTACTTGTGACAGGAACCCTTCTCTTCTGTCTCTTTGATATGACAAAAAGCACAAATCCTATGTCATTCCTTGATGCTTTGTTCCAATCAGTCACCTGTAGAACAGCGGGATTTGCTACTTATTCACAAGCAGATTTATCCATCGGTGGAAGAATTACTTCATGCTTATTAATGTTTATTGGTGGTTCACCTCTCAGCACCGCTGGTGGTATTAAGACAACGACAATCTTCATGGTCGGTTTAGCCCTTGTTAGCTATGTTACTGGTCGCGAAGTTACAGCGTTTAAACGTTCATATTCCTCTCGTATGGTCTTAAAGGCGATGAGCGTTGTTACAATCGCGATTGCGGTTGTCATCATGTCTTATGGAGCGATCGCCGCTATCGAGGCAGGAAACGCTAATATCCCAGCAGGAAATAAATCTGGTTTCCTCTTCTTTGAATGTTTTTCCGCTTTCGGCACTGTCGGTTTAACTGCGGATGTCACACCAAACTTACGTTGGGGAAGCAAAATTATTATCACTCTCTTGATGTTCCTTGGAAGACTAGGACCAATGACGATGTTCCAGGTTTTCCAAACTAATATGGATAAGAAGTCAAAATTACACTATCGCTATGTCGAAGAAGACTTCTTAATTGGCTAATTAATAGGAGGTACTATTTATGGCAAAGAAAATTTCAGTCGCAGTCTTAGGTTTAGGACAATTCGGACGTGCAATCGTTGAAGAACTCGTGAATAACGGGATGGATGTTATTGCAATTGACACAGATGAAGATGCAGTTCGTCGTATTGCTCCACTTCTTCCAACCGCATTTATCGCTGATAGCACAAACGAAGATGCTTTAAAGGAACTTGGTATTGACGAAGTTGACGTTGCGATTGTCGCCTTTGGCGGAAACCAAGAAGGTAGCGTTTTAACAACAATTTTACTTAAGGAACTTGGAGTTAAGAGAATCGTTGTTCGTGTCGATAACGAGCATTACGCACGCGTTATGCTTAAGTTAGGCGCGAGTGAAGTTATCGCTCCTCAAAAGATGGCGGGCGAGTCTTTAGCGAACCGTATTTGGAATGATGACTATAAAGACTTCTATAAATTAGACGAAAAATACTCCATCGTTTCCATTAAGGTCGATGAGAATTATCCAGGCATGACCATTATGGCGATGAACCCTAACTTTAAGTATGGTGTCTCTATCGTCTTAATCGTGAGAAACGGGCACTCATTCGTTCCTTCAGGAAGAGATTCCATTTTAGCGAATGATGATATCTTCTGTGTTGGCACGACCAAAGATATTCAAAGATTTGGGGTTGATATCAACGAAGCTGGTAATAAACTCAAAGCTAAGGAAGATCGTAAGGCCGCGAAGAAGGCAAAAAAAGCTAAAGATAAAGAAGAGGAATAAGGTATTCCTCAAATAAATTTGGGGACGTTTTAAACCTAACTGGTGAATAACGCCCTCTTTTTTTATCCATGCATGTTTAATAAAAAAGACAAAGCGAATCATACGTTCAAAAGACATCCCTGACATAATTTACTTTAAAATTAAGTTTCAGTGGATTTTTTAAGCAAGAATACAGCGTTACATAACTGATGATATCTATCAACAATTATTAGTTATCTTCCTAATTTCGCCAGCTGACTTATCATACCATTGATTAATGCTTAATGATGAACCATATTCTGCGCCACAAACAACACAAATCGCTCTACTATCAGTAGTGTGATATCCACCAAAGTGTGCTTCTTCATCAATCCTTAAGTTTTCGTATCCACTATCAATACAAGTGTGGCAATGATAAGTGTCATCATATGTCCAAGAAGACGAAAAAGTATGCTCGTGTGTTGGCAAAGACGATTCGATAATCGATTGTTCTTCGGTAGATGATTGATTATTTCCAGAATTTGAAGAATTAGTAGCGCTATTACAAGATGGTAGGCATCACCAACTTAGAACCATCGAACCAATAAATCTCTTTTTCATAAACGCCTCACAAACAAAACATCAAATTCTACATAGATATTTTATGAATTATAATCACTGCCGTCAGGATTGATTAGCTTGCCACCTGATTGAGTGGCACCCCAGCCCATTCCTCCAGAAATATAGCCATATTTCCCTGAAGTAGAGCCAACGGATCCATCAACCGTGCAACCAATATCTGGGTATGTACTTGCCGCAGCACCTTTAATCAAAACAGAATAAACTATGGAACAATTAGTGACGTTTAATCTAGCAAATCCAGCAACGCCGCCAATACCAGTTTTTCCTGATGCAACAACATTACCTCTATTAACACAATTAGTAACGCCAGATTCAGCTTGAATTGCTTCTCTTGCGATGCCAATTACTCCACCGACATAGTTTCGTCCAGAAACGACACCTTCGTTGATGCAATCAATGACGTTAAATGTGGCGGTCGTTTTACTAGAATTACCACCAACAATACCGCCAATTCCATCACTTGTGCTTGTGATAGAACCAGTGTTAACGCAATTTCTAACCATTTTAGAGGTAGCGTCAGTGTGAGTTGTGCCTAAAATACCGCCAGCGCTAGTTCCGGTGCTAGAAACTGATGCTGCATTTGAACAATTTTGAATAACAACTGTTTCCATGGCAAATGCCACTACTCCACCAGTTTGTGTAATACCAGAAATAGTACCAGATAATACATGAACATTATCAACGACAGCATTATTGGCTCTTGCTACAACTGCAGCGCTTCTTTGAGTGCCAGAAGAAGTAAGGGAAATATCAACCTCGGCCATCTTTAAATTCTTAACTGTGCCGCCTGTTACTCTAGAGAATAGAGCGATTGAATCGTGGCCAGATAAGGTTAGGCCAGTAATTGTATGATTATTTCCATCAAATACACCACTAAATGGTTTACCATCAGTGTTTCCGATTGGATCACCAAACGATACGTTACTAGGTATAGTAATATCTTCAGTTAATATAACTGTGTCACCCTTATAGCTGTAACCAGAGTTAACATCGTCCCTGAATTCTAATAAATCATCAAGGGAAGAAATATAATAGATGTCGCCGATGGCTTCATGGGCTTCTTGTTCTTCGATTGTTAATTGTTCATCGGTTTTAATAGTTAAAACATATCTATTGTAACTTGAAACAATTGAATCAATTTCAGCGTAATCTTCGCTTTTATTAATGTTATTTATCGTTTCTTCTTTTAAGGATAATATTTCTTCTTTTTGTTCGTCACGATATTTAGTTAAATCAACTTCAACAAGGCTTGCAATAGCTTGCTGACGATATTTTTCTATCCTTGAAGAGTATGAAGAAATAGGCGGTGCACTTTCAACTTTGTTCCTACTGATAGAAGCTAAAGTGAGTGGTATAAATAGTCCAAGAACGAATGGGATAATTAAATACTTCTTTTTCATAATTACTCTCCTCCTTTACTCTTGATAGTTTTTAATTGCCTCGACCACCAGTGGAGCAACAAGCCTATATCCTTCCGCAGTCGGGTGTAATTTATCAACAAAATATGAATCAATAGGATTGCCTTCGCTATCGCAGAAAATCTTTTCGACATCAACAAAAACCAACCAACTATAAGTGTCGCATAGTTCTTTTAATCTCTGATTGGTTTCTGCTATCTGTTCAAATCTTGCCATTGGTTTTTCATGAGTGCAGCGTGAAACAGAAAGAACAACGCATTTGAAGTTAGGTACTTTTTCTTTTATGCCAAGAAGGCAATTTGTATAGTTGGTAATAATTGTGTTAACAGCAACATCCGCATCAATATCATTAATACCATTCCAATAAATGCCCCATTCCGGATTGTAACACGCAACTTCGTCTTTATATTGTTTGCTCCAGTTACCTGTTTGTGAGCCACCAATACCAATGTCATTGATGTCTTCGCCTAATTCACTGAAATCTTCTTTATAGTGGTGCCATAATTGAGTGTAAGAATGGCCAAAGATTAAATATTGATTTTGTTCATGAGCAGATGATGATGTGAATGAAATATCTTTATAGATTGAGGCGCCTTCACTATCGCTTCTAAATCCATAATAAAGGCCAGTTAGCGGATCACTATCGACATAATGGAATGTCAAAATATTCGTAAAATACGCATATATGTCATTGCCATCCATGACGATTTTAAATTTCGCACCATGACTCATGAAATATGGCATATATTTTTCTATTGTCCAGGAAACATTACCATCTTTAACTTTTCCAAAAATAATGCGATTACTGCTCTTAACATCTAACCAATAATATGAAAGACCACTCTCTTTTTCATAGAAAGTATCAGATTCAGGTTTTGTTAATCTAAAAATCAAACCTGTTCCATAGTTTTTGCCCATAGATATTTCGGCCTCAATCGTACCATTTAATGAGCCTGGGGTCTTTCTAACAAGCATTGAATTGGCTTTGTTAGAAACAATGAGATCATTATTTTGATAGAATGAACCAGAAACGACATCGTATTTTGTTATAACGTTGTCAACTACTGGAATAGTTTCTTTAGCAGAGAAATGGTAATAAACACATCCAGCGCTTGATGTACTAATGCCAAATTTATCGCCTTTTAATGGATGTCTATCAACATATGAGAAGCAATACACTCCATCTAAGAATGCGTGGATTGTATTATGTCTATCTCTAACCGCTTTAATCGTATGATTAACATCTCTATAGAAAGATTTAGTATTAACATTTTTTACTAATGTTGCGACTGTATTAGCTATTCTATATAAAGCAACAGTTCCGTTGATGGTGACACATAGATAGTAATATGTAACACCTTCTGGTCTAAAGAAAGTGGTATTGCCATCGTTATCTAAGCAGAAGGCAATTCCCGCAACATTTGTCGCATCTTTTTCGTTAAATGTTGCTTCAATGGTTCCATATTTGAATGTTTTATGTGTGTGGTAGTTTAGTCCATTGGTAGTACTAACAACAAAGGAATTATTAGTGTATGTAATTGTTCCATTTGCGGTTTGATAAGAATCTGGGTCATTATCATAAATGGTATCGTCGTCGTCAATCATAATATCACTAAAGATGCAGCCTTTCGTTCCTGCATAAAAACCATATCTTAAATCTCCGTTCGTACTAATGTTGTTGGAATAGATGAATCTATCGTTTAGATAGTAATCTACCGCGCCACTCTCGCTATCAAAAGCAACTCCAAATGATGCTTTTTCTAAAACGACTGTGTCAAAAGATTTAACAAGATTTAATTTTGTCCCATCAAAATATGTTATTTGTGGTTTGCTCATCATATTCAAGCCAAACGAATAATATGACTTATTGTTTTGGTTATAAGCAAAGATTAGATGGTCATCATATCCTTTTTCGCCTCTAGATAAGCTAACTTTATACGTTCCTTTATTAAAACTACCATCAAAGAGTTTTAAGGATCTATACTCTTCCGCAACATAACTATTATTTTCATGTTTAAAATAATCGCTTAAAGAATCTAATGCTTCTTCACCGATATTTCCAAGCTCTTCTTCGGCAACAATAATATCTATTTCATCTTCAAATTCGTTATCGGTGGAAAAGACTATCAATTTATATTGGCCAAAGACTAGTGTTGTATTTAAAGCAACTTCTTTACTAGAAGTGTCTAAAAGCTTAAGAGCAAAACCATATTGCCCTAATTGTGAATAATTAATAGTTACGTGACTTCCATCACTATAATTAATCAAAAGAGCAAAGGATGATAAATCAAGTGATTCAAATTCATCATACGATGTTTTTCCTAAACTTGCATTTATCGAAGCAATAGCAACTTCAGAAGTGTTGCTCTCTATAGCACTTTCAGAATTACCTTCGCTTAGTTCAGATTCGAAAGACTCGATACTTTCTTCCATAGATTCGGAATCGAAAGGTTTAACGCTTTCTTCAGTTTCTTCTGATTCGATTGATTCAACACTCTCAATGCTTTCAGAACCATCCTCAGATTCTACGATTTCTTCGCTGTGGATACTAATTTCGGTTGTTTCGGATTCAATAGGTTCAAGGCTCTCGACGCTTTCATGACTCGCTTCGGAACTAGTGCTTTCTTCGCTATAAATGCTTTCTTCACTTACTTCAGATTTAACACTTTCTTCAGACAATTCGGAGCTAGTAGTGTCCTTATCGCTGCTTCCAGAATTGTTGTGTGGGCGACCACATGAAACAAGACAAAAAATAGTCGCAAGAATGATTGGTATTTTACATTTCATATAAATGACCTCTCTTATAATCTAAAAATATAATTTTTAAACTTTTTTTCAATTCAATGATAACATGCGATAAATAATTTAGAAATATTTTTTCATTTTTAGTCACTATTTGAAGATACAAAGACTATTTTTATGAAAATTATTTTTGCTTATTTTGTTGTTTTTTATAAAAAATTAATCATAGTTTTTTATAAACCTAAAAGAAAGGCGGGTTCGCCGCCTTCCTAGAATTGTTTGTTTATATCGTTATGCTTGCCAATTTAGAACTTGGTTTCTTTCCATTTCAGAGGATATAACCAAGGTTCTATTTGAACCGCTTTCCCAAGTAGTAATGGCTTGATCAAATCCACTACCTGCAATTACTGCTTTAAATTCAATAGTGTCGCCTTCTGCAAAGACGAATGTTCCAGTCCAATCATTACCTTCGTTCCAAGTTAATTGATATCTATTATCGGCCTTTTCGCTTTCATCGCTCCATCTATTGAAACTACCAATTAGATAAACAGAATAGCCAAATTCAGTGGCATAGTTGATAGTAAATGATACTTCTATAGGAGTAATAGTACGAGTGGATTCCACTACAGTTTTGCCATTATTATCCTGGGCGCCATAGACATAGTTGTATGAAGCATTGCCTGTTGCCTTAGGATCAATGGCTTCTCCTGCAGTGATTTCTAATCCATCAGAGGATTTAGCAACAGCACTTTTATCGACTTCAACATTACTAATTGTGTTTCTATTACAGCCAGCAATAAAACCGACATTAGCTTTCTGCGAACCTTCAACATTGCCTGAATTATAGCAATCTGTGATGGTGTTATCATTTGGAACTCTTCCTAATCCGATAATTCCACCAACATACTGGGCACCTAGTGCAGAAATATCTCCTGTATTTTTACATTTAGAAATATGAACAACGGCGTTATTAATATTAATTCCTAGAATACCAGCAGTACCATAACCACCCGCGGCGCGATAAACTCTTCCAGCATTAGAACAGTAGGAGACATTTAATACTCCAGCAGGTTCATTATGCCATCCAACAATACCTGCTGCGCCATCGGAATTACCGGCATTGATGGCTCCTTCGTTTTTGCAGCCAACAACATTGGTCACTCCTACTTGATCTTTATCGCTGTTACGCATAACGATACCGAGGATTCCGCCAACACCTTTTGTGCCTGCAGTGATTACGCCATAATTAGTGCAATTTTCAATTATCGCTTCTCCGCCTAAATCGCCAGTTCTTAAAATAACACCAACGATACCGCCAGAACCAATGTCGCTTGTTGATACGGAAGCAGCGTTAGAGCAATTTCTAATAACGCCACCATTAATGAGGACACCAACGATGCCGCCATTTTGTTTAGAACCATTAATACTTCCGCCTAAGACGTGACAGTTTTCGATGGTGACATTCTCGGCTCTTCCAACAAATCCAGCTACTCTTTGAGCAGTGTTTGCTGTTTCAGAATTAGCATAGAAATCAATATTATCTAATTTAAGATTTTTAATAGTTGCGCCAATAGCATTACCAAATAAGGCTAAACATCCAGCTTCTCTTGTTAATGATAATCCAGAAATGATGTGGTTTTGACCATCAAAGGTCCCTTTGAAACAGTTGTTTTTGGTTCCGACACCAATAACGCTTGTGAATTCCTCTTCTTCATAATCTAGGTCTGCAACTAGGCTGATATATTTCCCTTCAAAAGTATCTTTAGAACCATTGATTTCACTTCTCATCGCAGATAAGTCTGCTTTGTCAGCAATTAAATATGGTTTTTCTTCTGTTCCATATTCATCATCTCCATATTGAGCCTTTGTATCATCAAATATTTCGTCGATATCTTTTTCAATAGTTCCGTCAGCATCAGCAAAATATTTATCGCATTCTTTACAGTGATAATATTCAGAATGATATTGAGAGAATGATAATAATTCTTCAAAATGTTCTAATGTGTGTCCTTTTGGATCACCACTCTCAAAGGTTAATTCAGTAGAGAATGCGGTGTGACAATGTTCACAAACCTTTCCATAAACAGCTGCCTCTTCACATGTGGCAGGAGAAATGAGATTCACATCTCCTTCTAGCACCTCTTCCACTGTATATTCGTGGTGATTATCAACAACAAATGTATCTTCTTCGTTATGTGAATGAGCACCACAGACACAGGACTTGTAATATGTATTTGAACCATCACAAGAAGTATCAAGTTCGCCTTTCAATGCATCTTCAGAAACTACTTCAAGAACAAAACTATGCTGTTCATAAACTTTATCATGACAAACAGAGCATTCTTTAAAGTGATTTTCTTCACCATCAACAAATTCCCATTCACCATATTGGTGTTCGTCTAATTCACCATATTCTGCTCCGCAAACATCACAAATCGCTTTTTGTGTGCAGGTGCTTGTACCACCTCTATGGTTTTCTTTTGCTGTACTTTCGCCACAAATAGAACACACTTGCCAGTGACTTGTTTCATCATGTTCATACCCATCATATGTGTGGTCGTGAACTTCTGAAGTGCCGTCGCTGTGTGACGATTCTGTTGATTCTTCAGATTTTGGCTCTGTTGATTCATCAGGTTTCGATTCTGTCGATTCATTAGATTCTGATTCTTTCGACTCAGAAACAGTTGATTCACTAGGTGTCGGCGCTTTCTTATTGCAGGAAGTCATCGAAAGAGTCACCAAAGTGCTTGTTAAGATAATAAATAGGTTTTTAATCGCTTTTTTCATTAAAAACTCCTCCTTTTATTTGCCTCTAACTTTTATATTCTTGTAGGCGCCTTTACATCTATACGAATATAAACTTGCTGCTCCCGTCTCAAAAGCAAGTGGATCAGAAACGCTAAACAGTAATTTTTTATCCATATAAATGGTAAAAACATTGCCTATAACATCAATTTGATAGTGATGATATTGACCTAAGAGATTGTCAAAATCTTTATGAATCAATTCATAAGACTTGACATCTCCAAAGTTATATCTGTTAAGAGCAACTTTATTCGGTTTTACTTCCAAATAATAACCCTGAATATGTGTATTTGCATCTTTAAAGTTTTGTTTTGGGACATCAGAATAAGCGTAATTATTTTGCCTAATCATTAATCCGATAGATCCTTTTTCTTCTGTAACTGAGTCGAGACGAATATCTGCCTCCATAGTGACATCAATTAATCTTTGATGAGAAATGAAGGCAAAATCTCTTCTTCCTTCCACTACTAGTTCAGCATCTTCCTTATTATGGCAATAACCCGGGGTGACAAAATGAATACCAAATGTGTCTTCCTTTAGTTTGCTATCGTAGTCAAATTGAGTAAGATATGGCGAGAATCTAAAGGAAATAAGAGAGAATCCTTCTTCAACACTCTGAATCTTTAATAAGTGAAGACCTTTTTTAATCTTCTTATCTAACTTGATAAATACTTTTACAATATCTTCGCTGGTTTGGAATGGTTCAGGCAGTTTGATTATTTGATCTGGCTCATCATCAAATTCTATTAGTAATGATTTTCCTAGATGTTCCTTTCTTAACGCTAAAACAAGGCCGTAATTATCATCTTCTTTGAAGTTAAGTAAATACCTTACAAAATCATATTTATCTTTAAAAACGACCTCTTTGGTGTAGCTATATTCGCTGTTAAGACCTTCTAATGGTTGGGGTTCTTTTTCTTTTAATTGATATTGCCCTTCCTCGTCAAGATATAAAGAGGCCGGGATTTCTCCTAACGCTTGTTTATATTCGTGTCTATCCGAACTTCCATTTGCTTCATCAGAAATTGCGCTGTAACCAATTTCAATATCATCAGATAAATACATGTATCCAATCTTTCCTTTTGAAACATTGATATCCAATGAAATTTTTAATAGGTTATTGAAATATACATTTAATTTTCCATCATAGGCTATACGAATCGTTTGATTATCATCAATGGAATATAAATATTTAAGTTTTCCTTCGCCTAATAATTTTTCTTTTCCATCTTTAACTTCAACGCACTTGATTAGATGGTCATTGTATAGAGGGTGGATATAACAATAGTTCTTTTCGTCAATATATGAGAATAAATATTTGATGTCTTTTCCACCTTTAGAGTTGAATTCAGCAGAGAATCTTCTTTTACCATCTTTTTTTGATAATAAGAGGTGCTTAGATTGTTCAAATCCATCAAGTCCATAAGATTCAAACATAGGCCAACGTGGATAAACGGTTCCCTTTAGGTTTTGCGCAGAAGTCATCAATCCGTCCTTAATTAACAGCCTATCAATATTAAATGAACGATGTGTCATTCCATCTTTATATAAGACATCGAGATTGTGATAACAAATATAATAGCTATCTAAATCTGGGCCCATGAAATTTATGGAGTGTCCTAGTCCAACATGTCCTTCATCCTTATCGCAGTTTAATAAAACAACACGGTTTGCCCCTCTTTTAAACGAATCAGCAACAGTTTGGATATCAGTTTTATCTAATCTATCTGTTTCAGCATAAATAACTTGATATCCAGGTGTTTGATAATGACATCCAGTATAAGTTAAATAATAATGACCTCTAACCTTTAAAAATCCCGGTCCTTCAGTCCACGCTCCGGTGCCATCACTTGCTTTAATTAATGCACCATCGCCAAGATCTTTCATGTTACTGATTTCATGGATGGTAATGCCAAATGGGGTGGCATGGCCAAAATATATCGATTCATCATCATCAATTAACAACGTTCCGTCAATTCGACGATCAATTTGTTCACTATGAGCTTCGAATGGCCCCTCAGGATTATCGGCCACCAATATACGATGACCACGAAACTCGGAAACCGCTTCTGGACCCGGAGAAATAATCATATAGAATTTCCCATTAAAATAATAAACTTCTGGAGCATAGGCATTTTGCGTATATCTTCCATTTTCATCTTTGTTATCAATAACATAGCCTAGAGGGAGTCCTTTTCCTTGACATTGTACCCAATTGAGCAAATCTCTTGATTTCCATGCACGCAATCCGTAATTGGTAAGACCACTGGTGGTTACATAAAGATAGTACATGCCGTTATATCTCATAATGTATGGATCAGCACACCCTGTAGGGAATTGTCCTTTGACAACACTAGTATCAAATCCACCATTATCGAAATTATTAAAGCGAATATTATCAAAATAGCGGACTTTGTTGTCTTTAATTTTGTAACCTTTGGATTCATCTAAAATATTTTTTTCAGGCATAACGAAACCTCCAATTAGAATGTTGATTGTATTTTTAAATTTTGATATGTCACTTCTGCGCCAGTGGTGTATACCCCAACCGATCCAGAAGTAAATGCTTGAGCGTCGTAATAAGACTTAACAAATTGGTTATCAATAAATAAATCAAACTGATTACCTTTGATTTTCATAATGACATTTCTATTCACGCGGCTTCCGAAATCATAATCGAGTGAATCAAGAATATTGTAGTGATTAAAATCGCCATTGAAACGATAGAGCTCAATCTTCCTAGAGGTAAAAGCTAAATAATACCCTTGAAGTTCATAGAAACGATTGTTCCACATTGCTAAATCAGAATATTTATCAAGATAATCTTTATAAGATACATAATTATTACATCTAAAGATGATTCCAGACTGTTTAGATTCTGCGAAGATAGAACTGCTGCCAGTCAAAGCGATATCTACACTCATATTTAAATCACTCAAACCATTCTCTTCGGTTAAAGCGATATTTCTGTGATTGTCGTAAGAAACCATCTTCTCATCGATAAAGTTCCATCTAGAATCTGTGCCAAAAACCATTCCTCTGACTGATTTTTCATTTTTAAGTGTCGCTAATAATGAATATCCTTTTTCACTTTGAGGAACAAATCTAAATGAAATAAACGATAACTCGTGGCTATTGTTTTGAATCTTAAATTGATGGATGCCTTGTTCGATATTGAAATCGCCAAGCCTAATAGTGACAACATCTTTGTCAACTTCATTGATGTTTGGAATATGTAGTTCAACATCCTTTTTATCATCAATTTCAAAAATGATATCTTTGTCTAGATTATCTTTGTCCATGGTCATCTCGAGGGCATACCTACCAGATTTATTGAAATTAACTAAGTATCTTGCGTAATCATATTTCTGGTTAAACTTTAATTCCCCGACATTTTTGTATTCATCTTCTTCACGAGAATAAACTCCGCTTTCATGGTTGAACAAATAAGAAGACAATCCATCAATTTGATTATCTTTCATATATGCATTAGCAGGAATAGTCATATTTGATTGTTTAATTTCAATTTGATCGCTTAGCCCTCTAGCTACATTTGAAAAACATGTGTAATTGATTTCTAATTCGTCGCTCTTTAAATAACCGATTTTTCCTCCGCTTAACTCTACATCTAAGTTGGAAATCTTAAGTGAATTTTCAAAATGCAAGTCAAACTTCTTATCGCGATAAGATAGACGAATTGTATGCAAATCGCCATTGGAAAAATAATGATAAAATTCAACTTCTTCAATTAACTCATCATTACCATTGCTAACTTTGTGTAGGGCGATAGAAGAATTCATATTAACAGCAACATAACCATAGTTGTCTCTGTCAACATAAGAGAACACTAGTTTGGATTTATCAGCATTTTTAAAGTTATACTCAACGGAGAATGTGCTGTCGCTAGTAACATCTGAAAGCAAGAAATCGCCATCATCGACCAAATTAGAACCATCTTCACTTACAAAATCAGCCATTTTTGGTCTAATAGAATTATATCGGTTATGAGAAGTTGATAATAAATCGCCATCCATGATTAATCGATCAATATTCATACTGAAACGATTAGATAAATTATCATCTAAACAATCGTAAGTAACATAGTAGCTATCTAAATCTGGTCCTAAAAATACAGAAGGATGTCCTAAACCAGTAAAACCATTATTCTTATCCGCGTTCAGCAATAATCTATCTGAGGCACCCTTTTTAAATGACTGAGCAAATCCGCCTGGAGTTTCATTTTCCCATCCATCACTAACAGCATAATTAATTTGATAACCATCCGTTGTGCTGTATCCGGACGAATAAAGCAAATAATATTTACCTATATGTTCAAATATAGATGGTGATTCAGCATATAAACCGCTATAAGAATCAGTTCCTTTGACCACTAATTCAGTCTCAATAATGGAATTGATACTTTCCATGGTGGAAATATTAATGTTGTTTTTATGAGCGGTAACAAAATATGGGTTTTCATCTTTGTCAAAAACCAATGTTCCATCATAAAGTGAATCAATAGCTCCGTTGGTTAATGAAACAAATGGCCCTTCTGGAGAATCGCTTTTTAAAACAAAATGCCCACTTCCTTTATTGTAGGACTCGAACATGTAAAAACTTCCGGCATAGTAATACACTTCAGGAGCGCGGGCATTTAAAGTAGCGCCGACAGTATGAGCAACAACATACCCCGGTTTAAGTCCTTCGGTTATCACTTTTTCCCAATGAATTAAATCCCTAGATTTCCATGCACGAACACCACTTACAGTGTCATTAACCGTTGTTGATGAGTATAGATAATACATTCCGTTATAACGGAGAATATATGGAGAAGAAATTCCATAATTTTCCCATTGATTGTCAATAATAGAATTGCCGTTTAAAACGTAGTTGTTAAAATCATTATTGTTATAATACTCAACATCATAATCAATAACGCTTCCCTGGCTATTTGGTCTTTCGACATCATCAGATTCAGAAGATTGGCGATTGTTTGTTTGACAACTAGAAATAATCAAACAAGCAAGGAATAGAGTAGAAATAATAATCTTTTTCTTCATAATATTCTCCTATTCCGCTGGTGAAACACGAAGTTTTCTAATTAATCCATTCGTGTCATTTGAGCCAATCGCTAGATGTCCAGATGAAAAAGCAAATTGATCAGTAAACGTGAAAATCAATGTTTCTTCTTTATATATTCTCATTGTGTTTCCTTTCATGACTAACTTGTAGTTATAAAAGTCACCAATAGAGTTAACAAGATCTACTACTCCAATAGTTTGTCCATATCCATAGTTATGTTTCATTAATCGGGTTTGATATTGTGAAATTTCTAAATAATATCCAACCAAACTTTCATCATCATCTAAGCTCGAAGATGCAAAATTATCACATCTAAATCCTAGCCCAACATATCCCTCGGTTGATATACCACCTAAGAACCCAACTTCGATATTCATGGTAAAATCGGTAATAGTATTATCTCCGATATATGCAAAACAACGAGCGCCTTCATATGTTTCGTGAGCTTTATAAAAACTATTAATTCTAAAATCTGTAACGTACTTAACACCACTTTCAGCGTAAGCATCAAGTTTGTTTTCATATGATGGAAGGACATTTGACACCTTAACAACTCTAACACTAACAAGGCGCAAGGCGTCATTTGAAAGGTTTTCAATTAATAACTCGTTAACTCCTTGGTCAACATTAAACTCGGCAGTTAACGTTCTCACATATCCTTTTTCAGCAACATAGGATGTTTTGAACATCATTTCTTGGTTGAGTCCTAACCTAAGTCCTAATGTCGATTGATGTTTGCCAAATGAAGCATTATAGACAAGTTCAACACCATATCTTCCATCTTCTTTTATATCAACAAGGAATCTGGCGTAATCCTTATTATTTTTCATATTCAGGTATGAAGAGCCAAATAAATCTTGATATTTATCTCCAATAGTTTTTACCTTTTCTTCATTTTGAATATTGGATTCACTAGCTAAATACATGTCAGCATGGATATTGCTTTCTGCATATTTAACCATTTCTTGATTGTTCTCTTCTTTGGTGGCGTTTACATAAAATACTTTCCCAATAACTCCACTACCCTTTCTATAGCCAATCTTTCCGGTTGGAATTTTGTTTAAGAAAAGATTCTTTACAAATATTTCGCCATCAATATCAATAGACAATTCACCGTCATACTCCACGACGATTTCGTGTTCTTTTCCATTTATTTTTTTACTTGTTAAGGTGGATTCAAGTCCGTTTTCTCTTAATAGTAACGAGACAAGATTTTCGCTAAATTTTAGAGAATAGTTGTTGTTCTTAGAGGTGTATCCAAAGTAGATTTGTTCCACGGCATTAGTGTGGTAGTAAGCATTAAACTTATCTGACGTTTGATTATCAGATAAAACAATCTCTTCGTTTTTATCTTCAACATAGTATCTTTCGTTATCAATGATAAATGATCTTTCATCACGATGTGAGATTGATACGTTGGCCTTATCAAAGAAAATTGGGGAAATGTTGAGTCTTCTTACATTAGCGGTTTCATACGAAGAATACACGGCATAGTGTGAAACTAAATCATTCCCTTCGATAATGGATAAATCACCAAGACCACGTGAGCCATTATCTTCATTGGTGTTAATTAATAACGGACCCATGTTTTGATTATAAAAAGAAGAAGCAAGACTAGCGCTTGATGAATAATCAGGACTAAATGCGGAAACCAAATATGTACGATAACTAACTAACGATTCAATTTGTGATGAATATGTTAAATAAAGCGTATCGTTATAATCAAACAATGAAGGGAAATCAGCCTTGGCCTTAGCCCCATAGTGTGAGCTCAACGCTGTTGAACTAACGATGGCTTTACTATTTTGATCAACCTCGGTTAATGATTTCATTTCATATATTTCAACTTCAAAGTCACCGCCAGTAATTAAGAATAATTTTCCTGTAGGAGCCTTATAGTAACGGCAAATATATTCTGAATCAAAATTCAATTTGTCATAATAATTAAACGGGCCTTCTGGTGAATCAGATGAAAAAATATAATACCCATCCGATGATTTATACGATAAGTAGAACGCTTCATCGATTCTTAAAACTTGTGGGGCCTTTGCACCATAAGTAAGTTTATCCTTGGTAATGTAACCTAATGGGAATCCTGCTCTTGTTGTAAATTCCCAGTTCAAAAGATCATAAGATTTAAAGGCTCTAATTCCTACGTTGCTATCTGGAGTTGATTGATAGAGATAATATGTATCGTCATATTTCAAAACCGATGGATAATGGACACCATATCCACTCCATTGCCCGGATAAATTATGTAGGGAAGTATTATCAAAATAGTTTGGATTGATATCAATCGATAATGGTTGGATAGCTTCATCGCCTTCATTTGGTAGAACTTCAGCTGGCGGAGTAACATCACTTTCATCACCATCATCAGGGAATGAAACATCATCCAAATTTGGGGTTTCGCTATCTCCCTTTTGGTCATTGGGTTTATTACATCCACTTAACAAGAGGATTAAACTAACAAATATAATCGGTAATCTTTTATTCATTTGTCTTCCTCCTATTTGTTCATTTCTAAAGACACATAATTGGCTTGTGAAGAAAATACACCAATGGTCTTTTGAAGAGATTTATTTTTAAATAGCCAAGCATCACCACTGCTGGTATAAAATCTAATAGTTGTTTTGCTTGTTTCACTTACTTCATATATTAGTGTTCCAATTGAATCAGAAGCAGTTAATGTCGTATTACTTGGAGCTCCACCAAATAAGAGTAAATCGTCATATGAAAACTTAAGTGTATAGACTGAATATCCTGCATGTTTTTCAATTTCATATTTGTCTTTGGAGACAGTTTTAGAATTTAGAGTGAAGTTTTTTGCTACTCCATTGTTATGAGCGGCATCAGACCACCACATTTGGTTACTACCTTGATTCTTTAAATCGCCAGAATTGACATAACAAATAGTGTCGTCGCTATAAATCCTCAAGTTAAAGTCATAACAAGATGATCCTTTTTGGGACAAAGCCCATGCTGTCAAATCTAAACCATCAATGTTAAATAAGATATTAATAGCCTCAATACCCGCAATGTTATATGAAGTGTTGAAGTGCGTTGAAAAATTACCATTAACTACGACTTTCATTTCAATACCACTATCATCTCTCTCATATGTCATGTAAATTCTGTCGGCGTTATTAGGGATGTCTTCTGCTACTGCACCATCTACACCATGGTAATAGTATAAGAAATTAGTATCGACATTATTGTTTCCGAAATAGACATTCCCTTCACTGTCAAATCTTAAATATGTTGCGGTGGAGGAAGTATCTAATTCACCATCTTTAGCAATTTCGTCTCCAATAAAATTATCTTGATAGTCATTTCCATCAAAGAATCCAATAGCTGCGCCAATGGTGTCGTTACTATCTAATTCAAATAAATCGTATGGAAGATAAAATGCCGTTTCGTATAAAACCTTATATGTGACATTAACTTCAACATCTTTTCCAACGTTATTTAGCAATGAAAACTGATGTGTATCCTCACTAAATTTATAAATCTCAAGTGACTCATTTACGTAATCAATTCGATAATCACCATTCGCGTAATCGTTATCAAAAGATGACTTGTTTCCTGTATTTAAATATAAGGACAAGACCTCATTATCTTTAATGATATATGGCGATTCCGCTTTTAGATATATTCCAGTTTCATCACGAGAAATACCTGCATTAACATAGTTATGAATTAATGTTGTAGTGACTGGTTTAGCAAGCGTTATCGTCTTGCTGAACATTTTTATGGTATTACCAGTTAGTTTTTGCTCATCTACTTCAAATAGCTTTGTTTCGAATCCTGCTTTTTCAGCAATTAAAACATTTTCATTATTTTTGTAAATATCGATATTGAATCTTCCCTGATCATCAGTTGTAACCATGGAATCAAGATATCCTAAAAGCGAAACTTTAAAGCCGCTTAATGGTTGGTTATTGGGTGCAGCAATGCTCCCTGATAAAGATGAGGTAGCGGTTGTTTGAGAAATCATTTTGAATTCTTGATAATATTCCGCTCCATTTGCGTTAACCAAATTACTGGAATCGTATTTAAGCGTATATGACAATAATCCATTCTTTTTTGCAGTTACAATGAAATCGTCATCGGTTTTAACGTCTTCAAAGGTGAAATACCCATTTTTATCGGTTTTTCTAGAATATATTTGTCGAGGCTTTTTAGAGTAATATCCGTTGATGTTAACGTTTTCTAACGGCTCATTGTTATTATTTACAACCTTTCCTAACACTGTCGGCATGTTTTCATTTAAGTTTCTATAATCATTTCTCGTATAGAAGCAATCATCGCTAGTTAAGACAGGGAAACTACCTGGTTGATCTGCTGTAGGAACTTTGAATTTTGGATGGCCAGACATACCGGTTCTGGTTCTTGAACCAGTTACATCGTTTAATGAAGCATGAACAAAGGCAAACGCAAGAGGAGTTTCTTTATTTGCCTCGCCAGAGATGGAACTGTAAGGAATTCTATATTCCATGCAATACCCTTCATCAATATCACTATTATCGTTTGGAGTGGTGTTGTCTTTTAATTTGCTTTTTAGAGAACCACCGAAACCAATTTCACTACTTCCCCAAGCAGTTCCGGTTCCTCTTAATACTTTAGTAAAACCAGAAACATCGATATAAATTTTTAAATCATCTGTTTGAGGAGTGGTTCCCCCATTAAGGAGACAGTCAATAGATATTTCTACGCCGTCCTCATCTTGGGCATTATTACTACCAATTGCTCTCTTAGTAACATATTTGTCAATCACGTCGAAAAATAGGTATAAAGCTTGATCTCCATGATATGTGAATAAACGACAATCATATCCGGCCGATGTTGATTTAAGTCCAAAATCAACCGCCAATGGAGCGTATACATTGTCTTTAACTCCATCCAAAACAATTTCGCTTTCACTAATATCATTTGCTATAAAATCAAATTGGTCGCGTCCGACTTCTTTGTTGCTTGAATAGTTTATATAAGTAGTTGATAAAGTTGCCATCAAAAGTAAAGGCGCGCCCTTAACAATGAGAGCTGATAGTTTTGATAATTTACTAAAACCTAGAAATGACATAGTACTATCCTTTGACGGCGCCGATAGACATCGACTTGATAAAGAATTTTTGTAATATTAAATAGACAATAATCATTGGTAAGCAACTGAGAACGGCGCCTGCAAAAACGATGGTTTGATTTCCACTACCCATATATGAACTATTTAGTGATGCCATCATGACTTGAAGTGTCATATTTTCTGATGATCTAAGATAAATGGAAGGAGCAAAATAATCATTCCAGATTCCCATAAACCAGAAGATATCTTGCGCGGCAACAGCTGGTAATAATAAAGGGAACATAATTTGAAGGAACATTCTAAAGGTTGAACACCCATCAATTTTCGCTGCTTCAAATAATTCAGAAGGAATGCCTTTCATGTATTGGATGAAGAAAAACATGGTACCAACATGGATAAACAAATGAGGAATGATAAGTGGCAACAATGTATCAATCCATCCAATTGTTTGGTAAGCAATATATCTTGGCATTAATAAAACTGCGCCAGGAACCATCATTCCACTCAAAAGGAATAACAACCAAAATTGTTTATGACGGAGTTTTAATTTTGCAAACGAGAAGGCAGACATCGCAGCAAACAATGTGCCACACGGAATAACTGCGACGACAATAATTAAAGTATTTTTATACCCAACAAGTAAGTTTGCATTAACGATTACTCTTTTATAGTTATCGAAATTGAACCAATTTTCTGGGAACATGAAAGCAATACGTGCAAAGTATTCATCCGATGTTCTTAATGATGATAAAACCATAAAGATAAGCGGAAATAATACTAAGAAAGCAAGAAAAGCTAAGATTAAATTTGATATTATTCCACCGATAATACCTTTAATCTTATCTTTCCTGTCTCGAATATCTTTTTCGGTTAACTCATCCGCACCGACATTTTTTCTGCGACTTGAATTATTATTTCCAACGAGAGGGAATCTTAGTATTGTTTCATCGACGTATTTCATAGATCTAAAACCCACTTATTAGATAATCTGAATTGAACAATGGTGATTGACATAATAACAACACCTAACAAAATAGCCGCGGCAGAAGCTAGAGAGTAGTTATATTCGTGTAATCCATAGAACCAAATATAGTAAACAACAGTCTGTGCATTAGCATTTCCGTTTGCAAAGATTGCTGAATCGGCATAGCTTTGCAAACAACCCGACATCCTCATGATTAATAAATAGAATGTTACAGGAGTGAGCATAGGGAATGTGATATGCGCAAATCTTTGAAATCCGTTTGCGCCATCCATTTCTGCAGCTTCGTAGTATTCTTTAGAAATGTTACACATAGAAGCATAATAGAGAATCATTGCGCTACCCATGCCGTTAATAGAGTTTTTGATAATAATTGCAGTAATGAGAGGGACTTTTTCCTTGGTCCATTGAACAGTGATGTCAAAAATGTTGTTAATGACACCGCTAGAATCAGGGGAGGCACCATCTAAAAAGATAATTCTCCAGATGATATTTGCTGCAACCGCACTACAAACGGTTGGCAAATATAACAAAATACGATAGACGGTATTTGTTTTTTTACATCCCTTAGAGTTAGCAAGTGTCGCACATAAAAGACCTAAAAAGATAGCGATTGGAACTTCAATGATAAAACACAAGGTAGTAACCACACTATCAAGGAAGGTTCTTCCGGCGACTGTATTGTTATTTAAGAGGGTGGCAAAATTTTGAAAGCCAACAAATTTGTATTCAAATGTAAGAATATTAAAATCTCCAAAAGCCAAAACTAATGTGACGAGCAATGGGATGACAGTAAATACACTAAAACTAATGACTGGTGGCAAAATGAAGAGAAATGCTACTCCTCTTTCGCGTTTCAATAGCTTATTAGGTCTTTTTTTAATCTTTGTTTTAGGCTTATAAGCTACTTGATCCAGTTCAAACTCGTTGACAAAGGTGGACATATTATCTTCCTAATTTGGCATTAGAGTCATTTATTCTTGATTGCAAAATGTCTTTATAAGCTTCAACTAGTCTAGCACCAGTCATATCCTCATCGGCCCAGAATCTAGTTTGGGTGACCACTCTACTCCAGTCGGTCTTGAATTCGTTTGTTAAGATACGGGTTTCTGGTTTAGCTCTACCAGTGATACGATCGGTTTCACTACTTCCATCAACGACATCGATAAAAGCACCTAAATTACTTGGGTTAACAGGAATCTTTTTACCTGAATAAGTTGTAACCATACCTTGTCCAAATTGGATGTATTCATCTTTCATGGAAATTAAGTTAGGAAGTTGTGTACCCATTTGATAAAGTTGTCTTTGAGCATCTTCACTAATGGTTAACCATTTGCAGAATTTTAAAGCTGCTGCTCTTTGGAGGTTTGTGGTTGATGTCTTGTTAGAAATACAGTAGCCTGCAGAACCAATTTGAGCGGTGCTCATTCCATCATCAGCGGTATTATAAACACCATCAGCACCTGGTCCATAAGGAACTGGAACCATTTTGACGGTAAAATCTTTTGCTTCTTCGGTACTTGTTACACCCCAGAAGACTTCACAGTCCCATGGTCCAAAGAATGAGAACACAGAGTTCTTTCCAACAAAGGAATTGTAGCCAGTTGTGGTATTGCTACCTGAAGCACCAGCCATTAAGCCATATTCGTGAGCTAGCGAATGCATGAAGTCGAGAGCTCCAGCAAATTGTGGCTCTTCAATTCTTGATTCCCTTCCATCATCAGAGAAGAAATCAGCGTTGTTTGAAAATAACGCCGCGTTAAGTTCATAGTGAGATAAGAAGAATTTGTTACCTTTTTGGTCTAAATAAGGTTTAATTTTTAGTCCTAATTCGATAAATTTTTCCCAGCTAATAGGTTTTTTATCATTAAGATATTCATTTCTAATTTCTGTATAATCAAGCCCAAGATTAGTGCAAGATTCCTTCATTAAATTTTCATTGTAGCAAAGAGAAAAAGTGGAAATATCTTTTGGAAGAGCATAAAGCCCTGCTCCTTCAGTGTTACCAACAATCTTTGTTTGAGGATTATACATGTATCTTTCATATCCGGCTTCCCAAACATCACTTAGTTCTTCACTAGTGAGATATTTAGAAAAATCCCAAACAACACCATTGAAGGCGTATTCATAAAAGTCTGTATCAGGCATGAAGAATAGATCTGGTAAATGGTTAGATGAGTTGGCAAGAGTGTTCAAATAGCTTGAACTAGGGAAATTAGAGTATTTAACTTTAATATTTGGGCATACTTTTGTGGAGAAGGTTTTAGCAATATTGGTGAAAATTTCGTTCGCTGCTTGACCACCCCAAGTCCACCATTCAATTTCAACTTCTTCATCAATATTAATTTCGCCAGTAGACTTATCATACCATTGATCAATATTGGCGTTCGTTTCGATTTTAGAAACTTGACATCCAGTGGTAGAAAAAACGATAAAAGGTAATACTCCTAACATTGTTAAATGTCTCTTGCTCATAAATTGCCTCCAGAAATATTCTATTTCACATGAATTATAGCAAAGGTCTTTTCAATCCTCAATATTTTTGAAAATAATTTTCTATTTTCTTGCATTTTTTTTCATTTTTTTCGATTTTTATGAAATTTATTTTTATTTTTATTTCCTTTTTCCTTTAATATTTATAAAATAAAATATGAATAGGAAGGTTTTTAGTATGTCCACTGTCAAATTTGTCAATGTCAACAAAATTTATGACAACAATGTTCAAGCTGTTTTTGATTTCAATTTAGAAGTTGCTGATAAAGAATTTATCGTTCTTGTTGGACCTTCTGGATGTGGAAAAAGTACTACCCTTAGAATGTTAGCTGGGCTTGAAGATATCACATCTGGGGACATTATCATCGATGATGTCGTTGTTAATGATGTTTTGCCTAAAAACAGGGGTATTGCTATGGTCTTCCAAAACTATGCTTTGTATCCTCACATGACAGTGTATGATAACATGGCCTTTGCTTTAAAAATGAAACACCTTCCGAAGGAAGAAATAGATAACAGAGTTAGAGAGGCTGCTAAGGTATTGGCATTAGAAGAATACTTAAATAGAAAGCCAAAAGCCCTATCTGGGGGTCAAAGACAACGTGTTGCTTTAGGTAGAGCAATTGTTAGAACTCCAAAGGTATTCTTGATGGATGAACCATTATCCAACTTAGATGCCAAGTTGCGTGTTCAAATGAGAAGTGAAATTACTAGAATTCATAAGAAAGTTAATGCCACCACCATTTATGTTACTCATGATCAAACAGAAGCTATGACTATGGCGGATCGTATTGTCATTATGAAAGATGGTTATATCCAACAAATTGGCACTCCTAAAGAAGTATATAATTGCCCAAGCAATATGTTTGTTGGGGGCTTTATCGGATCCCCAGCAATGAACTTTTTGAACTGCCATTTCGATAATAATAAAGTTTATATTTTAGGAAAAGATGATGACGATTCAGTTGAATATAACATTAGTGATACTCAATTAACATCTTTAAAAAAATATAAAGAAATAAAAGAGTCTGACCTTAAAGAAATGCTTGTGAAGATTGATGAGTTATCTAGTCAACTCCAAGAATCATTGAATAACGAATGCATCGTTGTTTCTTCATCTGAAAATGAAGAGCAAAAGCCAATAACAAAGAAATTAAATAAAAACGACAGAGCAAAATTAGAAGAAAGAATAAATAAACTCGCTGCTTTAAAAGAAAGATACGGAAGTGAACTGGAAGAATTAAAGGAAGGCAGATTTGATTTCGTAACTGGAATTAGACCAGAAGATATCACAATTACTAAACAAGGTAAACAAAATAAAGCCTTTAAAGTGCAAGCAGAATTATCTGAATTGTTAGGTCATGAATTGATTATTTATAGTGACATTTGCGGGCAAAGAATCATCATTAAAGTATCTGCAAATGTAGAAATGAAATCAGAAGATGTTTTCAATATTAGCTTTAACGAAGACAAAGTCCACTTCTTTGATTTAGATACACAAAAAAGAATTGATTTATAAAAAATGGGATTATTTAGAAACGGATCAAAAAGAACAAATAGTCAACAAAAAGATGCCTTGTTAAAGCCTATTACTCTTCGTTTGGGTGCAGATATGGCATTAAAAACTACTTTTGACACACTTCCAGGATTCTGTTTTGACATTGTTAGAGATAGACCTGACTATCACGAAATATACGCTGTGAAAGGGACAATCGAATATACATTTTCTTTCATAGAAGATTTTGGAAAAACACACCTATCCATACTCGCATTTAGTGAGAAAACACCATTAAAAATTAAAAAAAATCTAAAAGAATTGATGATGTTTTTGAGAGATAAATTAGAGATGTACATCGAATAAGGAGAACATTAGACATGAAAAAGACTCCATTAATAACCACCATCATATTATCAGTCATCCTTCTCCCATCATGTAAAAAAAGTGATGAAAAAAAGGACGATTACGTAATATTAGATGCCAAAACCCCTAGTGGAATGGTCTACTCTTTTGACGATGTCGACGAAAGAAGTAAAGACACAGTTAAAACAATCTCTAACGAAGACGAATTGGTGGAATTTGCAAATAAAGTTAACACAAAAGATAATGAATATGTCACAGGATATTTTGAATTATCAAGCGATATCGTTTTATCTAATGAATGGACACCAATTAACGGATTCAAAGGCCAACTAAATGGCAAGGGCCACAAAATAAGCAATATCACAATAAACAGTGATAAAACAAAGAGAGGCTTTTTCTCATATATAGATGGGGCAAAAATAGGTGAAATTATCTTTGAGGGAAACATCAAAGCCGGAGATACATCCAGTATTGTTAGTGGATATTCTTTGGGGCAATGCACATTTGTTGGTGTAACCGTTGAAGGAAAACTTGAAGCTCCAAATAACATCGGTGGAATAATTGGCTCTATTTCCGGTGGATCAGTTAAAATGGTCGGATGTGTTAATAGAGCTGTCATTCTTGGTAGCAGTTATGTAGGCGGATTAATCGGCGCTAATAAGACTTTTAAAACAAATATTTCTGATAGTTCAAACTGCGCAACAGTTATAGGAAGAGGTGACACCGTTGGGGGAGTTATCGCAAGTTTGACGCACTCCACTTCTGAGGTTAATGATTACAACTTATATCAATGTTTCAACTACGGGCTTGTCAAAGGACAAACTTATACAGGCGGTGTAGTTGGTTTAAGTAGCGCCCAACTTATTAGATGTGGTGCTGGTTTAGAATCAAAAGTATATCAAATTAAAGACGAAGAAGAAATTGAGGCAATAACGTTAACGAGTTTTGCCTCTCCATATTGTTCCATTTTATGTGGACACCTTTTGTATAACACATCAATCAATGAGTATGGTGAGTTAATTGAATGTCAAAATCAATACGGTTTTGCTATTACAGGAATCAATGATCCAGCTGGGTGTACGCGCATTATTAAATTTAAAGATAAGGTTATGCTCTTTGCTGCCACTAACAAATATGCAGTTAGCGAAGACGGAGGACACACATTTGGTGCTTTTACGACCGTAAGTTCTAAGGCCACAGAAACATGCCCAATTGATCAAGAAGCATCCACCGATACAGGAAACACCCAGCCATGGGTTCTAGAAGATGGAAGAATCATCATGATGTATCGTGCAATCAGAGTTTCCACTAGCTTCTCTTATGGGTCATTAAGAATGAGAATATCCGATGAAAATGGAGTTTTTAATTCAAGTGACGAACCAATCATTTTAATTGAAAATTATACCCCAAATACCGGTAAAGCCGGGGCGTTTTATGAACCATATCCTATTGTTTTAGACGATGGTTCTTTAGCTGTTTATATTTCAGAAGACGTCCACTACAGCCAAGAATTTGATAATGGCTCATATAAAATTAAGAAATTAGATGACAAGCTCATTTGTGCAGGAGGAAGTCAAGATACAGTAATGATTCCTATCAAAATTGCGCCTGGAGCCACCGAAGTTGGGGAAGGCAAAATTGAAATAGGTGAACCAAAATTGATCTTCCAAGGTTCAAACACAAGTATGTTTGGACATGAAAATTCACGTCCTGGTATGACCGTTGTAACTCAGTTATATGATGGTAGTTATGCGATGATTTTAGAGAATTCAACCGAACAACATAATCCTGGATACAATTTAGTAACACAAATAACATATTCGAGAGATGGTTTAACATGGACCGCTCCCAAGACCATTATTCGTCCACACCAAAGTGGCGGTTCATTAAATGGATGCGGTAAGCAGTTTAAGTGCTGTGCCCCATTTATTTCCACTCTTCCTGATGGAAGAATCGTTGTGACTTGTGCAACAGATGAAGATTATGAAGGATACTATCCAAACGATGATGCCCACTATAAACATGAGATTTGTTTTATTTCAAAAGAAAAAGTTGCTTATGGAGCAGATTTAGAAAGGGATAGAGACTTCATTCAAGTTGGTAACTACAAATACAGTACTAATGAGTATTGTGTATGGGCATCTGTTGCAGTTATTGATGGAAGAATTTATGTTTCAGGACTGCAAGGCGTCAATTATCTTAAAGTCGATGGAACTTTAGCTTCTCCTACTGATTGGGTCTTAATTTCATCAATCTATTATTTAGACTTATACAATAATTTAGGCATTGAAGAACTCAAATAAGATTTGTTATAAATAGTTATAAGTATGTGGTGGAAAAAACTTCTCTATTTTTTACTTGTCATTGTTCTTGGAATTGGAATAATCACATTGAGTGGCTCCATCACATTTAATTCGTTATCAAAGAATCTATTAAAAAACGGAGTTAAAAATCATCAATATGCATTGGTCGAAAGTTTTTTTAATTACACCACTCCAATTGATAAAGAAAAATTTCTAATTAAAGATGATGACGATGTCCATTTTGAAATTTATCCGTGTTTGGTAAAGCAACCATATTTCAAAATAGAAAAGTCAACAAATAAGTATGGTGTTGCATACGATATAGTTGAGGAGGCAATTGGTTTTTCGTTCTTTCATCTACCAAAAACATTTGCATTTACCGATAAAGATGTTAAATCAGAGGTTCTTTTATCACTAAATAACGGTAATCAATATCATTTATATCTCAACAATGCCGACTTAGAGGAAAACGCTCCGAATTTTCACATTAATTTCCCTGACTTTATTGACCAATACTATTCTTTAAATATATACGTTACATACAACGATTTTATAGCCTTTACAGATGATGCTAATGTGTCGATTGATCAAATTTCTTTGATTGATGGAAACGGAATTGTTTTGGTCAATCAGGAATTAAACGATGATGCATCGTTCAATAATCCAATGGGTATTTTATATAGAGAAGCGTGTCAGAACTATCGTGACTATATTCTCCAATATGGTGAGGCTCATAGTGTTACTACATTTGAAAGAAAGCAAGCTTTACTCGATAAAATTGACAACATTACAAAATCAAATAGTGATAAATATATCGCCAAGCCATCAAAAACTATTGTATTAAGAACAACGGACTTTATCCTTGCTATTTCGATTACGTCCGCGGTTTATCTATCAATTTCAATTGTGGTAACGAGATTAATATTCTTCAGGAAAAAAAGATATTAAAACAGCGGGGTTTCTCCGCTGTTTATATTAATTCGGCTATAAATCAATTATTCTTTTTCTTTGGCTGAACACGATTCAATAAGACGTTATCTTCAATTTTTTCGATGGTCTTTTGTGAATCTGGATTCTTCATAGCGATGTAGGTATATAAAGTATCAATGATTGCCAATTGACCATACCTAGAAGATAGACCTAACATACGATAATTAATTTCTTCAGAAACTGTGCATAAAGATAAATCGCATTTTTTTGCTAATGGTGATTTCCTATCACTTGTAATTGTCATCGCTTTTGCGTTACTTTCTTTAGCTAGTGTAACGGAATCAATAATTTCTTTTGTACATCCTGAATGGCTGATTGCAATGACAAGTGTTGAAGGCTTAGCTTTAGACATTTCGATAAGTTGAAAGTGAGAATCAGGAACCGAAGCAACATTAAAACCTAATCTTAATAATTTATGATAAAGATCTAGTGAAATAGCATAGGAATTGCCAACACCAATAACAATGATTTCCTTGGCCTTAGAAATAAGGTTATAGGCGTATTCAAATTCTTCATCAGTATTAATTTCTCTCGTTTTAATAAGCGTGGAATAGACATCATCACTAATTTTGCTAAAAATCTGAATAAAATCATCTTTTTCGTCAATAGAGCGGTTAACGATGTGATGCTCTTCCTTAGCGAGCATGATTTTTAATTGTTGATATCCGTTACATCCAATCTTTTTTGCGAATCTTACAATAGTAGCTTCGCTAGTTCCTGTCGCCTTAGCAAGTTCTGTAATTGTCATTGGGACATTATTTTGGTTATGTAAAATATAATCAGCAATCTTTTTTTCAGTTTTGCTCATTTTTTGATAAGCTGATTTAATATTTATTAAAAGTTTTCCCATTTTTCATTTTCCTTATCGTTTCTATTAATATTTTTGCATTTTTTATCTCGTTTTTAAACAAGAAAATTTGCTTGGAAATTATGAAAATTATTTTTACTTTTTTATCATATTTTTCATTTTTTAACCTTTAATATTGAAAATATTTTTAATGTTTTATAGAATTATAGTAGAACTATAGGAGTGTCTTTTGATATGAATGAATTTTTATTTACACAAATCCTTACCGAACTTGAAGATGCAGTAGGAAAAGAAAACTGTTCCACGAAGTTAGTAGATAAGGTTGCACATAGTGTTGATTACTTTTGGCTTTCAAGAATGTGGGCTGATAGAGGAAGGGAAATGCCTATGGGTGATTTCATTGTTTCTCCAAAGGACGCTCAAGAAGTCTCAAAAGTTTTAAAGATTGCAAATTATTATAAAATTCCTGTGACCACTTGGGGCGGAGGAGGAGGCACACAAGGAGGAGCCATTCCTGTTTGTGGAGGTATTCTTCTTGACACCAAAAGAATGAATCAAATTTACGATATCAACGAACAAGGAATGTATATCGAATGTGGCGCAGGCGCTATCTACAAACACATTGAGTGGGCCGCTAATGAAAGAGGCTATTCCACTATGCATTTCCCATCTTCGTTAACATGTTCCACCGTTGGTGGTTTCTTGGCACATCGAGGCATCGGTGTCGTTTCCACTAAATACGGCAAAATCGATGATATGGTTCTCCAAATGGAAGTTGTATTACCAAATGGAGATATCATCAATACATCAAGCGCTCCTAAACATGCTGCCGGTCCTGATTTGAACCAAATCTTCATTGGTTCTGAAGGAACTCTCGGCATTATCACCAAAGCTCAAATAAGAATTTATATTCAGCCTGAAGTTAGAAGATTCAGGGGATTCTTATTCAAAAACATGCACGCAGCATTTGAAGCAAGCAGAGAATTGCTTCAAATATTTAAACCTTCTGTCATGCGTCTATACGATGATGCGGAAACAGCTTCATTAATTAAAAAGATTGTTGGCGTTGCTAAACCTGGTGCGTTCATGAATATTGCTTATGAAGGCAAAAAAGAATTAGTCGATGTCGAAGAAAAGATTCTTTTAGAAACATTCGCTAAATATGGTGCTGAAGACTTAGGCAGTGAATATGGCGAAAAATGGTGGGAAGAAAAGATTACATTCTTCTATCCTGGTCACATGATGGATTTGCCACAAATGTTTGGAACCATGGACACCATCGCTCCATACGACAAAATAGAAGAAATCTATTGGGCGATGAAAAAGGCTATCGAAACCAAATATCCAAACATTAAATTTATTGCTCACTTCTCTCACTGGTACGAATGGGGAGCAATGATTTACGATAGATTTATTTGTGACAACCCACCACAAGATCCTATCGAAGCCATGAAACTTCATAATGAAGTTTGGACAACTGGTGTCAGAACTGCCTTGGCACATGGTGGTGTCGTTAATGACCATCATGGTGTTGGCATTAAATTAGGTCGATTAATGAAAGAGCAATATGGTCCTGCTATGCAAGTATTTGAAGGACTTAAAAAATCTTTAGATCCAAATGGAATTATGAATCCATTTAAACTTGGTCTTTAATCTAAGGAGGAAAAGACGATGAAAATTTCAGATAAAGCTAGACAACAAGCAGAGTCATGTAGATTTTGTTGGATGTGCCGTCACGTTTGTCCAATTGGGAACGCTGATGGACAAGAAAGAAATAATGCCAGAGCAAGAGCGTTAATGGTTTCATATGTCATTAGAGGAACAGAAAAACTAGAAGATATCGCCACTAACATGTATGAATGCTCATTGTGTGGTGCTTGTGCTAATAACTGTAAAACAGGATGGGATCCACGACTTTTCATTCAAGAAGTCAAGACCCAAATTATATTAGAAGGCAAGGAGCCAGAATATATTCGTAAACTTTTAGATAATTATTCATCTTGTGGCGCCGTTTTCGGAAAAATGGACAAAGGAGCACAACAATTATTACAAAAAATGCAAGAAGAATATTCCGATGGAAAAGTACTTTTACTTGCTGGCGAAATGGCTGTCAATAAAGATGCTGAATCCTTGGAAAAGACCCTGAAATTATTAAGCAAAGGATCTGAATCAATTTGTTTAGACAAATCTGCGGATAATACAGGCTATTCCTTATGGTATTTAACAGGAAAAACAAAAGAAACAGTTGAATGTGCAAGGAAATGTGCTGAAGCATTGAATAAATACGAGAAAGTAGTTGTTTACAACCCTGTCGAACTATCATTTATTCGTCACGAATGGAAAGAATGGGGAATCACCTTAAAAGCAAGAGTTGTTGGATTAAATGAAGAATTATTAGATTTAATCAATAATGATAAACTTAAGGTTAGAAAATCTGATATTGAATATTCATTACAAGACAATTTTGCTTACGCCCGCGAACTTGATGATGTTACAAGCGGAAGACAATTAATTGAGAAAGTTGGGATTGTTAAAGATATGCTTCTCATTAATAAAGAAGCAAACCTTGCTGGTCAATTAATCATGAACGAGTATATGCCAAACACCATGAAACTTGTGGCAAAAAATCGCTGGATGAATGCAATGAATATGGGCTGCAAAACACTTGTTACAGAAAACCCAGATGAACATGTCTTGTTAAAAGAAAATGTTCCGGAAGGATATAAAGTCATTACTGTCGAAGAGATGGTTTTAGATAATCTTGCATAAGGAGGAAATTATGAATTTAAAGAAAACATATCATGAAAAATATGGTTACGAGAGGATGATTACTTCTCGTAATTCTCCACTTACCTTCGCGGAAATGGATATGCTTAAACTCAAAGATAAACAAGAATTTGTCATCGATGAAGTTGAAAAAGAATTTGTCCTTATCGTTTTAGAAGGAAAATGTGATGTCTTTGGAAAAGAATTCAAATTTGAAAAAGTTGGATATCGAAAATCCACAATGGAAATCGTTGGTGCAGAATCTGTCTATGTTGGAAAAAACACTCCATTCATGGTTAAAGCTGTTGAAGGAGATGTTCGTATAGCGGTTTGTAAAGCACCTGCTCCAAAACTTTATCCTCCGCAATTAATTCGCCACGATGAAGTTAAGATGGCTAGATTTGGCAAAGAGACATTTGTTAGAGATGTTGCTTTCACATTCCCAGAAACGATGAAAGCCAATTATTTATACATTGGTGAGTATTGGGTTGAAAATGGATTCTGGGCCTCTTTCCCACCACATAAGCATGATGTCGAAGATGGTGTCGAAGGGGCATTAGATGAAATCTATTACTATGAATTTGATAAGCCACAGGGATTTGGTATTCAAATGGTGTATACCAGTGATAAAACCATTAATGAAGCTTATCGTATAGAACATGGTGACGCTGTTGAAATTCCACGTGGATATCACCCAATGGCAGTCGCTCCAGGATACAAAAACTATACCTTATGGGTTATGGCTGGACCACGTAGAGGTCTACTTTCTACAAGTGAGGAATGCCATAAATGGATCGTCAAATAGTTATTAGAAATAAGAATTTAGAAGCCACTATCACTCTTAGAGGAGCAGAACTTCTAAGTCTCAAGAAAAACAACAAAGAATATATTTGGATTGGAGATGAAAAGTATTGGAAAGCTCACGCCCCAATTCTTTTCCCTGTTTGCAGCGGCCTTATTGATGAAGAATATTCCATCAACGGAAAAAATTATCCAATGACAAAGCACGGATTCATAAGATTTAAAGATTTCAATATTCTTTCTTCCGGAACAGATTATGCAATATTTAGTTTTCTAGGAAACGAAGAAACAAGAAAATCTTTCCCATTCAAGTTTCAAATCATTGTTAAATATATTCTTACCGATAAACTGGAAATTGATTATAAAGTCATCAATTTAGGTACGGATTCGATGTATTTTTCCATCGGAAGTCACGAAGGATATCTTCTAGATGACGATTTTGAAAACTATTATATAGAATTTGAAAAAGACGAGGCATTAATGTCTAACGAAGTGGTTGGTAGTCTTCTTTCTCACAAATTAAAAGATTTTTCCTCATTTAATAATCACCTACCTCTAAGGTATGATGATTATAAGGTAGATGCTTTGGTTTTTCAGAATGTCAATTCAAGAAAACTTTCTTTGATGCATGTAAGCAAAGGAAAGATACTAACGGTAGAATTTCCTCATGCTTCAAATATCGTTACTTGGACTAAAATTGGCGCAAAATACATTTGTATTGAGCCTTGGACTGCGGTAGGAGATTATATCGATAGTCCAAAGGACATTACTAAAAAAGACAACATTATAAAGTTAGAGTCAAGCAAATCATACCACTTCTATCATTCAATTAAGGTGGATTAGATATGTATTATTTAGGAATTGATTTTGGTGGCGGTTCATCAAAGGCCACATTAGTTAATGAAAAGGGAAATGTATTATTCACTGCATCTAGTGAATATCCCACGATTTATAAAGAAAACGGGTTAGCAACACAAAAACCTATCGATTGGTTTAATGCTGCTTTAATTAACATCAAAGCAATTCTTAATAAGGGCATTAATCCTAAAGAAATAGAATGTTTGTGCTTTAGCGCTGCCACGCATACCGCAGTATTATTAGATGAAAAAGAAAATGTTGTTTGCGATTCAATATACTGGACAGATACTAGAAGCGTCAAAGAAACAAAATTGTTGCAAGAAGAATATAGAGAATACATTTTCTTTAAGTGCAACCATTTGCCAGATACGATTTGGACCCTTCCTGAGTTGATGTTTTTACATAACAACGAACCAGATTTATATAAACGCATCAAACATGTTATTTTTGCAAAAGATTATGTAAGGCACATGTTCTGCCCTGGTTTAGTTACCGATTATATTGAAGCAGAAGGAAGCATGCTGTTTGATGTAGATAAAAAAACGTGGGACCAAACACTATTAAAGCTTGCTCATTTAACAATAGAGATGATGCCTAAAATCATTTCTCCTCTTGATGAAGTAGGACATGTATCTGAAGAAGCAAGCAAACTAAGCGGATTATCAACTAAAACAAAAGTCATCTGTGGTTCAACCGATACTGCTATGGAAGTATTAGCGTCAGGTGGAGTTAAAAAAGGCGATATGACCTTAAAACTCGCCACTGCAGGAAGAATATGTCTAGTCACCGATAAAGTTTATCCAGATAAAAATATTATTAATTATTCTCACCTTAATAAGGGCTTATATTATCCAGGAAGCGGCACTAAATCATGCGCCGCCTCGCTTCGTTGGTTTAGAGATACTTTTGGAGGAAATTACAAAGATTTGGATAAAATGGCAAAAGATGTTCCTCTAGGAAGTGATGGATTAATCTTCCTTCCATATTTAATGGGAGAATTGACTCCATATGGAAATCCATTAATTAAGGGCAGTTATTTTGGAATATCTTCTTTACATAGTAAGGGTCATTTTATAAGAGCATTATTAGAGGGTGTCGCATACTCACTATATGATTGTTACTCATATCTAAATAAAGCCGGATTACCACTTTCAAAAGAAGCGTTTGTTTTGGGCGGAGGAAGCAAATCACCACTCTGGAGACAAATTGTTTCTGATGTCTTAGGTATCAAACTTTATGTCACCGAAAATAATGATTCATCATTTGGCGATTGTTTATGTGCTTTGGTGGCTTCAAAAAGATTTAATAGTTTAGAAAGCGCTCTTAGAAAAACACAAAAGATTGTTAGCGTTATAACTCCAAATATGGATAATCACGATAAATATATGGAGATATTCAAGAATTACAAGAAAATTGCAGATTTCATTGTCAATTATTATGGAAAAGAATAAAAGGATCTTCGTTTTGTTAAAGATATATAAAGGGGATATTTCTCCTTTTGATGAATGCGCGATCGAATGCGCATTATCTTTTCCTGAAAGTGAAGTCACTCTTGTTGCTATGGCTCCTCTATCTCAAATTGAAACGCTAGAAAACCTCACTAGATTAGGCGCAAACGCGATTATCATTAGCGATAATATGTATGCAGGCAGCGATACCATTGTTACTGCGAAGATATTAGGAAGATTCTTAGAAAAAGAGAAGCCAGATTTGATTTTTGCAGGAAGAGAGAGCCTTGATGGGAATACAGGGCAAGTTCCTTTAATGCTTTCAGAGCTCACTGGTTATACCTTGGTCGATAGAGTTATGTCGCTTGATAATAATGTGGCTTTGCTTAGAAATACTGATAAAGTTCAACTTAGCAGTCATCAAATAGTCACTTTTGAAAAGTTTAAATTACTGTCTTCCCCATCAATGTTCTCAAAAAAGAAAGAAGTTAAGATTGTTGATAATAATTATTTAGGATTTTCAAAGGATGAAGTTGGATTAATAGCTTCGCCGACAAGAGTTATTGAAATTTACACCAACGAGAATGATCGTCGTATATGCGAATTTATTAATTATGAACAATTAGATGAGGTCGTTTCTCATTCATTAACAAAAAACATCACCGAAAGAAAAGAAGAAATCAATAGAGCCCCAATTATTTACTACGTAGGAAAACTATATGATATCGCCACTCGTTTTGGCGAAAAAGCAATTGAAATTAAAGTCGATAACCTCACTATTCAAGAAATAATTGAAAAGATTGAAGAATTAAAACCACCAATCATCCTATGGGAAGAAAATGAAAAATATAAGCCGCTAGCCTCACGGGTCGCTATGAGAATGAATCAAGGACTATGTGCTGATTGTGTATCATTTGATTATCGTAATAATAGATTTGTGATGATACGACCGGCCTTAGGAGGAAATATTATTGCAACCATCGTTTCCAATTCTTCAATTTCTATGGCAACCATTAAAGCAACTAGCGAAACCAAGGAAGATGTTGCTATTACAATAGGAAGGGGAGCGATAAATCATTTTGATAAAATTCTGAATTTAGCAAACAAATATCATGCCAAGATATATTCAACAAGACCTCTTGCCGATTCTAATTTCCTCCCGTATGAAACTCAGGTTGGATTAACAGGTATCACCATTACTCCTAAAGTTTGTATCACCTTAGGAACAAGCGGTGCTATTCAACATGTTGTGGGAATAAATAAATCCACCACTATCATTGCCATTAATAATAACAAAAAAGAACAAATATTTTGTTTTTCAGATTATGGAATTGTTATGGATATAAAAGATTTATAAAGGAGAAACTATGTATGCTATACGATTTAAAAAGAATTCTTGATTTAGCGGAAAAAGATGGATATGCCGTCCCTGCTTTTAATGTTTACAATTTGGAAACAGTCATGGGTGTCCTTCAAGCAGCGGAAGAAGCCAGGTCGCCTGTAATCATGCAACTATATTCAAGACTAGTTACAAGCGGAAATTCTGATTACGTATGTCCAATTGTTTTAGAAGCAGCAAAAAGAGCAACCGTTCCAGTTTGTTTACACCTCGATCACGGGAGCGGAAAAGACGCCGTTACTATTGCTTTAAGAAATGGTATGACTGGAATTATGATCGATTATTCAACATTGGATTTAGAAGAAAACATTAAAGGAACCAAAGAGGTTGTCGATATGTGCAATCTTGTCAATGTTCAAGTCGAAGGAGAATTAGGACATATCGGCAAGGCTATTGATGGTGTTACTAATCAATTCACCGAAGTTAAGGACGCTGTTAAATATGTAAAAGAAACCGGGGTTACTGCTTTGGCTGTTCAAGTTGGAACTGCACACGGAAGATATAAACAAGCGCCAGTCTTAGCTATAGATAGAATAAAGGAAATCAAAGAAGCAACAGGAGTCCATCTCGTTCTTCACGGAGGAAGCGGTGTTCCTGATGATCAAATCAAGATGGCTGTCCAGGCCGGAATCAGAAAAATGAATTTTTCAACTGATTTATGTTACACATTTATTGAATCTGTTCAAGAACAGGATAAAAATAAAATTGCTATTGATTTAATAATGAAAGAACCAATTGAAAAAGTTAAAGCTTTCTGTTTGTCAAAAATTGATGTCTTAGGTAGTAGAAATAAAGCATGAAGAAAATAATTGGCGTCGGTGCATGCGTATTAGACACACTGATTGAGATGGATGAATATCCTAAGGAAGATATTAAAATTAGAGCAAATAATATTTTCTCTTCTGGAGGTGGTCCGGTCAGCAATGCTTTAGTATGCATTTCTAAACTTGGATTAGAAAGCGAGTATCTTGGATTGTTAAGTAAAGATAGCAGTGGCGAGAGATTAATAAACGAATTTGATCAATATGGAGTTAAGACACGCAATATAAGAATGGTAGAAAACACTACCGCTTTTGTCTCATATATCGTCTTAGCTAAAAAAAGTGGGACTAGAACCTGCGTGGCTCACGCAGGAAATGTTCCTGATGATCCATCACTTTTAGATTTTTCTATGATAAAAGACTATGACATTCTTCATTTAGATGGGAATTATCTTAATATTGCTTTAGAAGCAATAAAGGAAGCAAAAAAGCATGGCGTTTTAGTGTCATTAGATGCAGGAAGCGTCTATCCTAATATCGAAATAATTATGCCATATATCGATATCCTAATTCCTAGTGAAGAATTCGCTTTAAAATTCACCAAACAGAGCAATGTTTCTGATGCAATAAAAAAATTGAATCATATGTATCATCCAAAGGTGCTTGTTGTTACCCAAGGTAGCAAGGGTGGGATGTATCTAGAAGGTGATAAAGAATATCATTATGATGCGTTTAAGATTGAATGCGTTGACTCAAATGGCGCAGGCGATACTTTCCATGGGGCGTTTTTGGTTGCATATTTAGAAGGCAAGTCTATTAAAGAATGCGTTAGATTTGCAAGCGCAACAAGTGCGATAAAGTGTCAAAAAGCAGGAGCAAGAATTGCTCTTCCAAATAAAGATGAAGTTATATCTTTCCTAAATGAAAGGAGTTAATTATTTATGTTAGATTACAAACTTAGAATCGGATTATGTCCAATCAGAAGATGGATTAAAGAACCACCAAAAAGAATTGGTATTTTTCAGAGTGATTACGCAGTCGATAATAAAAAGGTAATTGTTAAATATATTAAAGACCACTACTCCGATGAAATTACGGAGTTTGTCGACATCGATTTCTTAAATGAAGAGGGTTTACTTTGTTTAGAAGACGACTGTCCAAAAGTTGTTGAATATTTTAAAGAGAAGAAAATCAATGCTTTATTTATTATCAACTGTAATTTTGGTATGGAAAACTGCGCTGGTTTAGTTGCAAGAGAGCTTCATTTACCAACACTTCTCTGGGGACCAAGAGACAGGAATTTTAAAGATGATATTAGATATACCGATACTCAATGCGGATTATTCGCTATGAGCAAACAATTAAAGAGAAATAATATAAAGTTTACTTATATTGAGAACTGCGATATAGAGTCGTCTGTTTTCGATAAGGGAATAAGGGATTTCTTTTCCGTTGCTTGTATGGTCAAAAACTTTAAAAATATGAGAATTTTACAAGTTGGAACAAGAATCAAACCATTTAAATCTATCATGTATAATGAACTCGAATTGTGCGAAAAATTCGGTATCGATATCCGTATCTTTAATTTAGGAGAAGCTGTCCAAGATTTAAGTAAAATCTGGGAAGAAAAACAAGATGTGTTAGATAAAGATTTAATTAAATTAAAAGAAATATTCGATGTCGGTTCTTTGGATGATGTTTATTTAAAGAAAATGTTAGCGATTGTCTATTATTATGAGAATCTAGCCAAATCAAACGATTGTAATATTATTTCTAGTGAATGCTGGACTGGCATTAATCTTGCTTGGGGCGCCAATCCATGTTTATCCATGTGTTTACTCGCTGATAAAGACATCTACGTAACATGTGAATGGGATATTCATATGACAATCACAAATGTTTTGCTATTATCGGCCTCTAGAGGCAAAGAAAAACCAATTCAAGGAGAATTTACATGCCGCAACCCAAACGACGATAATAGCGAGCTTTTATGGCATTGCGGACCATTCCCACTAAAATACAAGGATCCAAGCGTTAAGCCATTCTTATATAACACTAAACCGTCATTTAAAATAAGAGATGGGGAATACACTATTTCTCGTTTCCAAGTTGATAGAGGCAATTATTATTTGCTTGCTGGCTCATTTAATACTTGTGAAGGACCAAAGACATTTGGCACTTACATGTGGGCAAAGTTTAAAGATTTACCAAAAGTCGAACGCAAACTCGTTGAAGGACCATATATCCACCACATGAGTGAAGTTCCTGGCAATTACGTCGGAGTATTGAAAGAATTTGCTAAATACGAAGACTTAATATTTGATCCGATTGAAGAATAATCTAACAATCGACATAATAAAAACCGCAGTTGATTTCTAATGGTCCTGCGGTTTTTGTATGTTTTAGCTATTCTAGTAATACGTTGCGGTTGAGAAGACTGTTCCTCTTCCCACGACTCTTGAGTAGCTCTCGTTAAATGTATATTCGTTAGCAATGAGAATAATCTTATTACCAATGACTGCACATCCACCATATCTTGCCCCAGTATCATCGTTATAATTAATTGCTGATTGATGAGTCATGTTTGGTGTATCGCCATAAGAGACCACGTCATCACTAATCGCGAGTTCAACAGTCTTAAAATATGATTGATCACACTTATCGCGCATATCAACGCTACTATAGTTGTAGTAGTCATTTGTGGTATATGATACGGCGATTCTGCCATTGTTTAACATTTGAATATAAGGTGCGCCACATAAATATCTAGTAGTGCCTACATATATTCCAGAATTTTCTGGAGTGATAATAATCTGAGGGGCAGTCCATGTTACTAAATCATGGGAATATGAAATAGCCACTCTCATCGCATAATTTGCATAGTCACTAGTTGAGCCATTGTGTTCTAATATCATAGCGTAATTGCCATCGTTTAATTTAACAACAGACGGCATACCAGGTCTCATATATGTTGATGTGCCTTTAATCGCCATCGCTGCAGAACCAACCTCAAATCCCATATTAGAAATATCAACAGGAATTCTTAATAAATTTTGATAATAATCTGTGCAAATAAAACTTGAATTATTAGGACCAAGACCACCTGCGCGAGTAGAAGCAGCGTCGAAGGCAATAAATATTTGCAATGTGTCCCCATCAAGAATAGCAAATGGCTCATACGCTCCTCTTATGTTTCCATCACTGTAGTAATCCGTTGAATAGTTTTCAAAAATAATGTGTCTTGTATTTAACCATGTTTGTCCATTATCACGTGATTCAATAGCTCTAATTGATGAATAATAAACTCCACTAGTTGCTTCTTTAGAATCTGTTCTATAGAAGATGAACAATCTACCATCAGGTAGCACTAATGGTTCCATGTTGGCTAGCCATAATTTGTAATCGTCGTCACCTTCGTGTCCAGGGACATAATCATTTCCCCAGCCACCTTTGCTAATCGCGGTGTCGCGATTTCTTAAAGTGCTATATGTCCCAACACCTTCTTTATCCGATATTGAAATTCTATTGGCCATAGTGAGAATTGTATGGCCATTTTTTAATGTTTGAATTCTACCATAAGCTTGATTTGTTGAAGTGTTTGCATTAGCAACACTTTCTTCATAATCACTGATAGTGTCATCAATAAGACTTCCATATGCAGTAGCATCGTTTCCTGTAGTTCCGGCGATATATCCTCGATGATTGCCACCACCAGCAGTGCCTGATACAACACCGCCAACAGCAGATAAATCTTCAGCTTTATCGCTAATTTTGTTAAGTGAAATATTAATATCTTTATAACATTCACAATCTTCAATATTAATTCTAGTCAATCCGGCAATTCCGCCAGCTGAAACTGCGCTTGAACCAGTGACGTTACCAAAGTTCTTACAATTTGACAATAATGATTCGGCATGAGCATTTTCTCTAGCGATACCAATGATTCCACCAACGTAGCCAGTTCCATTTACATCACCAACATTAACATTATCGTGGATAGTTGTTTTTCCTGTTCCGTTTGATACTGAACCGCCAAAGATTCCACCAGTAGAAATGCCACCAGCAGTAATGGTTCCATAGTTGACGCAGTTATATACATCAATGATAGTTGCAGCGGTAACAGAAGCAGCAACAATGCCACCAGTAGATGTTCCTGTTGATGAAATGCTTGCCCTATTTATGCAGTCTTTGATTGTTACTGTTCCCGTTGCTGCAGAAATAATTCCAGCATTTTGTGTAACACTTCCAATGCTTCCTGAAATAACTTCAATTTCACTGACCGTACTGCTTTCAAATCTTGACGCAACAGCAGCTCCTCTTTGTGTTGTGGCATTAACATTAACATTTTTCATTTTAAAGTTTGTAATACTGCCACCTATTACACTCTTGAACATCGCTGCTGTAGCAGCCTTGCTCTTATAGTTATTAATGACATGTCCAAGGCCATCTAATGTTCCTTTGAAGATATTTGCTCTTGAATAATCGGTGTCATCATTATTTGGAACATCATTCAAATCAATGTCCGAAGAAATAACGATGATTTCTCCTTCGCGCGAAGCACTATCAGATAGAAAAGTCCTTAACTCTGATGCAGTAGATAATGCTTCATTAAATAGCCCAAGGTTATTACCTAACGATGAACCACTATTGATATATCCAACTTTCGTTGCATTATTTGCGGATGCAACTGTACTTCCATTTCGAACAACAGCGTCAACATGATTATACGAGTGATTGATGGTTGTAGTGCCAGATGAGCTACCTAAAATACCACCAGTTGTATTGCTTCCTGAGGATGTGATGTTACCATAATTGAGACAGTTTGTAATTTCTAGTGTCCCACTATGAACAAATCCAACAATGCCACCATTGCCTCCTCCTGATGTCGCGTTGAGAGAAGCATGATTAATGCAATTTTTAACAACTGTTTTGTCACTTCCTGCTACAACAACACCAACAACCCCACCATTTTGAGTTGTTCCAGCGATGGATCCACTAAGTATCTCAATGTTTTCTATCGTCGCATCGACCGCACGTGCAACAAAGCCTGATGTTCTTTGAGCGTTCCCGATCATCGATATATTTGCCATTTTGACATTTTTAACTGTTCCTTTTGTGACTCTAGAGAATAGCCCTAAAGAACCACCAGTTGTTTTCTTTAAGTTTGTAATAGTGTGTCCAAGTCCATCAAATGTTCCAGAAAAAGGAGCGGAATCCGCATTACCTATTGGATCTCCAAAATCAACATTTTCCAATGTTATATCTTCTGTCAAATAGACGATTTTCCCTGCGCAACTATCAGGTGTTTCATTAACTAAATCTCTAAACGCCTTTAGTTGCGTTTCGTTTTTAATGGCGATATACATATCTGGATATGTTTCATTTGTGCCACAATTGTAACTAATATTTATGGAGGAGATTGTAACATCGCCATCCGCTCTTAGCCTTATATAGTTAGGTTGTTCGTTTTCAAATGTGTAATTTATTCCTGAAACTAGTTCTATATTTTCTCTAATGTACACATTGGAAGATATTTCCCCGCCCCAAGAATAATCTAGGAGTAAATTGCCACTGAAAGAAACATTGACATAAAAAATGCTTCCAATAGCGTTTCTATGCGCTGCGCCAAGTTCATACGTATTTAAAATATAACCACCGTCATTAAGAACTCCGAAGTTACCAGCAGAAGCCGAAACATCTTCATATGCAAATTTAATGTCATTTCCAAAAGAAGTTCTAGCAATAAAGGTTCCACTTCCAGTTACTGAATCATCACTATCTATCGTCAATGAATATGGTGATAGCGAAGCAAATAAAGCTGAAAACGGATTCTTTTTATTTGCATTAATAGATATTAAAGAAACAGCAAAACCAGCGACAGCGATAGAACTAACAATGATTCTTTTTTTGCATGAAGTACTCATGACAATTCCTCCTTATAATGTTACAAAACCCAGTGCGAGACTGGATTTTGAATTTTTAATTTAATAATCAATTATTATGCAGCATAGTCACTGCCATCAGAATTAATAAGTCTATTACCTGAATGAGTCGGGCATCCTGATTCATAGTTAAGAGCAATGAAACCAGGCGCTCCAACTTCCGAAGCAGCAGAGGCTTTTTTGGTTGTTGAAGCTGCCTTCAATGTTGCGTCATAGTAGCAGCCACAATTAACGACATTAATTCTTGCGGTTCCAGCAATTCCGCCACATCCTGTGCCTGTAGAAGTAATATTTCCATAGTTGTTGCAACCATCAACGATTGATTCATTGGTTGTTGAAGTATTTCTAATCAATCCTTCAATGCCGCCAACATATGCAACGCCAGAAATATCACCATGGTTGTCGCAGTTCAACAACTTAACAATTAAGTAATCTTGAACGTTGTTTGATGCTCCGAAAATTCCGCCGAGACCATTGCCAGATCCGCTAATAGCACCATAGTTGTCAGTTTCACTAATGATAATTGTTGCAATATATGAGGTTTCACTTGGTTTTGTTGCCCATCCACCAAATACACCACCTGTGTATTCGCCGGTTCCAGAAACATCGCCTCTATTTTCACAGTTTGTAATTTCGATTCTTGTGGCAGATGACAATTTTCCAAAATAACCAACAATCCCGGCTTTACCAGTACCTGTGCCAGTAGAGGAAACGGTGCCATAGTTAATTGTGTTCTTAATTGTTAATAAATTTGGAGAAGTGGTTTCGGAAAGATATCCAACAATACCTCCTAATGAACCACCGGCGCTACTGACTGGTCCATAGTTTTTGCATCCATCCATTTCAATACATGCATTTGTGGAAGTGATAATTCCAACAATTCCACCAACGCTTGAAGTAGAATCATTTGTAGCAGAAACGCTAGCTCTATTGATACAATCAACAATCATAGTCTTTGCAATGACAACTGCACCGATAATTCCACCATTTTGCTTTGTGCCACTGATGGTACCAGATTTAACTTCAATATTTTTATAACTTGCTTTTTCTGAACGACCAGCAATTGCAGCAGCTCTTTGAGTGGAAGCAGATGTACTAATGTGCTCAACAACAAGATTTTTTACACCGCCATTGAGAACATTTCCAAATAGTGCAATTTGACTTGAACCACTCTTAGTATAATTGTCGAGTGTATGACCATCTCCATCAAAAAGACCATGGAAAGTTGTAACCATTGGTCCTGTTCCACCAAAATCAATATCTGCTGTCAATTTTGCAACTTTGTATTGGTAATATGGCGAAGACGCACATGCGCTTACGAAATCAGAATAACCGTCTAAATCACCAATAAGATTAGTGACCTTACCAGAAGCAATAACAGTGACAAGCGTTGTATTTGCGCTTCCAATAAGAATTCCGTTTGTTGCTCTTGCAGAAGTGGCCTCTACGCCATTACATTGAACAGAAGCTGTTTCACCAACTTCACACAAATTTATTTCAAGAGAGAAATTATCTGCTGGAACACTGCCAACAATGCCCCCAACAGTTTTTCCTGAAGTTGATGAAGTAACATTACCATTATTTGTTGAATCATAAACTAAAACGTCGCCGCCGTGAACATATCCAAGAATGCCCCCATTACCTCCGCCAGTTGTTCCAGTAACCGAGGCAGAGTTTGTGCATGATTTAATTGTTGTTTTTTCTGTTCCAGCAACAACTACGGCAACTATTCCACCGTTTTGTGTTGTTCCAGTAATCGTGCTTGTTCCAGTAACGTGAGCATTTTCAATATAAGCATCAACCGCTCTAGCTACAACACCTGCTGCTCTTTGATCAGATGAAGTAGCGGAAATGTTTTCAAAAGTTACATTTTTAACAACTCCGCCAACAACATTACCAAATGGAGCAATTAGCGTAACTCCACTTAAAGTCAAATTTGAAATCGTGTGATTGTTTCCTTCAAACACACCTTTAAATGGATTCGAGCTATTACCGATAGGAGCGGTACTCATTTCATCCATGTCTATATCTGCTGATAATTCAACAGTTTGTCCTTCAAAACTATTTCCTAAATTTACAACAGTTTTGAATCTTTCTAACATTTGCGCGGTTCCAATTTGTAAATTATCCCCACCTTCTGCGCCCGCAGAACAATCATATCTTAAAGTTATTGAATTTAAAGAAACATCGGCAACAGCTTTAATATTAACATAATTTGGTTTCTCATCTAAAAAGGCATATGTAGTCGCTCTCGGAACAACATAATCTCTTCTTTGATAATAAGGAGAATCACTAGCTAACGAGTCTCCCCATGTGTAATCTACTCTAACCTTAACGGTAGTCTCTTCATCAGTGCGGTCGTTAGCAATCGATAAAAGACCACTTATTTTATTGTGATCACCAGCAACTTCGTAAGGGTTTTTAATCCAACCATCTTGAGTTAAGTTAAGAACGCCTGCGCTGACGGTTAATCCGTTTGATTCAAAATTAATAGTGTTGCCATCTGCTGTGGTAACAGAGAATTTTCCATCGCCATCAGGAGAAACATTACTTGCATCTAATGTAAGGGTATATGGATCTGGTGGTGTCCCACGAACCAATTCTTTACCGAAAGATGAATCTCTGTATTTTGCGATAAAAAGGACAGCCGAAACTGATATTGCTGCTACAGCAGAATAAGCAAACAAAACGCTTTTCTTCATAAAAATACCTCTTAAAAAATATTTAACTAGTTAAATCATATAAAATATGGGCTTGTTTGTAAAGAAAAAAATTTTCATTTTTATCCTCAATTATGATAGAAAGTAAGAAACAAACTGAAACTTTTTTACAATTGTATGGTAGAATAGTTACTGTTATGGAATTGGTCTTATTACCTATCTTAGCTTTCCTTCCGCTTCTAGTTAGTTTGATACTAATGATGGTTTTCAATATACCAGCAAAAATCTCGCTTCCTATTTCGTGGCTAATTGCATGTATCTTTGGTCTAATCTTTTGGAAAATGGATTGGATTTCGGTTCTTGCTTATTCATTAAGCGGCATTCTTAATTCTTTTGACGTGTTAATCACGATAACAGGTGCAATTATTGTAATGAATATGTTAAAGGAAAGTGGAGGCACGTACTCGATTAATAATGGTTTCAAGTCAATTTCGAAAGACGCTAGAATTCAAGCTATTATCATCGGATGGATGTTTGCTTCGTTTATTGAAGGAGCGGCTGGATTTGGCACTCCTGCGGCTTTAGCGGCTCCACTACTGGTGAGTTTAGGTTTCCCGCCAATTGCTGCTGCGGTTGTGGCTTTAATATGTGATAGCACTGCAGTTAGTTTTGGAGCTATAGGAACCCCTACAATTCAATCATTAACATGTTTAGGAAGTGATATTGCTACCGAGTCATATTCTTCGGCTTTATCAACTTGGGTGTCGATACCTCACGCTATCGTTGGCACATTCATTCCTTTCATTGCGGTGGCTGTGATGTGTAAATTCTTTTCGAAAGAGAAATCATTTAAACCAGCTTTTGAGGTATTGCCATTTGCTCTTTTTGCTGGTTTATGTTTTACAGTTCCGTATGTTTTAATCGCTTGTTTTTTGGGTCCTGAATTTCCTTCATTATTAGGGGCGCTTGTTGGGTTACCAATTGTTATTTTTGCCGCTAAAAAAGGGTTCTTGATTCCGAAGAAGCAATGGAATTTTCCCAATTATTCCGAATGGGACGAATCATGGAAATCAACAACCAAAACAAGCAATCCAAAAGAATCTAATCTGTCCATTGTTAGAGCATGGCTGCCATATGTCATTATTGCGTTGATTCTTGTCGTTACAAGATTACCTTTCTTACCAATCAAATCAACTTTAAATGGTAATGGGGTTTTATCAAATGTTTTTGCCATTAAAATACCGGAATTATTTGGTGTTGCTAATACGTCGTATACATTCAAATGGGCGTGGCTGCCGGGTACCATTTTCATCCTTGTTTCATTTTTAATTATTCCTATTCACAAAATGAAAAGAAAAGAATTCGCTGGAGCATGGAAAAATACCGGAAAACAATTGATAGGCGCGGCGATTGCAATTGTAAGTGGTTTAGCTCTTGTACAAATACTTAGATATTCTGGATCCAATTCGGTCGATTCAGAAAGCACAAAAAGCATGATTTTTTACATGGCTGATGCGTTAAGCAAAGTTGGTAATGTTTTATATGTCATTTTTGCTCCAATAATTGGAATACTAGGAGCATTTGTTTCTGGAAGTAACACGGTATCAAACTCTCTGTTCACCAACTTGCAATATCAATCAGCATTAAATCTTGGTTTGCCTACTGTATTAATTGTGGCTATGCAAGTTATAGGTGGTGCTGTTGGAAATATGATTTGTGTCAACAACACTGTTGCGGTATGCGCGACTTTAGGCACAAATGGCAAGGAAGGTAAAATAATAAGGATTACTTTAACTCCAACGCTAATTTACACGATGTTCATTATAATTATCTTTGTATTCCTGATATTTGTTTTTCGCGTGGGGACATAACCATTAAAAAAGTATAAATATAACGATTTCCATTGGGTTCTGATGAATCATTTTTAACACCCAATGTTTTTACAATTTGTTTTTTACATTGCCGCCATCACTTTGATTATAGTTTTTCAGAAAATAGAAAGATACAATGTATCTGTATTCTTTGAAGTGCAACAATATTATTTGATATGTCGATAAAGAGCATTTTTTCAAACATTAAAAAAATATATAAACTAAAATATTTTGTATGGAATATGGTGAATATATCAAAGTCCTTAGAAAAGAAAAAGGGCTTTACCAAAGCGAAGTCGCTGACGCGCTTATTTGTTCTATTCAAGCAGTTTCCAAATATGAATCTGGATCGATTAAACTTGGAATCGAATATTTAGATTCTCTCTGCAAGTTTTTTCATATTCATATTGATGATTTTGTTTTTATGAATTTAGATGCGAAAAAATACGAAGAAGAACTCATCTTCTCCCCTTCTAAATTATCTAAATACATTACGTATCTAAGACAAAGAAGAAAGATGACTCAAAAGGAATTAAGTGAACGTTTAGGTACATCATTTAAAAAAGTCTCCAAATGGGAAACGGAATTATCTCTTCCTTCAATTGAAGAATTAATTAAATTAGCGGAATTCTTCCAAGTTGATGTTCGAGATTTCTATTATGTCAGTGAAGGCATTGATGAAAGTCTGATAAAAATGAGAAAAAAGAGGAAAAATTAAATTAAGATAAAAAGTTCGCATACATGCGTTCTTTTTTATTGTAAAATTAATGTAGATAAATTTTCTAGCAAAGGGGATTAGCCCATGAAGACATTTTTAAAAGCTGTATGCCGCAAAACCGGTAAGAAATTTGGTTTAGAAGTTGAAAAGATTAGCGGCGTGCCAGTTATCACCAACTTTGTTGATTTAAGCGAAGATGCTTTTAATATGCTTGAACCACAGTACAGTGTCGATCCACATATCGAAACAGGAAGAAACCTCATTCCATGTAAATATTGCCGTTCAAGAAAATTTGGTAATTGTTCTTGCAACAAGAAAAAGAAGAGTTGCTCCGCTTCCGATCGTTATGATTTCCAATGTGTCTACTGTGATGAGATGGAAATCGATTATTCAGGAGCGAAAGGCGATACTGGTTCTATCTATAACAAAGTTAATCTCACCAACCTTCCCGCTTCCGCGTTTGATAAACACGGAAACCCACAAGGCGATCAATTCGATTTAGCAAAAGATGGAAGTTTAAAAGGATATCGCGTTGTTATCCTTAACTGCTGTTCACAGTATTTAACCACAGACTTCTCGATAAGAGTGTTAAGGAAGAAGGGATTTGAGGTTGTTGTATACACTGAGAAAAATCTTCCAAGCGAACAAACCTTAAAAGGTTTATTAAATGATAATAAGACTCAATGCTGGCTGATATCAGGACATCGAGTGAATTTACCTAATTCACTAATTAATGTCATTATTGATGCTTATAAAGCCGGACACGGTTTATACATCTGGGGTGATAATGACCCATGGTATGCAGACGCGAACGCGATACTCGAAAGAACTCATGGCATTAAACTATATGGAGACATCCCTGGAGCGATGGTTGTTTCTATTCAAAGTAGAGCGGGTGGTCCAGGAATTATCGCAAATCACCCAATTTCCACTGGTATTATCAATTTCTATGAAGGTGTGACCGTTTCTGTTGTTCCATGTAAAAATGGCTTAAGAGCCCTCGTTTATGGTTCAGCAGGCAATATCGTTACCGCTTATGATGACTCAAATAAAACAAGACTACTCGTCGATGGCGGATTTACAAGACTATATGTCGATACGGATAAAGCCGGCACGGACAGATATGTCGTTAACGCGGCGGTATGGCTCGCTAACTTAGAGAGATTTGGATATCGTTCATTACCAAAATTCTAATTGTTCTTAGTATAAGAAAAATGGGGCTGTTCGAAAACTCATGAATGAAAATGAGTGAAAAGGACACCCCTTTCTTATGCTTTTAAGAGTGGAGTTAACGAACAATCTTAGATTGTTCGAAAACCTATTTACCCATATTTTCTTTCATTTTGATATTTAGTTT
>JAFSNY010000050.1 GCA_017447305.1 Bacilli bacterium | reverse complement strand
CTTTATGTTTGTGCAATTACATTATAGAGGTCCTTTTAGGTTAAGAATTATTTCAAATAATCAATTATAGAAGTTAAGAAACTATCAAAAATAACGGGGATAAAGAAAATCGCGGCTCCCCGTTTGTTTTGAAAGAGCCTTCAAATCTCTAAATTGGTTAAAACTCTACGTAAGTAAATTGAACAATTATGTGGAGTTTTCTTTTTATCCTTGCAAATATGAATAGCCGTTCATATAATATACATGAACAATCATTCATTTGTTATGGAGGTGTTTATGTCTATTCCAAGTTATGAAATCATCGATAAGATGGAAAATATGCTTAATATCGCTAGTGATTCTACGCGCATTAAAATCCTTTATTCTCTCTTAGGAGAAAACGAAGAAGAAAATATTGAAAAGACCGTATCAGAAATAGTGGAAGAAACGAGTGCTTCCCAGTCTTTAGCGTCCCATCAACTCAAAGTCTTAAAAGACGCAAGACTCATTAAATCAAGGAAACAAGGAAAGAACGTCTTCTACTCTTTATGTGACCGTCACGTCAAACTCCTTTTAGAAGTTGTTTATGAACACGTCGTAGAGGAGGATGAAGATGAGTAAGAAGATTTATCATATCCACGGGTTTGATTGCCCTAACTGCGCTTCTCACGCGGAAGCGCATTTAAACAAGCATGAAAAAATCGACTCCGCGGTTATTGATTTTAATAACGAAAAACTTTTTATCACTTACAAAGATGAGGAATTATCAATTGAAGAAATTATCAATATCATCGCAGAAGTAGAAGAAGATGAAATCGTTATTGAAGAAGAAACGAAAAGAGTTAAGGAAAAGAAACCTTTATTAACGAAAGAATCAATTATCTTAATCATAAGAATAATCCTTATTGTTATTTTGATGGTTACCGCCAAAATATTAGAAAGCACAATACTAGAACCTAAATCATGGATTGTTATCACTATTTACTGTGTTGCATTAGCAATTGGTATTTATGATGTCTTATTCCACGTCTTTAATAACATCATTCATAAAAATAATCCTGTTGATGAACATCTTTTAATGTCCATCTCTTGTATAGGTGCTTTCTGCATTGCTTTTTTCCCAAATAGAGAAGAAACAGTATTCTTTGATGGAGTAATGGTTCTAGCTTTGTTCCAAATTGGAGAATTAATTGAAGAAATATTATCGGAAAAATCTAAAAACGCGATTAGAAAAGCTATCGATTTAAGAGCACATACCGCAAACCTCATCGTCGATGATGAAATCAAAGTAGTGAATCCAGAATCACTCAGTATTGGAGATATTATCGTTATCAAGACTGGAGAGATTGTTCCTGTTGATGGAATCATTGAAAGTGGAAGTGGCAGTCTAGATACTTCATCCTTAACTGGAGAAAGCGTCCCTGTTGATGTTAATGAAGGCCATCATGTTTTAAGTGGAAGCATATTGACATCCGGATCTATCAAAGTGAGAGTTGAAAAGACATTTGAGAACTCCACAGTCAGCAAGATTATGGAATTAATCGAAAATAGTGGAGAAAAGAAATCAAAAGTTGATAAATTCATCACAAGATTTGCAAGAGTTTATACCCCAATCGTTCTCTTAATTGGTGTCTTATACACGTTAATATATGGCTTTGTGACAGGGGATTTCTCCACTGCGCTTTATGGTGGTGTCTTAATCTTAATCATCGGATGTCCATGCGCAATTGTTATTTCTGTCCCTCTTGCTTTCTTCGCGGGAATTGGTCTAGCTAGTAAAAACGGCATCATCATCAAAGGAGCGAGTCACCTTGATCAACTCAGCCAAGCTGGGACCCTCTTCATTGACAAAACTGGGACATTAACCTATGGAAAGTTTGAAGTAAGTAAATGTAGTTCTAAAGTAGATCAAAAAACCTTCAATCATTATCTATATGTCGCTGAATATTTATCTAATCACCCAATCGCTAGAGCGATAGTCGCATATGCTAACGATAAATATAGCGACGAAAAACAAGGCTTATATGAAGAGATAACAGGAAAAGGCACTTATTCTGTTTATGATAACCATCAAATCTATATTGGTAACGCTAACTATCTAATTGAAAATGGAATCGCTATAGATGAAGTTGATGAAGTAGGAACGATTATTCACCTTGCTGTTGATCAAAAATACTATGGTTATGTCGTTTTAAAGGATATGGTCAAATTAAGCACAAAAAACACCATCCAAAGACTAAAAGAAGCAGGATTACATATAGTTTTGTTATCTGGAGATAATGAAAGAATTGTTGAGGATGTCGCTTATTCTGTCGGAATTAATGAATGTCACGGAAAGCTTCTCCCTCAAGAAAAAACAGAATATGTTAATAATGCGATTCAAAACAGAAACAAGAATAAACAAGTGTTATTTGCTGGAGATGGAATCAATGACACTCCATCCATTATCCTCGCTGATGTTGGAATTGCGATGGGAGGAGTGGGAAGCGATGTTGCGATAAGCAACGCTGATGTCGTTATCATGAACGATGATCCATTAAAAATCGTCCATTCCATCAATATCGCTAAAAAGACGAGAAGAGTGGCTATCACTAATATCATCATCGCAATAACGATTAAGTTAGTCGCTATGGTCTTAACAATGTTAAGTGCTTATATCTCATTCCCACCTCACGTCATCCCTTTAATTGATGCTCTATCAGATACTGGGTTAACGGTGTTATTAATCTTTAACTCGTTATTACTTATCTATCGAAAGATAAAGTAAATTGTAATGTTAATTGCAACACTTAGAGATAGCTTCAGACATCAATTTTGATGGAGATATCCAGTTGTTACATTTCCTAGGTCTATTGTTAATCAAATTCACTTTTTTATCAATATAAGCCTGGGTATATTTGCTT
>JAFSNY010000049.1 GCA_017447305.1 Bacilli bacterium | reverse complement strand
TTCTTCTATGGTAAAATGTGAATAGCTCATAAAGAACCTCCTGTAGATAAGTGTCGCAACTATATCTTACACCAGGATTAATATGAGCCTTTATTTTTGTCTAGAAATGTTGCACTTGAACGGTAAATTCACCATGATAAAAGAATAAGGACCGCTGGTCCTTATTTTTGTCTTTCATATTCTTCAAAGAGATATTTGATGATATCACTTCTTTTAATGATGCCTATATACGTATCGGAATCATCAACAACTGGAACGAAGTTTTGACTTAATCCTAAAGCAAAGACTTCTTCGATCGCAGCATCAACTTTAATTGAAACATAAGAACGATATCTAGTTAATTCTGATATTCTTGTGCTTTCCGCGTTTTCTAAAGAAAAGTGATTAACATTCTTAATGTATCTTAAGATATCGCCTTCAGAGAGTGTTCCAACATATTTACCCATCTCATCAATAATTGGAACAGTAGAAAATTTATGAGCATCAAATTTTTCAAGCGCTTGTCTGATGGTAAAACGTTCATTGATATAATAAGTCACCTTCTTAGGCGTTAAAAATTCTAGTATCGATCTCATAAATATTTCCTCAGGCTTTCTATTATCTCTATTATAAAGTAATATTCCTAACTTTACATTAGTAAAGGTCGCATATATCAACAAAATCTTATATAATCAATATGTAACGAGGAGCAAATATATGAATAATTTAAGAAAGATTAACTTAGACGACTGGATTCTTTTTGGCGGGGGAGCGACCAGCGATACTTATTATCATAAGAATGATGATAAAGTCATGCTTAAAGTCTTTTTGCCCACTGTTGATAGAAGTGCACCTATTAGAGAATTTGAATTAACGGATAAAGTATATAAATTAGGTGTTAAAACTCCTCGCGCAATCGAAATGGTGGAAGCTAATGGAAGAATCGGCATCATTTATGAAAGAATCACCGGTAAAGTCTCTTGTGCAAGGATGATGGCGGACCATCCCGAACTTATTCCACAAGTAGCGAAAGAATATGTTAGGGAAGTTAAAATACTCCATTCCACAAAATGTGACACAAATGCTTTTGAACATAAAAAAGATATCGCTCGTAAGCAAGTTATAAATGCAAAATCAGTTAATGATGAACAAAAAGGAAGACTATTAAGATTTATTGATTCTATTCCTGACGCTGATACATGTCTTCACTGTGATTTACAAATGGGCAATTTAATCAAAGCGCACGATGAGTATTATTGGATTGATTTAGGTGATTTTGCCTATGGTTATCCTTTATTTGATATCGCTTCTGTCATGTTTGCCGCGGATACTCTCGCTCATACCGAAAAAACTCAAGAGTTATATCATATGAACACTGAACAACTTAGATTGTTCTGGAAATGTTTCTTAAAAGAATATTTAGAGAGTGATGATGAAATAAAAACGAGAAGATTCATCGAAAGCCTTCAAGGTTATCTAGCTATCTATTATCTTTTCGTTGTTGAAGTCAATAATTTCATTCCTGGCGGAGAAGAAATCTATCAGAAAATCATCAATTCTGTTAAATAATTATTTAAATGTTTTCTCAATTAAAGACGCATATTCCTGATAAGCATGTGCGTTTTTTAGTTCGTCAAAAGCGTGTAAAAGTGACTTGTAATACCAAGCGACATCATCTTTATTATTCGCGCCAAAACGTGACCAGATTTTATCTCCAAAATCGAGATAATCATTATGTATCGCGCGTAAATTAGATAATTTATCACCTAAAGCGACCATCTTAAAATCTATTGTCCCATCTCTAACGTGATCAATAGCTATTTGTTTTCTTTCTCTCCAAGAGAGATCTTTATCTGCTTGGATTGTTTCATATTCAACAAGACTAGCGACTTCTTCACCAAACTCTTTACGAATATCTTCGATAGTCGCATCAGTATCTTCAACAACATCATGAAGAACCGCAGCGGCTAAAAGAATGGGGTTATTGCTCATTGTCGCCACGATACTCATCGCTTCTAATGGATGAATGATATATGGAAAACTTTTGCCTCTCCGCCCAGTATTCTTATGAGCGTTTGTGGCAAAGATAATCGCCTTATCAACTAGAGTTGTATCTAAATATTCGTTTGGCATAATTAAATAATTCCAGCGTTTTTGGCGTTTTCTATAACTCTCTTAGCTAATCTATCATTAACTGGTCTCTCTCCATAAAGGAAATTAAGGAGCATAACAATACCTTTTTCTCCGAGGCCGCTCTTTAAGATGAAGACATAGATGAGATTAAGTAATCCAATCGTCGAACTAATAATATCGATATCAGTGTCATTAAACTGACGAAGTGCTAATTGATATGCATCTTCGTGATAATTTTTGATTAATCGATTCAAGTCACCAAGCGTTTCAATTCTAATGCTCTTAAGGACTGATAGATAAGGCGTATATGGAGTCTCTTCAATGTCCATGTTGTTAATATGGGCAATTCTCTTATTTAAAGTGTTGAACGCTCCAGATTGGATAAAAGCGTTAAATGATTCGATGTTGAGTTCAACATCTTCGTAATTACCGCTAGCAACAATGCTCTTAATGTTGCGGCGATATTCATCTAAATCATTTCTTAGTTTTAAGAATTGATTATCCGCGATTTCTAATAATCCCGCTAGAGAATTGAGACTTCTTAATACTTCTTTAGGAACCTCGATATCGTTTTTATATCCAGTATCATGGGAGATTGAAGCCCAAGCGTGTTGAAGAACGGTTCTCATTTGAATTTCAAAGCGAATTTCATTTATTCTTGGGTATTCATCACTTTTGAAAACCTTTTCTGGGAGGGTGCAGATGTAGTGTAGGGATGTATAGCCAAAGCGATCTACATCCGCGCTTTTTCTTTTATCGACAGTATTTTGCCAATCGACATTAAAGATTTCAGAAATGGTCGCTGCGACACGATCAACTCCATCCGCATAGAAAGTAATAACTCTTCCACCAACTAAGTCAGTTACATCAGTAATCGAATCATATTTTTGGCCTTTGAGTTCAAGTTTCTTTTGTAATGAGGCTCTTTGCTTAATACGAGAACCAATGGAATCAACCATCATGACCTTTTCTTTGAAATTGTCATTTAAAACTCCAAGCACGATCTCGTGAAGCTTTTCTAGTGTTGGATATAATTCGTCATACTCGTCTAAAAGCATTTGTGCATGTAAATCCATAATATGCCTCCTATAGATGTTTTTTGATGGTCAAAATGTTTTGCCCACCCTTATATTCATAAGTGATTTCATCCATAGTCTTTTTAACGATGAAAATACCTAACCCACCGATATTTCTTTCTTCCGCTGATTTATAAACATCAGGAGAAGCAATATCAAGAGGATTGAATGGTCTGCCGTGATCAATAAATGTAATAGTGATTGATAAAGGATTCTTCCTTAATTCAATTCTTAGAGTTGCTTTGCCAATCTCTGGATGATAAGCGAACTTAACGATATTAGAGAATAATTCATCAATCGCAACGTTGATTTGCGCAATCGCGCGATTATTAGTCGTGTACTTGTTAAGATATGAATTCACGAATTCTGATAATACATCAACATTTTCTGGAAGAGTGGAAACGACTATTTCTCTCGTCATTACTTCGCTTCCCTTATATTCAAAACCAATCGCAGTTATATCATCACTTTGTTCGGCTTTGCCTCTAAATTTTTCAATTGCTTGGCTCGCTAAGATGAATAATTCTTTTAATGATTTATCAGTGTTATCGTTAAATAATTTCAATAATCTTTCTTCACCAAACATTTCATCTTTTTCATTCATAGCTTCAGTAACACCATCGGTGTAGAAGATGATTTGATCGCCTTCGAATAATTGGATTTTGGTGTTCTTATAAATAATTGAATCAAAACCACCTAAAACAAATCCTTTAGGAAGAATTAAATATTCAAATTTACCATTTCTCTTTAGAAGAGGTGGATTATGCGCTGCGTTAGATAAAACCATTTCTCCTGAATCGAGATTAATCTTACCGATAACCGCGGTAACAAAGACATTGCTGTCATTGTTTTCGCATAATTCTTTATTGGTTTGTTCCAATACTTCACTTAATTCTTCTGTCTTTAAGGCGAAAGATTTAATAAGTGTTTTCGCTCTCATCATCGTTAATGATCCAGGAATACCTTTTCCTGAAACATCACCGATATCAAAGATAACTTCTGATTTATCGTTTTGGAAATAATCGTAGAAGTCACCGCCGACTTCCTTCGCGGAGTGGATTGCCCCTAAAATTTGATATTCATCATTATTAGGGAAGTCTTTAGGAATGAAGCTTAATTGAATATCTTTCGCTAAAGATAATTCATTAGCCATTCTTTCTTCTTTCTTAACGTTTTGAGAAACGCTAGTAAGCATTTTATATGTACGTCCACTTAACTGAAGGGCGATGAGATAGATAATGGTAATCGCTCCCGCTCTTGTTAAATAATAGTTAACAAAGATATTGAGATATCGATTAACTTTTTCTTCCTCAAATAATTTTCTAATAATGAGCCATCTTGTATGAGGATTATCAACAAATTCTTCTTTAGTGATTTCTAAGAATGAAGGAGCGCTTATCTCGCTAATTCCGATTAAGTTAGCGTCCCAGTCTCCTAAGAAAGTGCCCGCATATAGACTTATGAAAATCATGATAAGTGACCCAATAAAGGCGACACGTAACATACTTTTAGAATAATAGTGGCACGCTCCAACGATGATAATAGCGAATCCTAAAATGCTATGAACTGGTTCAGCGATATTAATAAGTGATATAGCAAAAATAAATAAACCTAATAAAGCGTACTTAAATCCAGGATGCTCCATTATTTTTCTTTTTCTTTGAAAGAACGGAATACCAAGCAATACAAATGCGATTGGAAATCCAATATGAACTAAACGATTTGATGTATGTAAAATCCTAGTGTTTGATAACACCATAATGAGGATCCATAGGACCGCTAAAAAGATCGCTAAGGCAAACGCGGCGACAGAAAGCGATTTATTCGCCGCCATTTCATTTTCTTTGAATGATTTAATATCAAAATCATCAGCCATCAAAAGCTTACGATTATCTTTCATGATTAATCCTCAAATGTAAGAATGCTGGTAAATCCTGTCATGTCGAATGTTTCCATGATGATTTCATTGACATGACGCAGAATCATTTTTCCTTGTTTATTCATAATCTTTTGAGTTGATAAAAGGATTCTAAGTCCAGCGGAAGATAAATAATAAAGTTTTTCAAAATCCCAAATCAATAATTTGATACCTTCTAACGATTTAAAAAGTTCAGCTTCTAATTCAGGTGCGGAGTTGCTATCAAGTTTACCGCCAAGAGCGATGGTAAGAGTGTCTCCATCAAATGTTTTAATAATGTCCATATTTTTCTCTCTTTCAGTTGTTTTTATTATACACATAAAAAGGATATTTTGTTCAAATTACTTGAATAAAATACGATTTATATGAGAAAACATCCATAAAACAAAGCGATTGTTTATCCTAATATGCTTTTTATTTCCAATAAAACGTAATTTATGGCAAAATTTTTATGAAAGGAATAATTATTATGGAAGAAATTAAGTTAAATACCCTCGTTAAAGATTTAGAGGAATATCAACAAGACAATAAAAATAAGATTTTAAGACATGCGATGCTTAAAAACGATTTAAGCCAAGTTGTTAGAAGCCAAGATGAAATTAATGATCTCGATTTTAACTTCGATATCAATGTCAAAACCATGCCTGTAACAAATCAACGCGCTTCTGGAAGATGCTGGATCTTCGCTGCAACAAATGTCTTAAGAGAAATGATTGCGAAGAAACTCAATTTATCTAACTTTGAGTTATCCCAAAGTTATATCGCTTTTTATGATCGTTTAGAAAAAACTAATTACACCTTAGAAGCAATCATTGAATTAATTGAAAAAGACTACGATGATAGAACCTTATCATTCATTGTCATGAATGGTATCGGCGATGGTGGACAATGGGATATGTTTGTTAACGTCGTCAACAAATATGGTCTTTGCCCTAAAAATGTCTATCCTGAAACGACAACTTCAAGTGCGACAAGAGACACGAATAGTTTAATCAATTTCAATATTCGTAAATTCGCTTCTGATGCAAAAGCTTTATATGAAAAGAAGGGGCCAGACGCTGTTAAAAAACTTAAGAAATCTTTACTTAAAAAGATTTACTTCTTACTCATTGACGCTTATGGAGTACCACCAAAAAGTTTTGACTTTGAATATACTGACGCCAATAACGAATATCATTTAGTCAAAGGCTTCACCCCATTATCTTTCAAAGAAGAATATATCGGCAATGTCTTAGATGATTACGTTTCATTAATCAATGCTCCAACACAAGATAAACCGTTTAACAAAATCTACACCGTTAAATACTTAGGTAATGTTGTCGGAGGAAAACCAGTTACTCACCTCAATGTTGAAATGAAGAGATTAAAACAATTAATTCTCGCTCAACTTAAAGATAATGAAATTGTTTGGTTTGGCAGCGATGTTGGTTTCTATGGAGATAGGAAAGGTGGCATTTGGGATGATCGTCTCTTCGATTATAAAACCGCATTCGATTTAGACTATAAGATGGATAAAGGTGAATCTCTCGATTACCGTGCTAGCGCGATGAATCATGCTATGTGTATTACTGGAGCGGCCACAAGAGGAAATAAAGTCATCAAATGGAAGATTGAAAACTCTTGGGGAAACGAAGCTGGAAACGCTGGATATTACACAATGTCAGCTTCTTGGTTTGATCAATTTGTCTATCAAGCTGTCGTTAATAAAAAGTACCTCTCGGAAGAGGAACTTAAAGCATATCGCACTAAGATTATTGAACTTAAACCATGGGATCCAATGGGTTCCCTTGCGGATTAATAATTCAAATCTACAAATTTGGGGAGTGAGATAATCGCTCCTCTTTTTTGTACGGTCAAAGAGGAACAATAGGAAGCAAATTTCATCGCTTCAATGGTGTCTTTTCCATCAAGGAGTGCTTTAGCGAACGCTCCGATGTATGAATCTCCAGCGCCGGTTGTGTCTATTGCTTTTACTTTATGCGCCTCGACATAGTTGACGCCATCTTTATTCACCAAAACAGAACCTTTTTCTCCAAGAGTGACAATAACGTTTTTGCATCCAAATTCTAATAGTTTTTTCGCCTTGGTTTCAACATCTTCATCACCCTTAACATAGTCGTTTAATTCATGCTCGTTTGGAATAAAATAATCGAGAAAACGCATAGTTTTCATATCAAATTCGTGAAATGGAGCAGAATTTAAAATTGTAATTAATCCTTCGTTTTTTGCTTTTTCAAGAGCGTATAATACTGGTTCAATTGAAGTTTCAAGTTGAGTGATTAAAATCTTGCATTCTTTAATCTTTGGCATCCAAAAATCAACATCGTCTTTAACAATGGAAAGATTAGCTCCTGGAACACAAATTATGCTGTTTTCCCCGTTATTTTCGTTAATGATGATGTTTGAAACACCAGTTGGTATATCGACTCTCTTAAGATAAAAGCGAAGTCCGTTATCACTTAAAAATTTAGAAGCATAATCTCCGTTACTGTCTTTACCTCTCGCGCCAAAAAAGATAGCATCCCCACCTAAAAACTTAACCGCAATCGCTTGATTAGCACCTTTACCTCCGACGTTACTCATGAAGTTATTACCAAAAACCGTCTTCCCTGGTGTAGGAGGATTATTTGTATATGTGACATTATCAACATTTAGACTTCCAATAACCGCAATTCGATCAAGCATATTTTTTAAGCGCCTCCTCAATAATATCCCAGTATTTATTCACATCAATATCAGTAGCGGCCAATACATGACCGTGGATATCTTTTTGACATTTGGTTTCCGCGTATCTTTCATTATTTGGGTCGACGTTAATTTCAACATTCATTCTTTCAAATGTTACAACATCATCACTAATTAAGGAGACGATGGTGACAGGGTCATGAAGTGGACCTCCATCCAGATTGAAAACTTCCTTTTGTGTTTTGTTGAAGAATTTCATTAGTTTAACAAATAAGTCAGATGCTCTTGTGTTTAATTTCTCCATCCTTGAAACAACATGTGGGAGCACCAAAACACGTCTCGTCACATTTAAGCCAATCATTTTCATCGAGATTCCGCTTCTAAAACATATCGCCGCAGCGTCTGGATCAGCTAAGATATTGAATTCTGCGTACTTTGTTAGATTACCTTCAGAAGTGGAACCACCCATCAAAACGATTTCTTTGATATGACTTTTAATCTTTGGCTCTCTCATCAACGCGGTCGCGAGATTTGTCATCGGGCCAGTCGTGACAACTATCACATCTTCATTTTCTAAACACTTATCAATAATTAAAGATGGTCCATCTTTTTCATAATATTTATATTCGTATTTTGGGAAATCAAAACCATCAAGACCACTCTCTCCATGTATCTCTCCACAGTTGAGTTTTTCTCTAATTAATGGTCGATCACACCCAATCGCGATAGGAACATTAATTCCTAGATAGGATGAAACATTATAAGCGTTTCTTGCAGTCTTATCGACTGTTTGATTACCAGATACAACACTGATACCTAAAAGTTCAATTTTATTACTTGAACCCGCAAGTAAAATAGCAATCGCATCATCATGCCCAGGATCACAATCTAAAATAATTTTCATATCTATGATTATAAATCTCTTTCCTTATAAAAAATAAAAACTATTTATATAGATGAGTATTTTTGATAGATTATTGGTAGATTTATAGAGGTGTTCGTTAATGTCAGAAGAAAAAGTCCATGTCTTTCAATGTCAACTTTGTGGTTATGAATATGAAACCACAGAAGAAAAACTCCCAGAAGATTTCGTTTGTCCAGTTTGTGGCGCGGGAGTTGACGCTTTCGTTCGCTTAGACTAATTGAAAGTTAATAAAAAGGGAATCGCGTAGTCGATTTCTTTTTTTTACGCCTTCGTCCAGTCTCTCTTATCTTGAAAGATAAACGTTGAACGTTTAAAATTAAGACAATATGGTGAAAAAACTATTCTTATTAATATCTTCAGCTTTATTATTTAGCAGCGTGCTTACAAGCTGTAATTTTGGTAGTTTAGTCCCAACTGATACCAAGAAATATAGTTTTACCTATCATGACTTAGGAAAAAGAAGTGCGGGAGCGACCCATTATGGTAACTCTATCGGTGAAGGTAAAATTTTAGTTATTCCTGTCACCATCAAAGGATATGAGGAGAACGCTACCGAAGCAAACCGCGAGAAAATCAGAAAAGCATTTTTTGGAAGCAGTGAGCAAACTGGTTGGGAATCAGTTTCATCATATTTTTATAAAAGTTCCTATGGAAAATTAAATATTTCTGGAGAAGTCACTCCATGGTTTGATACAAACATCGAAAAGGATGACCTTATTAATTACAACAGTAAATACGATGATTTAGGAACATATTATATTCTTGAAAGAGCCTATGCTTGGGCGAGAAGTCGTGGAATCGACATGAGAGATTACGATGTTGATAATGACGGATGGATCGATTCTATTTGGTTAATCTATTCATGCCCTCATAATCAAACTTCTTCTAGTTCCTCACCTTATTGGGCGTTTACTTATTGGGATTACAATTATTCAATCGATAGTCCTTCGCCAACTGCTGCTAATCCTATCCCTAACACATACGCTTGGGCGTCCGTTGACTTTATGGATGAAGGAAAATTAGCCGGCATTGATATTGATGCGCATACATATATCCATGAACACGGTCATGTTCTTGGCTTAGAAGATTATTACGATTACGATAAAAGGCACTCGCCAATGGGTGGTATCGATATGCAAGATTGGAATATTGGTGATCATAATGCCTTCTCCAAATTTGCATGGGGTTGGGTTTTACCCAAATCTGTCACCGAAAGCTGTGATATTACAATTACTCCAACTAGTCAGTCCGGAGATTGTATTGTAGTTGGCAATAACTGGAAAGGTGGAGCGTTCGACGAATATTTAATGATCGATTTTATCGACCAAGAGAACTTGTGGAAACAAGATTCCACGAAAATGTACTCTTCATTGCTTGCTTATACCGAACCAGGAATTAGAATCATGCATGTTGACGCGAGAATAGGAAGAGTTAGTACTCAAAGTGATGATATCGTGGAAGTGACTAATTATATCGATAATCATTACCGTTATAAATTAGCGTATTCGAACACTCCATCAACATCATTAACCACTGGAAAATATAATAGCAAAACCGGTCGTTATACATTTGATGATCTCATCTGTATGGTCAATAAAAATCATGATTTATCTACAACCTACAGAGGCGCAGCAACCGCAAGTAATGATTGTCTCTTTAAACAAGGAGATGTATTCGATATGAAAGTCTATTCTGACTTCATAAATGATGGTATCCTTCATAGCGGAGCAATCATTCCATTTAGAATTACAATCACCTCATTAACCAAAGATCAAGCAACCTTAAGATTTACAAAGATTTAGTATGGATAACTTTAAAATTGGATTTAAAACTTATAACGTCGTTAAGCAAATTGACGAACAAACGTTTATTGCTACACAGGGAAAGAAAACGTATTATGTGAAGAACTTCAATGGAGATACGCATTGTTTTTATTCATATTACGATTCTCATAAGAAATTTGATAACACTGGGATCAAACATCCAAAAATCAAAGCGAAAGATAAGAAAAGATGTATCATCGTTTTAGATTATATTGAAGGAGAAAACGCTCTTGATCTTCTCTTAAAAGGTGAATTAGAAGAGAAAGTTTACGAAAAAATATTCTTCCAAGCCTTCGTTGCGAAAATTGAACATAAATCTTTAAATTATGATCCTGATCTTTATATTTTCTCTAATGGTGAGTTATACTACATGTCTTCTGAATGGTACGACTATAATGATGAGAGCAAATTCACTAATAGAGGCATCAGACTCTGGTTCCACACTAAGGAATTTATGACCTTTGCAAAGGATAAAGGAAAAGAGCCCGATAAGAGCCTCCTTAAAGAGGATTATGAAGTTAACAAACAAATTGTCTTAATGACTTGCAAATACTATCGATAAGCAAAACTAAAATTACAGAGAACAATATAATTCGAAATCTATTGTTTTTTGTTGTTTCTTTCACTAGGTAATTAATTTATAATTACACCGATGAAAAATTTTTATTTAGAAATCTTGCATATCGATAAACAAACTGGCGCGAGATATGGAATTCTCCACACCCCACATGGAGATGTTGAAGTTCCAATGTTTATGCCAGTCGGTACTCTGGCAACAGTTAAAACCCTTTCCCCAGAAGAACTTAAAGCGATGGGTGCGGGAGTTATCCTGGCTAATACTTATCACCTATCTTTAAGACCAGGCGCGGATATTGTTGAAAAAGCTGGTGGTCTTCATAAGTTCATGAACTATGATGGACCAATTCTCACCGATTCAGGCGGATTCCAAGTTTTCTCCCTTGCTGAGAAACGTAAAATTACTGAAGAAGGTGTAACTTTTAAATCTCACCTTAATGGTGACCGTCTTTTCTTCTCTCCAGAAGTTGCAATTGGAATCGAAGAAAAACTAGGTGCAGACATTATTATGTCTTTTGATGAATGCATTCCATATCCAGCAAGTTACGAATATGCTAAAAAATCAATGGAAAGAACTTTACGTTGGGCCAAAAGAGGACTTGATGCTCATAAAAGAGAAGACCAAGCCTTATTTGGTATTGTCCAAGGCGGAGATTATGAAGATTTAAGAAAACAGTGCGCCGAAGAACTTGTGAAGATGGATTTCCCTGGATATTCCATCGGAGGAACTTCTATTGGAGAACCAAAAGAAGTATGTTTCAGAATGATTGATTATTCTGTGAAATATCTCCCGGAAGATAAACCAAGATATCTCATGGGTGTTGGATCTATCGATTATCTACTTGGCGGTATCGCTCGTGGTATTGATATGTTTGACTGTGTCCTACCAACAAGAATTGCTAGACACGGAACTTTAATGACCTCACACGGAAGAGTGAACATTAAAGGTGCTCAATATAAAGAAGATTTCACACCGCTTGATGACCAATGCGATTGCTATTGCTGTAAGAACTACATCAAAGCATACCTACGTCATCTATATGTATGTGATGAAACATTTGGAAAGAGGCTTCTTTCCATTCACAATATTCGTTTCCTTATCCATTTAATGGAAGGAGCAAGAGAAGCGATTAAAGAAGATCGATTCGGTGATTTTATGAAACTCCAAATGGCGATGTTTGGTGATGAGAGAGGCTTTTAATGGATATTAGTTTATTTGATTTTTATCTACCTGAAGAGCTTATCGCCCAAAAACCAAGTGATAAAAGAGATCATTCTCGTTTACTTGCTATCAATAGAACTAACCATACCTATGAAGATCGTCACTTTTTCGACATAGTTGAATATTTAAGACCTGGTGATGTTTTAGTGAGAAATAACACTAAGGTCATTCCAGCTAGATTACTAGGGATTAAAGAAGAGACGGGCGCTCACTGCGAATTACTACTTTTAAAACAAGAAGAAGGAGATAACTGGGAATGCCTCACTAGACCTGCTAAATCTCTTAAAGTAGGTGCAAGAGTGTCCTTTGGTGATGGACGTCTTGTCGCGGAAATAATCGAAGAAAGAGAAGAAGGTCTTCGCTTAGTAAAAATGCATTATCAAGGTATTTTCTTAGAAGTGTTAGACTCTTTGGGAAAGATGCCTTTACCTCCATACATCAAAGAACAACTATGCACTAATGATCGCTATCAGACCGTCTATGCGAAGTTTGAAGGAAGCGCCGCTGCGCCTACCGCCGGATTCCATTTTACCGATGAACTTTTTACCAAAATCAAAGAGATGGGTGTTGAGGTGGTGGACATTACACTACATATTGGTTTAGGAACATTTAGACCAGTCAAGGTTAATGACACCAAAGATCACGTTATGCATTCCGAACTTTACGAGATAAGTAAGGAAGCTGAGGATGCATTAAACAAAGCCAAAAAAGAAGGAAGAAGAATCGTCGCGGTTGGAACAACTTCCGTTAGAACATTAGAAGCAAATATCACAAAATACGGAGACTTCAAATCAACAAGAGAATCGACTAATATTTTTATTGAACCTGGTTACACATTTAAAGCAGTGGACGCGATTATTACCAATTTTCACCTTCCAAAAAGCACTTTAATTATGCTTGTCAGCTCTTTCCTTGGAAGAGAATATACCTTAGAAGTTTATAAGCATGCGGTTGATACAAAATATCGCTTTTTCTCATTCGGAGATTCGATGATTATTTATGATGACAAAAAAGATTAATTATCAAAAGCAATGTCAATACACTATCGAAAACCTCAAAAAAGAGGGGAGAAAACCAAAACTTCTTCTCCATGCTTGCTGCGGTCCTTGTTTTACAATTCCTTATGAAGAACTTAAGGATTATTTTGATATTACCATTATCTTCAATAACTCAAATATTTATCCAAAAGAAGAACACGATCGTCGTTTAGAAGAATTCAAAAGATACCTCAAGGAAATTAACGCTAATATCACCATCCTCGAGTTCCCATACGATAATGAAAATTTCAATAAAGATCTCGAACCAAGAGCGGCAGACAAAGAGGGACATGAGAGGTGTCGAATCTGTTTCAGAAAGCGTTTAGGATTTGGTTATAAATACGCTTATGAACATGGTTTTGAATACTTCGGAACGGTCATGACCATCTCCCGTTATAAGAACGCTCAAGACATAAATCAAATCGGTTATGAACTCGAGAAGATTTATCCTACTGTTAAGTGGTTAGCAGCTGATTTTAAGAAGGGAAATGGCTATGAAAAATCCCTTCTTATCGTCAAAGAACACGAGATGTATTTCCAAGAATATTGTGGCTGCAAATACTCGTTTGAAGCCTACAAAATGAAGCACTAATTTTTCAATTTTTGACCCCCAAAAAATCGGTTTTTCCCCAAAATGAGGGGATTTTTATTATCAGAA
>JAFSNY010000048.1 GCA_017447305.1 Bacilli bacterium | reverse complement strand
CTGGAGGGAACTGACATCTTGTTTGATGAGGTCAGTCGCCTTATTGGCACTCTCAATGAATCCATCAACCTGCTGATGAAACTTGGCGAGGTCAGTCTTCTGACCTTCCACGTCATTCCATATATTGTCTACTTCGCAAAGGTGCTTATATGTCTCAAGCTTTGAGCGGTACTGCTGGAGGGAACTGACATCTTGTTTGATGAGGTCAGTCGCCTTATTGGCACTCTCAATGAATCCATCAACCTGCTGATGGAGTTTTGCGAGGTCGGTTTTATGACCGTCCACATCACTCCACATGTTGTCCACGTCCCTAAGGTGCTTGTATGACTCAAGCTTTGAGCGGTACTGCTGAAGAGAAGTAATGTCTTCGTTTACTTTACCCCTGAAGTCTTTTAGAATCTTTACGGTTGCCCCAAGAGCGTCAATCGTTTTTTTTATGTCAGCTTGAGCTGTTTTGACTTCCTTAGAAACCTTTAATGCATCTTGACTAGCTTCAAAAGCTTTCTTACTTGCACGTTCAGCATTATCACTTGCCGTTTTTGCCTGATTGCTGACTTCTTCGATCGATTTTATGGCAAGGATAATTGCCTTTATGTATTCATCATCTAGTAACTCTATTGTTTTGTACAAATTACTGATAATATCATATAAAGAGCGAACATTATTGTTGACATCAATAAAAATATTTTGTAAAGGGGAAACAATCTGTTCGTTTAACTCTTTCCCTGTTGGTGTACTAGAGAATATGAATTTTTTTTCGCGAAACTGCTTTAAGTTAGTGGTCGAAGGCACATTTTTGACCAATTTATCTATCTTTTCTTTTGCCTCTACAAAATTATGGGGCTTTACTATTTCCGTTGACATATTTCTACTTCATTGAATTGAGCTTATTATATATATCGTTAAAGTCATCTTCGTGCTCAGATGCACATTCGCTATCATCGATGACTTCCGCGTTTTCACACAAAGGCGTTTCGATTGCTTCAGAGTTGTTTTTTATGGTCCGAACTGCGTCTTTCATCATATCTGCCGCTTCAGCGTGTCTTTCTTTGATACTGGAGTAGGTGTCAGCCTTCGTATTATCTACGCGTACCTTAGCCACTTCAACAAGTTGCCCCTGCGTGTTGATTATTTCATTTTTTTTCTCAATTTGCTCTCCTCGATTTATATCCTTTAATTTCTTTGCAATGGCACGGTCTATCAGATTAAGTGCGAGTGCACCGATGATACCACTTACTGTTGCACCCAAGAACAAACCTATTATGTTAGCAAGGCTACCCAAAAGTGGAATCTCTATGGCAAATCCGGGAATTCCCATTAGACCCTTCTCAATGACCTCGCTAAGGACAATGGCACCCCCTGCGGTCAACCCCGCGATTACTATCTTGCCCACTTCCATTAATTTAAGGCTAAAGGGCATATTCTTATTTTCAGGATTTTTCAAGAATGATATTGCTTCTTTAAGAGACTTATAACCCTGCTTTAAGAAAATCCACGCTTTCTTTATCATGCCAATTACAGGGCCGAGAATGGCTGTTGCAATCGTTGTGACAACAGTGTTGCCTGCATTGAGGAGATGCTTTTTTATGTTAGACACAAATGACGTTATTGCTGCCTTAATGCTATCAATAAATGTACTAAGTTGTCGATTGCCTGAACGAAACCACGCAATGAGTTTACGAATAACATCTTTTAGCAACGATGCCAAAACTCCCATTAATGCAGAACGCAGAGCCTTCCCACCAATTAGCTTAGATTCCGCTTTAATAGACTCTTTGCCCGTCCTCTCAGATTCTTCTCTACCCTTCTCAACTTCTTCACCAAGAACTTTTCGAGCGTGTTCATCCTTTTCTCTTATTTGCTCTTCGTCAATATCGAATCGATCCGCGGGCTTTTGTCCATTTCGACTACTATCTAACCATTTTTTTGCATTATGATCGCCTTTGGATTCATTAGCATCTCCTGACATCGGGTTTAGATTATCATCGCTAATATCATATGCAATGATTTTTTCCTTGTCCATATGCGCATTTACTTCTGGATTCCTACAAAGTTCACCAATTGATACTGTTTCATCCATATGAACAGATGCAGACCCAACATTTTTAGGATCCTTGTTTCGTTCCTTATCAAAAGGTTCTCGGTAACCAGATTTTAGAACGGCTTTGTCTTCATCATCTATTCTGTCATATTGGGTTATAACATTGCCATTCTCGTCATATTGAAAATTGTCTTGGTAACTTTTGTATCTTTTATCATAATCAATGTCTCTATTATGGTTTGCAATCAGACTGTTACGCTTAAATTTTAGCTTTTCTAATTCAATTTTTTCGCTTACAGAAGCATCGCCCAATTCCACTTTTTTTTCAAGTACATCGATCTTTCCATCAAGCTCTACAGCCTTTTTGAAATTAGCACCAGTTTGTATGTGCTTTGAAACGCGAGGGTCAAAATTTTTATCCCTATTTTCTTTAAGGGGAGTTCTATAAATTAAATAACTAATTTTCATTTGTTTATATCAAAAATTCTTCGTATTTTTGCAGTATTAACAAAAAAATACAGCATATATGAAATACCGTAAGAATCAGGACGTTGGATTATTTGACAGGGAG
>JAFSNY010000047.1 GCA_017447305.1 Bacilli bacterium | reverse complement strand
TGGGGTCCGCTATTTCACATTTTCATGCGTTTCGCCTATGTTATGTTATCTAAATGCTTTATACTAAATGATATGGAAAGAGAAAAGATTATTATTCGTACCTCAATCATAGGGATTATTGGGAATATTCTTTTAGTCGCAGCGAAAGCCTTTATTGGTATTTTAGTGGGATCTATCGCGATTGTAGTCGATGCGGTCAATAACTTAACTGACGCTCTATCTTCGACAATTACGATTATCGGAACGAAATTATCGAATAAAAAACCAGATAAAAAGCATCCACTTGGTCATGGTCGAATTGAATATGTCACCTCAGCGATTATCGCAGTTATCATCTTAAGTGCGGGCATTATCGCTATCTATGAATCGATAATGTCTTTAATCAATAAAAACGTTGCGGAATATACATATGTCACGATTATCATCGTAAGTATCGCTATTTTGGTGAAAATTGCTTTAGGCATATATTTTACTTATGTCGGCAAAAAAGTTCATTCTGAGGCCTTAAAAGCTAGTGGAAAGGATGCTTTGTTTGATGCCTTGTTATCCTTTGGCACATTAGTCAGCGTTATCGTCATGATGATATGGAAGGTTTCAATTGAAGGATATGTTGGTATCGTCATTGGCTTATTCATCATCAAAGGCGGTATTGGCGTAATGGCGGAATCGATTTCTTCAATCATCGGAAGACGTGTGGATAAAGAAACTGCTTTAGGAGTTAAGAGTATTGTCTTATCTTTTGAAGATGTTAAAGGCGCTTATGATTTAATCATCAATGATTATGGAGTAAATAAAGCTACTGGCTCCATCCATATTGAAGTCAACGATGATATGAAAGCTAAAGATATTCACGCTTTATCAAGAAAGATCGCGGAAGCAGTGTACCTTAAATATCATATTATTCTCACCGTTGGGGTTTATGCTTCTAATGAATATAACGATGAGATCAGTGCGATTAGACATGATATTAAGGAAATCTTAAAGAATTATCCGGATGTCATTCAGATGCATGGCTTTTACGTTGATACGGAAATAAAAAGCGTCTCTTTTGATATCATCATCTCTTTTGATGAAAAGAATCCTAACGATATTAGAAATCGTATCTTTATGGACATTTCTTCTTTACATCCAGATTATGATTACTTTATAGTAATAGACCAGGATATCACCGATTAATTATGAACATTTTATTAACAAATGATGATGGATATGATTCATATGGAATCAAGATAATCAAACCTATCTTAGAAAAATACGGGAAGGTTGTTGTTGCTGCACCTTTAGGTCATATGAGTGCGAAATCGGTTTCGATCACCATTGATCGAGCGATTCGCGTCATTAAAACCGAGGATGATGTTTTCGCCATTGATGGAACACCTGCGGACTGCGTTTCCTTTGCCTTAACTGCTTTAGACACAAAATTCGATTTAGTGATATCTGGTTGTAACAACGGCTTTAATATCGGATATGATACGATTTATTCCGGCACCGTGGGGGCTGCTCTTCAAGCCTTAGTGAGAAGAAGACCGGCAATTGCTATTAGCTGTGACTTCAATTTCGACTTAGTTGAAGAACATTTAGATGAAGTTTTAGATTATATTTTCAAAAATAATCTATTAAGCACTGAATATCTCCTAAACGTTAACTTCCCAAAAGGAGAAGTGGTGAAAGGAATAAAACTCGCCCCGTTATATTACTGTGAACATGGTGATATCTATCTTAAAGAAGGGGATAATGAATATCGCGCGCACCGTCATTTCCAAGAGGATTTTGATGATGAACCCGATAGTGATTGCTATTTAGTTAATCATGGCTATGTCTCAATAACCCCATTATCCAAGACCAACTTCCATAAATCTGTTTTAGAAGAAATCAAAAATAAATAAAATTTATTCTTGCAGGGAAAGTCAATTCTTGTATAATAATATTCGCTTATGCCTCCTTAGTTAAGTGGTATAACGGATCCATGGTAAGGATCTATTGCTAGTTCGATTCTGGCAGGAGGCACCATATGATAAGAACACGGTTGATACAAAATGTCAGCCGTTTTTCTTTGCCGCAAATAGGGGATTTTTTCCTTTCTGCGCAATTTCAAGGCTCTGATTTCATCTCAATACGAGGTGATTTCGGGGCCTTTTTTTCGTTTTTGGGTTTGATAGCGGAACGAAACCCTTGATAAAGGGACGAAACTGCTGATAGCGGAACGAAACAAAAAAAAGCACAGCGATCAAGCCATGCTTTTGGAGTCTTATCTGTTCTCTTTGATGTATTCCATTATGTCGCAGAAGTCGCAATCTAAGGCTTCGCAGATCTTGCAAAGTACATCAGTGGTGACATTCGCGCCTTTCGATAGCTTCGCCATTGATGATGTGCTTATCCCAGTCAGTTCCATCAATTTCTTTTTGTTTAATTCCTTCTGGGCAAGCAAGACCCATAATTTCTTGTAACTAACCATTTTGATTCTCCTTTGGCTTTCCCCAATACCAACCGAATAGTTCGTTTCCGTTAGGCGCGAGAAGCAGACGTCTGCAGCCATTGATTATTTTCTTTGTTTCGTCGTTTAGATTTGTGGTCCTGTCGACGGCAACGAATATTTGCTTTTCAACGGTGCTATAAAGCTTGAATGTCCTTTCGACCCTTTGATATGACATATTTGTGAACATGACTGAGTCGTGCGCCAACGCTGGAAGAGGAGTAGTGGACAAAACAGCCATATCAAGGGTAATCATCCCCTTGTATCTGCATCCAGTGCCAGAATCATTAGGCGTCTCAAATAAGTACTTTTTAGTAGATGGAGTCGATAAAACTGGGGCATTGGTTTCATTCAAATAGAACTCTTTGTTGATCTCGGCCATCTTTAAGTTCATGGCTGCTATCACTTTCGCCAACTGAGCGGCGATGAGCTCGTTAAGCTCGTCCTCTTTTTCCTTGGCGGTTTTATGGAGTTCCTTTTTCTTTTTGTGGTTTTCGTTGATTTTGGTTAATGTTTCGATCTCTTTCTCGATCGTTGCATATGACTTGAGAACGACCTTGGATATGTTTGTCGATTGCTGGACTTCGGCCAACTGGTCTTCGAGGTCTTTAATCGCATCGTTCAAGAAGTTGATATTTTGCCATATTTCATTGATGGATGCTTTGACTTCCTTTTTGAGAATGGCGGATATTTTCCTATGAAACTCCTCAATTTCCTGCAAACTCGCTAAGTCAACGTTATCGAAATATGTGGTCAGATCGGAAAAATCGCTTTTGAGTCCAGACACTTCAAATTCTGCGTCTTTTTTGAACGCGTTAAGTTGATTGTAATATCTTGACCTATTCCTTTTAAGAGCGGTGATTTGATCCTTCAATCGGGTTATTTCCTCAGCTTTTTCTGCTGGGAGGTCAAGCAATCCGCGCTCGCTTCTATCGGCTAGGGCTTCAGCTTCGGCCTTTAATTCCTCGATTCGCTTTTCGTTCGCTTTGTATTCCGTGTCTGTTATTTTAGGGATGAATCTATATTCCTGGGCCTTGCCGAAAGTATCGTCTTTTTCGGATGCTTCCTCGCTGATTCTGCTAAGTTCTTTTAATGCTTGATAGAGGTTATATAGCTTTACCATTTCCATCAAAGAGTTCTTTTCTGTCTCGTTTTCAAAAGCGCGGAGAGGCAATAGCTCATTGAGATTCTCTCTGTTGTAAATCCTCATGAATCTACTAACTATTTGCCTGAAGGAGATGTCCATGACATTGATCTCGTATTTCTCTTTCAAGAATTGCGTGAAGTCGTCTAAGGGTATCTTTCTATCGGTAACTTTATGTCCTTCTTCGCAAACATAGACGAAGTCGCTTTCGTCGGTTTTTCTCGCGAAATGGTATAGTTTATCGAATTCGAAGGTGAACCATATCGTATGGGGGCCAACATTATTCTTTACATCTAAGAGCTTTTTAACGTAGTCGTTTCCGCCAAAGCAAAAATCTATGATCATCAAGAATGTGGATTTGCCTATGGAGTTCGTTCCGTTATCAGCGCCTTCGATGATATTAAGCCCTTTTTTGAACGTGATCGGTTCTCTTGTTTGGCCGTCCTTTCCGCCAGTTTTGAATCTATCACAATATATTTCTTTCAACATAATGAACGATATCCTCCTTTAGCGTTATTTTTCTCATTGCGTATAAGCAATCCAGGGCATCGATGTATTCCCTGATAGTCATCTTTGAATTTATCTCCATATAAAGAGAAGAAACGGTGTAGTCCTTATCCTTGAGCTTCCTGAGAAGAACGGGTAATTTCGGAAAGATGCTGTCTTTGTATGGAGTCACTTTACTTGGAAATCTCATCGAACACCTCGCAATTCTGCACAAAGAAAGAAACTATAATCCTTGCTGCCGTGCTGTATTTAGGAGGGAGCTTTAGCTCATCCAAAACCCAGTTTATGATTCGGTTGTAGATATCCTCCTGGTCGCCGATTATCGGCTTTAGCTTCTCGTAGCTGATTTGGAATTGGCTGGCTATGATTTTGAATTCGCTCCCGCAATCATCAAGAAGGGAAAGCTCGTGCCTGATGTAATTGTAATAACCCTCTACGTCGCTTTTGATCGTCTGTCTCAAAGTTTCGTTATTATCTATTTTTTCCTTCAGCTCAAGCGGAATCTTTCTGAAATCCGCCAATTCATCGAACGATTTTATTTCCCTTAATCTTGAAAGTATCTCACCGACCTCTTCATCAAGCTTTGCCTTAGCCAAAGCGGAAGAGGCGTTTTCTTTTTCCATGTAATAATCCTTTTTGTCGATTAACTTGCGGAACACCTCTTTGGTCGGATTGTATTCATATTCATCGGCGCAGACATCGCAAAGGCAGATTCGGTTGCTCCTATGCAAATAATCTGCTGGCTCTCTTGAGATGGTTGCGAACTCTGACTTTTTGGAAGAGGAGAGCATCTCGGGAAATATCTCTACGATGGAATATCGATACATAGTCTTTTTGGCTTTCGGGAGTATCAGGGACTTTCCACACAATGAACATTTTTTGTCAGCCTCGAAAACGAACTCCATATCATCCGTTGGTATCTCCGTGATGTTCTCTACATTTTCCTTAGATATGGCATAAAGAATGGATTTCAACAGAAAAGCTTCGTATTTTCCGTCATCATATGATTTCAGAAGGCCGTTTTTCGTTCTATCGGCAATGCTGCCATCGCTTCTAATGACAGAGGCGATTTTTTCATAATAATCAGCCAAGGTCAGCGGCTGTATATTCGGGATCAGCCAATTTCTCACAAACGCAGCCGCCTTATTTTTTCCAGCGTCCGTCGTGAGTATGTAATCCTTAGTATCCCTGGTTAGATCCCTTACGCCCTTTATGAGGTTGTTTGCGTAAGGCTTTTCTGGCTCTAACCCAGCGAGCTCGTGCAAAAAATCATAGACGAACCCGTACTGATCGTCTGTCAAGAATTTTCTATGTTGGAAAGACAATTCCAATATTGTTGATAACCTTAACAATTCTAACACCTCTCTTTTTGCTAATTTCTTGCTAATTTCGCGTTTACCGCTGCAGAAGTACTAAAAAGTACAATGGAACCATGAAGAGCAGATTGGACGCAAGTCATTACTAAATCTCTCTTAATAGTATATCACGCAAGGAACTAAAAAACAATCTTATTGCGAAATAAAATTGCGAGATTGCAAAGTTCTAAGCGAAAAAACGGGATTGTATGCATCGGCGTCATGAACCGATTCCCAGATTACGTCCCCATGATATAGGCACAAAAGCCATGGGAGGCTCAGTGCAAAACTGAAATGGAAGCTAATTGACTGCCATTCTTTTTGCCACGCCCTCCTTTAGGTCTGGACTGCCAAGAAGCCCCCGTTTCAGGAAACCAAATTCCAACGGAGGTTTTTATGAAGGAACTATTAGAAGAGTACGACTCTCGAGAAAAAGTCGAGGCAGCCTTGGCCAAAGCAAACGAAGGCAAAAGAGAAGACGAAAAGCTTTATTACTGCCGCTACAAGCATTCTCTCACAGGCAAGTGGATGTACGTTCCTTGCAGCAAAAAGCAATTTGAGGATTGGCGTTCCATGCAAAGGGATGAAGCAAAAAGGATCGACCTTGAGACCAGGTGCGTCGTCCCATCTAAAAGGTATGGATGGAAGAAGTGCATGGAAAATTGCGACAGCTGCCCATACGGGAAGCTGAAAAGGGAAGGCAATGCTATATCGCTTGATTACACCTACGAAAACGAAGACGGAGATGAGTTCGAATTTGAGATTGAGGACACTAGTCCAAGTGTCGTTGAAAAGATGGAGAAGCAGGAATTGCTCGACGAGTTGAAACGATTGCTCGATGAACTCGATGATGACGACAGGCAAATCATCGAACTATTCAAACTGAATATGTCCGATGCCGAAATCGCAAAAGCCTTGCATAGCAAGAAGTCGACTATCCAATATCGCAGAAGCAGGATCATCGAGACTTTGAAAATAAAACTCGAAAAATTCTTCTGATTTCGTTTGGTCGTTCGGATTTCGCTTTCGCATGGACTAGTGAGAGGAAGGTAGAGCCTCTCAAATCCAAAAAGCGGGAGGTAAAGCTATGAACGATTATCGAAAAGCAGCCAACGATAAACCCGTGCTTACGGATGAGCAGTTGTTTTCTGGTTTGATGACCATCTCATCCATAAGCAGGGCGTTGGCAAAGAAAGTCCTGATCAAGGCAACCACAAACCAAAACCATCAAAAAGGAGGGCGTCCCTATGGCGGAAGAAAGAAAGCACAGCGTTCTCGCTCCTAGCAGCAAGGAATGGGTTCACTGCGGATTCGCTGCAAAGTTCCTAGCCAATAAAGAAGACGAAACGAATGAAGCATCTGAATTCGGAACGGAATGCCATGCGCTTGCCGAAGCCTATATCAAGCAATCCTTGAAGATCGAGGACTTCGATGGGAAGCCAGTCGGCATCGATGAGTTGAAATCCACGTTCAAGCATTACGACGAGGAGATGGAAACACTCGCTACTGGCTATGCCAACTACATTGTGGGGCAGGCGGACTATGAGGAAAAGCGAACAGGCAAGAAACCGATTGTGTTCGTGGAGCAATTGCTCGACATGGACTATGCGCCAGACACGCATGGGACCGCGGACGCGATCATCATCGCAGGCGATACCTTGACCATCATTGACAACAAAACGGGGTTCATCCCAGTGAAGGTCTTTGAAGGCGATGAGTTGAACAGCCAGTTGGGTATCTATGGCTTGTACGCATACAAGCTCTTCGCGGGCATCTATCCAATCAAGAAGATTCGCTTAGTCATCTATCAAGAGAGAATCCATAACATCGACGACCAAACCGTGGAAGTCGAGGACTTGCTCGAATGGGAAGTCTCGGTTTTAAGACCAGCTGCGAAAGAAGCACAAAATCCAAATGCGGAAGCAGTGAGCGGAAAGTGGTGCAAATACTGCCCAGGCAGGAACGTGTGCAGAAAAAGAAGCGATGATGCTCTTTCAATTGATGCTGAGAAGAAACCTGAACTAATGACAGACGATGAGATTGAAGAGCTATTGCCAAGACTCGACTTCATTATCGATTACTGTTCATCCATTAAGGAATATGCGCTAAAGAAAGCAATCGAAGGCAAGAAGTGGAAAGGCTATGTCCTATCTGAAACTTAAAGCGAAAGAAAGGAGCTCTAAAAATGGCAAACGTTAGAATCATACCAAGTAAGATAAACCCATTGACAAAGCTTCCTAATAATTCCCTTCATAAAAGAAGAGTCGCTGCATATGCACGTGTTTCAACAGAACAAGAAGAGCAGGCAAATTCCTATGAAGCCCAAGTTGATTATTATAAGAACTTCATTAAGAACAGACCTGAATGGACACTCGTTGATATTTACACAGACAAAGGAATATCTGGAACGAACCTAAAGCATAGAGATGGTTTTAATAAAATGATTTCTGATGCAAGGGCAGGGCTCATCGATCTGATTGTCACTAAGTCGGTATCCCGTTTCGCAAGAAACACCCTAGATACAATAAGCCTTACAAGAGAGTTGAAAGCAAAAGGGGTTGAGATTTTCTTCGAGGAGCAGAACGTTTATACATTCGATTCCAATGGAGAGTTGATGCTTACCATTCTTGCATCTATGGCCCAAGAGGAATCCAGAAACATATCAGAGAACGTTAAGTGGGGTAAGAAAAAGAAGGCGGTAGATGGGTATTCTCAAGTTGGCTACAGCACCTTCTTGGGCTATGACAAGCACGAGAACGCCAAGATAGGTCTTAAGGTCAATGAGGAAGAGGCGATAATCGTCAGGTTCATCTACAGGGAATTCCTAAAAGGAAAGTCGGTGAATACGATTTGCAGAATGCTCGAAGAGAAAGGCATAAAGACACCAGGGCATAAGGACCATTGGCGAACGACCACAGTCGCATCTATTCTTAGGAATGAGAAGTACAAAGGTGACTGCGAGATGCAGAAGACATACGTCAAAAACTTCCTGGACCATGTTTCCGTGAAGAATAACGGAGAGCTTGAGAAAATATACGTCGAAGACCATCATGAGCCCATCGTATCCAAAGACCACTGGATGATGGTTCAGCTGGAATTCGAGAGAAGGGGGACTTTGGCGCAAGGCTACAACAGCTGCAATGAGTTCTCTTGCAAACTCATCTGCGGGGATTGTGGCTCTTACTATGGAGCGAAGGTCCTTCATTCGACCGACAAATACCGCTCAGTCAAATACCGCTGCAATAGGAAATACAACAATGAGCATGTCTGTCAGACGCCATTTGTGACCGAAGAGGAAGTCAAAAGGAAGTTCATACTCGCATACAACGAGTTCATCGGGAACAGAAAGCAGCTCATTGAGGACTGTGAGGATATGATTCAGATTCTTGATAACACCTCCGATTTGGAAGCAAGGCTGGCTGAGCTGAACCGAAAGGCCGAAGACATAATCATTCTAGTGAAGAACCTCATAAACCAAAACAGCACCGAGGCATTGGATCAGGATGAGTTCCAAAAGAAATACGATGCATACGACATGGAGCACAAAAAGGTCATCGGCGAAATCGAAGAAGTGGGGCTTGGAATTGAGAAGAAGAAAGGCCAGGCAAAATACCTTCAGGCATTCATCGATGACATAAGCAATAGGCCAAATATTCTAGAAGCCTATGACGAGGATATCTGGAGCTATCTGATAGACAAAGCCATAGTCAACAGGGATGGCAGCATCATATTCCAATTCAGGAACGGCAAAGAAATAAAAATCGCTGGGTAAAAATCCCTGCCTTTTGCTATATAATAGTATAGAGCGGTGTACAACGTTCCCTAGATAGCACTAAGTTATGGTGATGCTCGGCATTCAAGTACCTATGGGCCGTAATAGATAGCCGTACGCTTGCAGGCAGGCGATTCTGCAGAAATTGACCATCCATTAATAAAGGATGGCTTTTCTTTTAAGAAAACATGCCAAAACAGGCGATTTTTAAACAAAATTGTAGTATAATAATCTTAAGTAATTGCTGTAGAAATTGCAAAGCTCTCAAATCGACATTTTTTGGCTTTCGTGTTGTTCGTTTTATTTATTTCTTTTAGTAAACTATAGGTGTAAAGTTCAAAGGAGGAAATAAATATGAACACAGATAAAACATATGCAGAAAAAATCGCAAGCGAATATGCTCCAAAACAAGCTAATAAGGTAGTAGCTTTAAAAAAAATTGGATGCTAAAGCACAAAGACCAGCTAATATATTTGCTTATACTTTTGGAGTAATTATGGCTTTAGTATTAGGTGTTGGAATGTGCCTTTCAATGAAGGTAATTGGTGATGGCTCAACATTATACATGGTACTTGGTATAATTGCTGGAGTAATCGGAATTATAGGTGTATCAGTAAATTATTTTATTTATAAAAAGATTTTAGAATCTTCAAAGAAAAAATATGCAGCTGATATTCAAGAACTAGCAAAACAAATAATTGATGAAGAATAAAATGGAGGTGTCTTATGAATAAGCAAGAAAGCAAATATTTTAACACTGCCTTACTTATGAATGAGGCACTTTTATTATTACTTGAAAAGAAAGATTACGAGTATATTACTATAAAAGAAATATGCGAAAAAGCAGGAGTTAATAGATCTACATTTTATCTTCATTACGAAACAATTGATGATTTGCTAGAAGAAATGGTTGATAATTTAAATAAAAAATTTATTGAATCGTTTTCTAAAGATTTAACAATAGATAAAGCAGTAAATGAAGATTTGATTTTAACAACATCTAAGTACTTAACACCATATCTAAATTTTATTAAAGAGAATAAAACAGTGTTTAGACTTGCAATTAAAAAACCATACATAATGAAATCTAATAAATCATTTTCAAGACTTGAAAAATACGTTTTTGAGCCAATATTAAATAAATATAAAGTTAAAGCAGAAGAGAAAAAATATATATTAGAGTTTTATACTAAAGGTGTTTTAGCAATTGTTTATAAATGGCTAAATGAAGATTGTAAGGACGAAATTAGTTTAATAATTGATTTAATTGAAAGGTTGACATTTGCTAATGTTAAAAATTAAAAGCCTAAAAGAAAAGTATTATTCACATAATCTTGATTTTTATTTTTCATTAACCGGCCCATTACTTATGGGAAGTATTCATCTAGTTAGTGTTTTAATGCATTTTGATTGGATAGCACTTAACTATTGCATATTTGCATATTTAATGCTGTTATTTAAAGTATGGCAATGGGCAATCGAAAAATATGGAATCAAGCCAAAAGCTTACATCGCTGGAATATTATCAATAATAGTAGTATTAGCACCTATGATGGTCAGTTTTGTTCTAACCATTCTTTATCAAGATGCTCCACATTATATATTTGACTGGTTTATTTATGCGTATGCATTATATGGAACAATTAAGATGACAAGTGCAATTATTAAAATATCTAAAAAGGAAACAAAAACAGAAAGAGCGTTTGTTAATACATGGTTAGGGCTTATTAGTGCACTATATACAATTCAAATGATGGAATTTAAATTAATAACTACATTTGAAGAAGGTGGAACAGATCAATCAATGATGTATATGCAATGGTTTACTCAAGGAGCAATATTCTTGTTTACATTATTTGTTTTAAGCTTATTTATCAAAAAAACGATTAATCAAAACAAAGGCAAATAATTTTTATTTACAAAAAAGATTTCTTTTACACGAAAGGATGTTGCAAAGGCGTTTCAAGGGTGTTTCACTTTTTCGTTAGGGTGTTTCAAAATTTAAGGGGGCTATTTTGCTTGTTTTAGGTATGTTTTACTTAAATTCAGGTGAAGTAGCCCTATTTTTTCTATTTTTATAAGTAACCATTAGCAAAAAACCGATTGCTTATATCGTGTAATCCACTAAATTCTTATATAAATAATTGGGTAGAACAATTGACAATAATACGAACTCGTAGTATAATCATTAATATGAATAAGAAAGAATTTTACACAAGATTAGGTAAAGCGGCTTATGAGTATGGGGCTCTTTATGAAGCCTATTCAATCAAAATTAATAAAAGGACAGATAATTTCATATGGATTTTATATGCTATTGATTTTAATGGGCTCGAAACACAAAAAGAGATCGCTGACCATTGGTCTATGCCATTATCAACGGTGAACACTATCATCAAGCAAATGGAAAAGGAAGGTTATGTGGAACTCATAAAAAAAGAAGATGATGGTAGGGAAAGAAAAATAAAACTCACTGAAAAAGGCACTCTGTATAGCAAAGACATTTTAAAAGATATTTATCTAGCTGAAGATAAGGCATATAAAAATCTTAAAAATCCAAAAGAGCTTATTGAAGAATATGAAAGATTAGTGTCTGAAACAAAGAAAGCGATAAAGGAGATTGATAACAATGACTAAATTAAATCTAACACAAGAATGGGACAAAGTTTATCCAAGAAACGAAAAGGTCAACCATAAGAAAGTAACGTTCCATAATAGATTTGGAATCGAACTGGCCGCTGATATGTTTTGGCCTAAAGAGGGAAGCAAATTCCCTGCAATTGCATGTGCCGGCGCTTTTGGTGCAGTTAAAGAGCAACACTCTGGCTTGTACGCTCAAGAGATGGCTTCAAGAGGTTTTTTAACGATTGCATTCGATCCGTCTTTTACAGGTGAATCAGGCGGAGAGCCAAGATGCGTCGCCTCTCCCGATATCAATACGGAAGATTTCCAAGCGGCGGTGGATTTTCTAAGCGTTCAGGATAATGTCGATTCAAATAAAATCTCAATCATCGGCATTTGCGGTTGGGGTGGAATAGCCCTAAATGCCGCATCGATCGATACGAGAATCAAAGCCACGGTTTGCATCACTTCGTACAATATGTCGAGAGTCAACCACAATGGATATTATGATTCAAACGATGAAGACGCCATTTACAAGATGAAAGAAGCGTTGAACGCCCAAAGGATAGAAGATTACAGAAACGGCAAATATAAACTAGCTGGTGGTGTCCCAGAAATAGTTCCTGAATCTATGCCGCAGTTTTTTAATATGTATCATGATTATTACAAAACAAAAAGAGGATATCACCCACGTTCATTGAATAGCAATGGTGGATGGAACCTCACTAGCGCTTTATCGTTTATAAACACCCCACAGCATGTTTTCGCTGGAGAGATCAGGAACGCAGTATTGCTAGTGCATGGTGAAAATGCTCATTCAAGATATTTTTCTGAGGATATGTTCAAATTATTAAAAGGCGACAACAAAGAATTGCTAATCGTTCCTAATGCTGACCATTGTGATTTGTATGATGGCGGTGTTAATCGCGACAAGATTCCTTTTGATAAGATAGAAGAATTTATTAGGAAAACTATTTAATCAATCGAAAAGACTGACCATTTTGGTCATTAGTACATAGGATGGCTTTTTTCTTTTGCTTTTTGCAGGGTACGAAAGGGTACGAAAAATGGACTAGGGTACGAAGGGGTACGAAATTGTATTAAATGTTATGTTTCTAGACATCATTGTCGATAATCTCTAATACAAATGTATTGGGGATTTTATTTTATTATACTTTTACAAATTTGAATTGTTTTCTCAATGTCTTTAGAAAAGGTTTTGTTCTTATGCCAAATAAGGGAAGTTTCTGCTTCTAATTTGTTGTTGCTTAATTTTACTTCCTTCAAAGAACCTTCACATATGTATTTATCTACTAAGATTTTAGGGAGAATTGCAATACCGTTTCCTTCAATACAATTGTTGATGATTGTTTGGTTACTATTTGCTTCAATAAAAGGAGTAACCGAAATATTTAATTTATTAAATAAGTAGTTTCTAGAATAACTACCTACTTCTCTAAGAAGAAGTGGATAAGAATCTAGATCATTTAAAGAGATTTCTTCGGGGATTTTGTAAGTATTGCCTGCGACAATCGTGAGTTCATTTTCTGTAAGAACTTCATATGATAATTTTAAATTAGACGGCAAACCTTCAATAATCGCATAATCTATTTCTCCGTTGATGATGTCAGTTTCAATCTCTGAGGCATTATTTATTTGAACGGTAAACTGAACATTAGGTGTTTTTTGTTTTAACTCCTTAATTATTGTTGGAAGAAAAATAGAGGCAACAGTTAAAGAGACACCGATTTTTAAAGATGGGTGAGCGCATTTGTTTTTAGCCATCTCTTCAAATTCATCAAAACTTTTGATTACTTCTTTGGCTTTTTTATATAGAGCTTGACCTTCTTTTGTGAGTATTAATTTCCTGTTAATGCGATCAAAAAGTGTAATTCCATAGTAATTTTCTAAATCAGAAATCGTTTGACTCACCGCCGGCTGAGCGACATGAAGTTGCTCACTAGCTTTGCTAATTGATTCTAAATCGCATACGAGAATGAATGTTTTTAAGTGTCTAATTGTCATATAACTAAATCCTTATGTTAAATATAAATATATATTAATTTACTTATATATTAAAAACAACAATAATTACTAAGGAAGAGGCAAAAAAATGAATGATTTAATCAAATCTATAATCTATCTCCTGGTTGGTATAACCATCTTATTAGTCGGTATGAGAATGATGTCAGGAGGGATGAAGAAAACTATTTCCGTCAAAGTTAGAAGTTTTTTCAAAAAAACAGAAGATAAACCATTAACAAATATGGGTATTGGTGCGGTTGCAACAATGGCGATTCAATCTAGTGATGCCTCTAATGCCATGGTAGTGGGTTTTATCAATGCTGGGGCTATGACTCTTTATCAAGGCTTAGCAATTATGCTTGGTGCTTATATCGGGACAACAATTACCGGTATAATCGCCTCTTTCTCATCTTTATCTATTTCTGTTTATTTCTTGCTTTTCAGCTTTATCGGAATAGTAATGATGTTTTTCACTAAAGAAAAAGTGGTCAATATCGGTGAGATTGTCTGTGGCTTAGGCTTATTATTCTTTGGCTTAGCGGTTATGAAAGACGCGTTTAAAAACCCAGATATCACTAACTCATGTCAAGCTTTATTCTCTTCAATCAATTTTGGACCATTATTATTCCTATTTGGTGTAGTTATTACAGGATTAATACAGTCAAGTAGTGCCGTTACTTCCATTGTTATCGCGATGGTTGGTAGTGGAGCTTTAGATTTATCTAGTGGATTATTCCTTGCTTTAGGTGCCACTCTTGGTACAGTTATTACTACGGTTATCATCTCACTAAATGGGTCAGTTGAAGGAAAAAGAGCAGCTATTATCATGTTCTTCCTTAGATTATTATCTTCATTAGTGATGGTTTTGATTTTGACTATTTTCCGTCAACCAATTGCAAATGCAATGCATTTCTTCGCCATTAATGGTAGTGATGAATTCCCAATTGCCTTATTTACTGTTTTCTATAACATAATCTTTATGCCTCTATTAATTCCTTTACTTAAACCTACAATCAGAATCGGTTGTAAACTAATCAAGAATAAGAAGGAAGAAAGCATGACAAGTGCTGTTCGCTTTATCGATGACAAGTTACTCAGTGTTCCAAGCGTTGCCCTCTCTCAAGTGAAAAAAGAAATCATTAATATGTTTATGCTTTCTAAGGAAAATTATCTTGATAGTATGAAAAAAATGCTTTTGAATGATGATTCGTTTGATAAAGAAATTGCGATGAAAGAAGATCAAATCGATTATTTAAATCAAAGAATTACAGACTTTCTTATTAAATTATCTTCAAAAGTTAGTTTAAGCAATGAGCGTGAAGTAGGCGGTTATTTCCACGTTATCAATGACATCGAAAGAATAGGTGACCATGCCTATAATTTCTACGAACAAAAAAACGATCTAGATTCCAAAGAACTCTCCTTTAGTGAAAATGCAAAAGGTGAACTAGGTATCTTCAACGCAGTTTTAGAGAAAATGTTCGATGAAACCATCTATGTCTTTGAGAATAACGACGCATCTAAATTGAAAAAAATTCATGAATTAGAGGATGAAACTGATAGCTTGAAAAAGGAACTTTCTAATAAACATTTTGCAAGAATCACCACAAACGAATGTTCTCAAGAACTTACTTCTGCATACCTCACTGTTTTAACTGAACTAGAAAGAATAGGCGATCACTTAACTAATATTGCTTACTCAATTGATAATCCTAATGGTGATATTCCAGCATAAATGTTACGTATTTGTATCAAATAAGGTAAACCATTCCAGATTAGATTTAAAGCCTTGATACACAAATCAGGGCTTTTTTCTTTCGTTTTTAAATATTTTAAAAAAATAGTTCCTCTCTGACCTGCGTAAAGACGGAATCGAACTATGAAATAATTGATTTGCTTTTAGATGTTTCCAGAGCGACTAGTGGAACTATAAAGGAGGTCCACAAAATGGAAACAAAAGACATCATCACCTATCTCGAGGTTATGTGCTTTTACAGAGATTCGCTTTTAGATCCATGAATAGTGCCAGACCATGGCTGACAGATTTCTATATAGCGATATCGCTACTGTTAGTTTAGGAAAAGCCATCTTCTCAATGACCCACTGACCATGGCGAGAGAGATGGCCGTTCTTTAAAGATTATTATATAATTTAGTAGTTTTAAAGAAGAAAATAATATGGGAAAACTTTTAGATTGCAACAGCAACGATTTAGAGCTAAAATCATTGGACAGAATCGCTAATCTTTTCGATGATTCTTATAAAACGCTTAATCACAACAAAAAGAGCGATGAATTTGATTTTACTAATGACGAAAAAACATGGGCGTTAGAACACACCTCATATATTTGTGAATCCTCAAAAGAAGTAATTAAATATGAGAAAGCTAGAGAAAAAGGGAAAAATCCAGATCACACTCGAATTGAAGGTTTTATTGTTGACGGCGACGGTGAGCTGCTGGCGTATTTTGGAAATGGAATGACATCGACAAGAAAAAATCTTCGAAAATGTATTAGAAATAAAGATATAAAATGCCGTAAACGATTGTTAAAAGAACCAACATTTCAAAGGATAGATTTAGTAATTACTGTTCCTGATGATCCTTTGTTTGATGATAGAAACTCCATTAAACCTCTGGATGAATTCATACGAGAGTACAATTCCGTTTTTAATACATATATACTCCAAGTAGATAGTAATTAACAACTATCACCATTCCTTAGATATAATTAAGGAACATGGAATCGGAAAGGTGATTCAGCCAGTTTGATACATTGAAACCATTATTTGCATTGACAGGCTTTTCATCTTT
>JAFSNY010000046.1 GCA_017447305.1 Bacilli bacterium | reverse complement strand
GGCTCTTAGACTTTCTTGCCTACGCTTATGCCTAATCTCACGACTTTGGCACCAAGGCTAGATACTGGCTCTTTGCTAGAGATTACCAGACTGGGAGTTTCACCCAGCTATATTAACTGCACCGAACTGGCGCACCCTCGTAGATATTATATTACATCCATCGTTATTTTAATAATGAAATATGATTATTTTTATTATTAAACTGTAGGGTTAATCATTTTGCTATTTTCCAAAAATCTAATGGTTTTCTCTTAGCTTGCTTACACATTTTTTCCATGGTTTTAAAGGGTTTCATACACATTTTTGGAAGAAAAACACATTTTTGGAAAGGAAAAACGCTATTCCATACACATTTTTGGAAAACACAAATGAACCGATAGTCTATATTGATTCTTTAAATAGTTTTATTGCTCTGGCGGCCATGTTAAACGATTTCAAATCAATCTTTCTAATGTTGTTTATATTTTTGGCATAATCAGCATCTACGAGATTCTCTATTTCTTCAATCTCAACTGGATATTTATTTGCTAAAAAGCAAGCGCATAGATACATTACTTTTGATGCTTGTATATACGCAGTTTCTGCATTGAATCTAACATTAATTAAAAAGTTGGTAAGTCCTCTAATTCCATCTAGATAATAAACATAGTCGTTAGGAAGATATCTCCCTTTGGAAATAATTGATAAAGCGGCCTCATATGTATCTTTTAAACAATCTTTATAGCTAAGATTACCTATGTCACGATAGCCTAATTCAGTTTTTGCGGTTTCAATATAAGCCCTCTTAACTTGCTCAAAATCAGTAACAACATCAAATAGTGATGCAACATCAAAAAACTGCTTAATTGTTTCAACTCTTTTATCAATGATTTTTCCACTATCTTTCTCGGTAATTGGTCTAATTCCTATTGTTTTCGGAGCAAAGGCAGTAAGCTTGTCACCAAGTAATGATTCAGGAGTCGGGATATTGACAAATACGTTCTCCCCTTTTGTTTCAACAAACTCTGTTTTGACTTCTTTTCTTAAAAGATTTGGGTAATGATTATCTTCAAATAAAACATCTAAAAGAATAGGTGTTTCTTTATCTTCTTTCCAGATAGACTTGTAGTAGAAAACAAAATGTCTTTTTTTAATATTGTTAGTGGTTTTTCTTTCGTCTTCCTCATAACGAAGAAATGGGTAAATAACGCTAGCCTTTTCTATTGCTGCGATAATATCAGTTTTTGGATCAACAATAATGTCTACATCAGTTGATAATCTAAGTGGCCTTTCAAGCATAATCATTAAACTTGATCCACCTTTGAAAATAAACTCTAATCCAGAGGTAACTAGCGCTTCAACCAACCCCAAAGCGTAAATCGCTCTTTCTAAAATTGAGGGGTCAACTCTATATTTTTCTTTGATTTCCAATACGTATTCTTTTGAAAAAACTCTATTTTTAATCATTTATTTCCCCCCAAATATCCCTTAATTCTTTATCTTTGTTTCTGCGTTTAGCGTACGTAAACATCTTTGATTCATTAACAGTGTAGCAACGTTTGATTTCATGAATCACGTATTCAGCACCTTCTGTGCCTAATAAGCCGTAAATGTATTTATCTGCAACAATATCAACTACTAGTTTTTCAAGCACTATAGTTCTTTTTTTTATATTAGTTGGTGATCGAGAAAACAAAGTTCTAACAATAATCAATTCATCCCGCATATACCTTGCAATCATTTCATTATCGGGGTTTAGTAGCAACGTATATTTATTTCCAAAATCATTCATTAATTCATCAAATATAACTGATTCGAAACTAGATTCAACTTCGACAAAAATTGTGTTTTTGGACAAAAGAAAACTTACCCATTCGTTTAACTGGATAGTTTCCCAAATCACAATCCTTAGTAACGGAAACGAATCGTTAAGTGCTTTATTTATTCTTTTGGCAATATCGCTTTCGAAAGAATGATCATATATTTTCGCGTTTCCAGAAAAATACTTCCTATGACCAACTCTGGTTATTTGACCACTTTTTTGCATATCAAACAAAACCCATTTAGCATGAGTATCAGAAATAGAAGGGTTATGTGTTTTGATGATATTAACTATTTCTTCCTCTTTATAAGTTTTATTTGGAATTAAATTGATTTGACTCACGAAAGCACACCTCCTAAAGGCCAATTATATTCTATAATGATTATCGCTTTCGCGCAAGGGAAATTGCCAAAAAAGAGAAAAAATGGCAAATTCCCTATTTTGATTATTAGAAATCGTAAGGATCGATATTTACCGATACGTTGATAGCTTTTTTACTAAGGAGGATCGGAATAACCTCGGAAAGAACTTCCTTGATTTTCTTTTGATTTGTATATTTCAAAAGCGCGACTCTTTTATAAGAATCATTTTCATAAGGGATATATGGAGCGATAGGGCCTAAGATGACTACATCATCACCTAGTCTCGCTTGCAAATCGTTCACTAAAGCGAAGATAGATTCAATGACCACTTTCTCGTTTTTGCCAGTAATTGTTAAAGAAGTTAAGAAGGTATAAGGTGGATATTTTTGTAATTTTCTCATTCCCATCTCTTTTTTATAAAAGAGAGAATAGTCTTGTTTCGCTCCTAAGATAACCGCGTAGTGATTAGGTGAATAGGTTTGGATAATCGCTTCACCTTTCTTTGATAATCTTCCACTTCTTCCTACCGCTTGAGTGATGAGTTGGAACACTCTTTCACTGGCGCGATATGTTGGCATATTTAAACCGATATCCGCGAGGACAATACCAACAAGAGTAACATCAGGGAAATTATGACCTTTCGCGATCATCTGTGTTCCTATTAAGATATCCGCTTCTTTATTAGCGAATCTTTCAATGATCTCTGGAATCTTCTTTCTGATTCTTGCAACATCACTATCGAGCCTTAACGTTCTCGCACTTGGGAATAATCTTTCAATTTCTTGTTCAATTCTTTCCGTTCCAAATCCCGCTTTCATGAGATATGGAGAGCCACATTCTGGACAAGTTTCTGGAGCAAGTTCGACATGTCCACAGTGATGACATTTAAGTAAATTATCTTCCTTATGATAGGTTAAAGGAATATGACAGGTTGGACATTTAAAGACATGACCGCATTTACGGCAGGAAACGTTTGTGGAAAACCCTCTTCTGTTTATTAAAAGAATAGCTTGTTCATGGTTATCTAACACTCTTTGGATAGATTTCCTAAGGGTTAATGAAAAAATATAAGAATCACGGTCGATGTTATGATAATCAAGTAAGTTAATAATCTTTGTTGTAGGTAGACCATAATCATTAATTCGGTGTGGAAGATTTAAATAATGATAGATATTTTTATCTGCTCTAGCGCGGCTTTCTAATGATGGAGTGGCGCTTCCAAGCAATACTTTAGCGTGATGATATTTTGCACGCATAATCGCCACATCTCTTGCGTGATAACAAGGAGTGTTATCTTGTTTATATGATTCGACATGTTCCTCATCAATGATGATTAAACCAAGGTTATCAATTGGAGCAAAGATTGCGCTTCTCGCTCCTATCACCACTTGACATTCCTTATTGGCGATCTTTCGATATTCATCGTATTTTTCCGCGGGAGTTAATTCACTATGTAGGATAGCGATATTCTTTCCAAAACGACGTAAGAAATATTCCACCATCATAGGAGTGAGAGATATTTCAGGAACGAGCATTAAAACCTTTTTATTTTTGGATAAGATGTCTTTTGCGATATGTAAATATACTTCGCTTTTTCCACTACCAGTGACGCCTTCTAAAAGATAGACAAGATCGTCACTGCTATTAAATTCATCAACGACTTTTTGTTGTTCGCTTGTTAATTCATGAAACTCTTCTTGTTCATAGTTAGGAAGAATCAATCTTCTTTTTTCTTCATAGACGATTTCGATTTTTTCTAAATCTAAAAGCTTTTTAACAATAGAGGGTGACTTAATATCCTTTTTCAGAATTTTATCTGTGCTTTTGATTAATCTTAAGATTTCAATCTGTTTTGCGGTTAAACCTTCCTCATCATCATCGATGCATCTTAAATATTGTTCGTAGGCAATTTTAGGAGCTTTAAGCGATGATAACTTAGGAGTTAAGGAAGGAGGAAGCATCGTTTGAAGAACACTGATTTTAGGAGCGAGATAATAATCAGCGATTTGATCAGAAAGTAATAATAATTCATCATTTAGTAATGGTGTTTCATCTAAGACATCATTGATATAAGAAATATTAAAACCACTTTCTTCTTCTAATTCCTCTTTACTTTTATTTGTCTCTTTGACACTAACGACATATCCAACTATTTGGCGATGATTAAAAGATAATAAAACTCTCATCCCTGATTGGATGAATTTATCCCCATCATATAAATATGAGAAGGGTCGATTTAAGGAATAAGTTCCGTATTCAATTAATACTTCTAATAATTTCATAATCTTTAGATTTATTATACTTTTTTTCTCTATCTTCTTACGAGAAAAAGATGATATCAAAAATAGATAAAGTAGATGGCTATATAACTTGGGCAATCATTATCTAATTGCTCGTATCTTCGTAAACGAATTGATATAAGGATAAAGTGGTGATTCCAAAACCGATGAGACGATTATCATCAGTAACCGCGACATTTTCAAATTCATCGTATTGACCATATTGTCCGATGTCTTGGAAATCATGAAGCAAGGATTTATTCTTTAAATCTATCACTCTAAATTTTGGACAGTTAAGAGGGTCATTTTTCTTATTAAAGCAGAAGGTTTGATATAAATATCCTTCGCTGATGAAACCACCTTGCGCGGCGGTTTCGCTTGGAAGATCAAAGGTATCAAGTGTATCATCTTTTATATCTAACTCCACTTCTTGGAGACGATAATCCGGCATGGAGAAGACGTGATATCTTAAGAGATTATCATCAGCTTTCCTATAGGAACCTTTTTTAGTGTAGCCGGAATAATATAAAAGGTCATGCTCATAATCATAATATGAATTAGGGTAATAAAGACGATTGCTATCGTTAAATTTCAAAGTGATAGTTTGAATCTTTTCAATCGAGAGCACTCCACCTTTTTCATAAATATGGAATCCGATTGTTTGATTGACGTTTTCCATCGAGATATAAAGGATTGGGAATTTATCAACGGAAGAATAAAATGATGAACCAAAGAAGAGGGTGTTGCAGTGATAATCTGTATTAGTCATTCCAGTATAGATGGTGTGAGCAACCTTCATCGTGTCAGTGTCATAAATTAATATGCATTCAAAGTTATTTGAGCATAAAAGATAATAATTTCTAAAGCATGTTCCACCTTGATAATTGCTATATGAGGAGATGTCCACGATCTTTTTGATACGATTAATTTTTGTAATTCTAAAGTTTTCGTGAGTCACCGAGAAAGTATGACCTTCAAAATTAAGATTGCTATATAGATAATCACCAGTAACAAAATATCTTCCAAGGAACAAAACGAAAGGAACGATAAAGATAAGGGTAATCATCGTTGGATAATGAGTAAGACGTTTCCAAACTTTCTTCAGAAAGAGGACGAATCGATTATTCTTCTTTTCCATTATCTAATCCCTCCTTTTCTTGTTTGATTTTACGTCTCACAACATTTGAGATGAGGAGAATAGTAACAAAATGGAAGATATAGGTGACGAGCATTAAAAGCCAATCGCCATATAAGAAGAGACGATTAGTGAATCTATTAATCATCACTAAGTCTGTTTTAGATAAAATCGCAAAAAGAACATGTGATAACAATAAAGCGATTGTTCCAATCGATGCGACTTTTGCGATTCTTTCTCCCTTAGGCATATCATTTTCTTTAAAAGCGATATAGCAGCCACGGAAATAAAAGATATAGAAAAGAGAGAATAAAATATCATTACTCCATCTAAGCGATCTTAAGATGATGTCAAAAATAGGTTCTTTTGTATAACCTAAAACAATCTCAAATAGTGTCGAGATAATATAAATAACGATAGTTAAAGAAGCATGTTCAAATGATTTATTAATCTTTTTTAGTTTGAGAAGCGTAAAGACAAATAATAATAAAGCGACTATTTCAAAGAATTCCACTACGGCAATCCAACGAGGGACACCGTTAATTGTGGTCGCATTTTTCGCAGTTGAAAGCACCAAAAGAATTTGCGCGATAAAAATTAAAACAAAATTCTTAACAAAGATGGAAGGATTAAGATGCCATTCTTCTACTTTTACTTCATCAACTTTTATTTCTTGTTTCATACAATAGATATTTTACATTTAGATTTCTTTTTTATAAATAAAAAAATCCGATTGGATTTTCTTATAGTCTTGATTTGATGATGTCGACAATCTCTTGAGCGGCTTTTTTCACTCTCGTATTAATGACGACATATTGGTAGTGATCCGCAAGATTCATCTCGCTTCTCCCTTTTGCAAGTCTTGCTTGAATAAGTTCTTCATCTTCCGTTCTTCTTTTTCTAATACGATCTTCAAGAGCTTTTAAAGAAGGTGGCATTAAGAAGATAGAGACAACGCGGTCATCTTTAGCTTTGGCTAAGACTTGGCTCGCTCCATTGACTTCGATTTCTAAGAAGACATTGATACCTTTATTTCTTAAATCTTCAACATGACTCTTAGGAGTTCCATATCGATGACCGACGAATTCCGCCCATTCGAGGAAGTTATCTTCATCGATATTTCTTTGGAATTCTTCTTCGGAAACAAAATAATAGTCCACTCCATCTTTTTCTTTTTCACGTGGTGATCTTGTTGTCATGGAAATAGAATATGATAGGGAGATGGATTTATCGCGCATAATATGCTTTCTGATCGTTCCCTTACCGACACCAGACGGACCACTTAAGATAATGAGTAAACCCTTTTCCATATGCGTATTATAGTTAATGTCTTTCTTTTATTCAAAGAAAAATATATAAATCATCAAAACTACTAAAATTGTCTATTTTATTTACTTTGAAAGGATGAAGGATTTTTTAAAACCATATTTTATTTAAAACATCGATTATTATCCTTTAAGAGTATAATAAAAGAGCGATGCAAAAGATTGCTTATCATTTACTTCAAGATATCGTGAAAGATCTTCTTTCTAAGATAAAGGAGAATTTTATTTCTCACTTAAGTGTTATCTCTAGTGAAGATTTATTTTTCACTTTCTCTTTTTATAAAAAAGAAAAACTATTAATATCCTTAAACCATCATCAACCTTTTATTTCATTAATTGAGACTAAAGAAAATTTCCCAACCTTAATTAATAATATGAATGATGTTTTAAGAAAGGAAATCGCGGGAGCGTACATCCGCGACATCACTTTAAAAGAAAATGATAGGATTATCACATTTCTTCTTCAAAAGAAGAACGATTATTTTGAAAAGGTTACATATTATTTAGTGATTGAACTAATCCCTCATCGTGCGAATCTTCTTTTGCTTGATGAAAAGATGGTTATTTTATATGCATCCCACTATAACGGACTTAATTCATCTAGACCTGTGGTTAAAGGAATGAAGTATGAAGAACTTCCTCCACTAGATAAAACCAATGAGGATACATATGATTTTTCTTTGTTTAAAGAAGAAGCGAAGAAATATTTAGAAGACGCAAAACAAAAAAGACATAAAGATAAATACGATCATCTTTTTACCCATGTTAAATCAAAGATTAAATCCTTAAATAAGAAGATTGTGTTACTTGAAGACGCGATTGTTAAAGCGAAGGAAGATTTATCTTATAAAGAGATGGGTGAACTTTGCTATACAATCATTAATGATCCATCTTTATTAGATGAATATCTAAAAGAAGGATTATTAAAAGATTATGATAAATCATTATCGATTCAAGATAACGCTTCGAGATATTTTAAGAAATATAAGAAAGCTAAATCGACGATTCTTCACAATGAAGAAGAGATTGAGAAATCCAAAAAAGAAATCGAATATTATCAAAGAATCCATTTCCAACTTGAAAATGGAAATGATGAAGATTTAGAAGAGATTAACGATTTATTAAAACCTCAAAAGGGAAAGAAAGAGAATCGAATTAGAAAAGGAAAGAAAACCAAGGTTTCTCCATATTTCGTTATGTATCATGATACAAAGATTGGATATGGGAAAACCGATGAACAAAATAACATCCTGACTTTTGAAAAAGCTAAACCTAATTATCTATATTTCCATATCGCTAATTACTCAGGAAGTCATGTTGTTATCCTAAAAGACAATCCTAGTGATGAAGAAAAGCTCATCGCTTCAGAAATCGCTTTAATATTATCTAAGAAAAGTGACGGAGATATTTATTACACTTTAGTGAAGAATGTGAAAAAAGGTGACTATCTAGGAGAAGTTCACCTTAAATCTCATCAGAGTTATCATCTTAATCATGTTAGAAAGTCGACGAAGGAATTATTGCTAACATCGAAAAAGATGAACTAAACTACTTTAATATATTTATTTAAATAATTATAGAAATCAGCATTCACATTAGAACCCACTCCCCCATATTTAAAGAACAATAATGATGGGACGATGAGTTCTTTTATATTATTGGGGTGAGGAAGTGAATTCGCGTCCCCCACTCCTCCATTTAGATATGTTGTCGCATAATAGACATAGAAATAATCCGTGTCAGGATAACTTTCATCAATATTCTTATATTCACTAGAAAAAGTGATATTCGACATATCTAAGAAATAAATAGTGACATGATTCTTATTAATATATCTATTAACTTCTTCAGATGCATTTGAACAGGCAGAGCAATCTTTTAATCCTGCGATAAGATAAACACTATCGACTTTATTTTTCGCGCCGATATTAAGCATTTCCTTTGGAGTTATTTCTTTTAATGATGCGTTTTCATCATATGGTAATTCATATTTAATCCCGCGATATGTATGACAAGAAATAAGGAAAGGGATAAATGATAAAAGATAGATTTTATTTTTCATCTTTCTTTCCTTCTTTCATAAGAAAATCTTCACCTTTAATCGCTTCACTTGTAGATAAGTTAGGGAATCCTTGTTGTCTAAGGACTTCATACACGATTAAAGCGACACAGTTAGAGAGATTAAGGCTTCTCGTATTCGCGACCATTGGGATTCTTAATAATCGATCAGGATGATCTCTTAATATATCATGAGGAATACCTGTGGATTCTCTTCCAAACATTAGATAGTAATCTAATATAACATCTTTAAAATCGAATGACGAATAAACAGTAGAGGCATATCTAGTGACGTAATAGATATTATCGTTATGATGTTCTTTATCAAAATCTTCAAATGATGGGTAATAGATTAATTTTAATCTATCAATATAATCTAGTCCCGCGCGTTTTAAATCCTTATCTTCGATAGAAAAAGATATCGGTCCGATGATATGGAGTGTCGCTCCTATCGCTACCGCGGTTCTAATGATATTTCCAGTATTAAGTGGTTTTTCTGGACGATATAAAACAATATGAATCATAACGATATAATGATAATCTCTTTTTTTATAAATTAACATAAGTTAAAATTGACTTATGAACGAAAAAGAAATAGAAATTAGAGAATATTTTACTTCTTTACTTAATAAAAAGATTCACTCTACCTATAAAAAAGAAGATCGTCTTTTAGGAGATGTTTATTTCTTTAATGACGCTTACGTCATCAAAGATTACCATAAAGAAGAACTTCCACTTCTTTCATTAGAAAGAATGAAAACAGTCTATGAAATCCTCGATAGTGAGAAGATGTGTGAAAAAGTCATTGTTATTGATGAATATCATAAAAGAAAAGTGACAAAGGTGGTCCATGGTGATGTCGGATATCTAGATGAGGTTAATGAAAGCCAAGTAAGAAATGTCGCTAGATTATTAAAGAAACTTCATAAGCATGTCAGTGAATATGATGTTCCTATGGATATTGTTTCTGATTTATATCGTTTTAAAGAAGATTCATCATCCTTTATAAATAAAATATTAGAAAATAGGATCATTAGAGAAGTTAATAATATTAAAGACAAAACCCCAATCGGGTTATGTCATAACTTATTAAATAAAGATAATGTTATTTATCGATTAGAGAACGCACTTCTCATCAATTATGAATTATCTAATGTTAATTACACCTACTTTGATTTAGCATTCTTTATTCATGAGAATATTAAGTCCATTAATATTAAAGAAGAATTCCTTAAAACCTATTTTGGAGCATCCTTTAATTCCTTAAAAGAAAAGAGAGTGGACATCTTTATCCGCTTCGTCTCTCTATATTATTATTACTATTATCAATCTTTATATAAGATTACTAACGATGATAGATATCTAAAACTAATCAAAAAAGAAGAAACATATCTTAAATCATTAATATGAAAAGGAAGCGCATCGAAGCGCTTCTTTTCATTAGAATAATTTGAAGATATGATGGGTGAAGATCATGAAGATGATATCTAAGATCCAAATGATGTTCCATCCAAAGATTAATCTGATTAACGCACAGACCCAGTGACCTTCAGTGAATCTAGTGACAAATCCTAAAACCCAAGATGTCACAGGAATGATACATAAGATGAGGGACACAAGCCAGTTAAGTCCAAAGTAATCTTTGCTAATAACTTTCGCCATAAATTGACTCCTTTTTTATACGTTTTAATTATATTCTTTTTTCAAAGAAAACATATAAAACAAAAGAACTATTCTCTAGCGGCCTAGTTTCCTAAGCCGCATAAGAATAGTTTGTCGATTGTTCGCCTTACCGATAAGGAAAGAACCGGTAAGACTTTATTCAACATCCCGACATGAAATCTAAACGAAATTAACGGGATGATTGAACTTATTTAATTAGTTTTCTCTCTTTTTACGGAGTAAGAAGAATCCACCAACAGCGATTAATGTAACTGAAGCAATAACAACAATCACGAAAGTAGATGTACTTGTGGTGTCATATCCAATCATGGTTAATTGAACATTGGAAGCAGAGAAAGCACCTAATCCATCAGTAACGATGAATGATTTTCCATTTGCTAACGCCCACGCTTGAAGACGAGCAACAACATAATCTAATGTGCAAACTTCTCTTCTGATTGTGTCTGAAGATAAAGCATTGTACGCGGCTTTAGCAACTTCGTAATAGCCTTCATTACCTTTACATGCTGTTCCATCAGTTTCGTCATCTTCTGCAAAGTTTTGGAAATGCATGCAATTTTCAACGAATTTTGCTGTTTCTGGATCAACCCAAGTATTGGCGGCCCAATAGTGTTTACCAGTATTATCTCCAGTTCCATCGTAGTCACTTGCTGTTTCTTGTAAAATTAAACATTTTCCAGCAGCTCCAGCCAATGGATGATCAATTGTTTGTTTTGTGCTGCCATCATTGAAAATTACTGTTTCCATGCCAACCCAGTATTCTAATTGGTACATGTGTGTTGTGCCAGCATAGGCTGTCATGTTAGCTCCAGGCCATCCCATAGCTTGACCAGCAGAATTATAGGTATATGCCTTATGAGTTGTGTTCAATTTATTACCATATTTATCTAATACATAGACAAAGTTTGTGTCGTCTGGATTAACACCAGATGGATAAAGTCTAACATTAAACGAAGAATGATTAACAAGGCTTACACTGAGTGTATAGCTTCCTGCGATTGAACAAACGATATTTCCATCTTCATCAGAATAGAAGGAACCATAGAAATCACCATCTGCTAAATCAGAATATCCAAGGTACCGGTCTCCATTTTTCATTTTAAATTTTTCACCAGCTGTAAGATTTAAGGTTGCAGTGCTACCAACTGTTACTGCTGGGTGATCTGAATCTTCTAACACGTTCCATGAACTGTCTGTGCCAACATAGAAGAATTCGCCAATGTCTATATACAAAGACCCAGCATTGTTAGTGAAAAAGTATTTAGAGGAGAAGTTAACCGTGGAGTTTGATGTGCCATTAAAGGAAACGCTATGCGCATCAATTGCAGTTCCTGAAGCAGATGTAATCTCGGTATCCCATTCAGAAGGAGATGTTAAAATCTTAAACGTATCTGCATTTGCACAATCATAGGTCCTGGTGACGCCACTCTCAATTATGTAATCACCTGTCGCGTCTCCCCATGAATTTAGCGTTCCTCTATAATAGAGTTCATTTGCAGCCTTTGCTCCTTTAGCTTCATTTCTGCTTGCGGCAATACCAACACCAACACCAAGTGCCATGACTGACGCAAGAGCGAAGCTTGTTATAAGTTTTTTAATTTTCATAACTTATAAGTTTTACTAATAGCCCCTAGTAAACATCCTTTCCTAATTATTATTGGCTATCACGAATTCTCGCGGGGTTGGATTTTGATTTTTTATTTACTAATAAAATCATTACCAACGAGATAATAACGCAAAAAAACCTTTTCAAACTTTTTCTCCGTTATTATATAAGTCTCTTATAGGTTACCCCCCCCCGCTTTCTGTCAACACTTTTTCATTCATGTGATGATTTTCAACTTTTTATCCATCTCAACATTTTTATCATTTATTTTGTCTCAATCATAACTTTTCTTGATTTTATAAATTGCTTCAACTTCGTTATTTACATAAGTAAAAGCGCTCACAAGGAGCGCTCTACTTATCGATTAGTTTTGATAATTATTAATTAGTTTTCTCTCTTTTTACGGAGTAAGAAGAATCCACCAGCAGCGATTAAAGCAATCGCAGAAATCATAATGATAATGATTGTGGCGTTGGCAGATTGTGAGTACGCGATTTCAAGAACTCCATTAGTTGGGGAAACGATTACATCGCCACTTCCATCAACTAAGAAGTTATTTTCGGCGGTTCTTAATGAAGCGTGATTTGTAAGAGCCATGGTGTAGTAATAGAGCATTTGTTCAATTTCGTCTCCACTAACATTTGCTGTTTTTCCAGCAATAATGGTTCTTGCAGCATTTGAAACGCTTGCATATCTGGTCTTAACTGTTGACCAACCAGATGGAACACTTGGATAAGCACATCCGACATTTGTTAAGAAATATGTACCATACATATATGCTTCATCACTTGCGGAAGCAGATTGAATCCACATTGTGCCTGCATCCTTAAGATAGATTGAATAAGCACCGGCAGAGTCTGCAGCGATAACGATTTCATCATCACCATCAGTCATTTTTCCTTGATACTTAGCATTTGGATATTGTGCACTACCATCTTCTAAAGAATCAAATCCATAATCGGTTGTAACAGCACCAACTATTTTTCTAACTACGAATTCATCGCCGACAGCGAAAGAAACGATTCCTTCCCATTGATGTTGAGATGAATTGTATGTAAATGATTCGCCTTGTAAGGATGAATTTTTGTAAATATCAACGGTGGTTGTGTTGTATTTTGCATAAAGAGTTACATCAGAACTTAATGTTCCACCCCATGCAGATGTTAAACCAGGATTGGTGTACCAACCTTGGAATTCATAACCATTTGATAATTTGTCTGGATCAGCAGGAGTATAAGAACCAGCTTTGTCTAAATAACATGCTTTGGTGGCAGCACTTAAATTACTATAGTCATTGTTTGTGCCATAGTAAGTAGTAATTTTCCAATAGTTATTGTCGTCTTGACTAAAACTACTATCCGCATCAATGATAACAGCGTTGCATGTTCCGTTTTTAACTTTAGCTGGACTCAATGTCCAATTTTGAGAACCCCAATTATCGCCAGAAGGACTCTTTCTTTGGAAATAGAAGTTATCATATGTAAAAGTAGTTGTATCAACTTCCATCGTAAGAACACCATAACCGACTCCACCGATGGTTACCCAGCTAAATCCGTTCTCATATGTAGCAATGTCTGAATCTGGAGTAATTCTGACTTCACCAGCACTACTATATGTCGCAAAAATTTGAGCGCTGTCATTTTTCCACCATGAATCATTGTTGACAAGAATAGAGAAACGACCATTAACTTCAGCTTTCGCGACTTTGGCTTCCTTAGCACCAATACCAGTAGCGACACCAACACCCATGGTAAGGGCTAAGCCTAAAGATAATAATACATGTTTAAATTTCATGTTTATTCTTATCTGATATTGCTCACTATCAGATTTTCTTTTCCTTTCCTTATTTTTTATGAGCAACCCACCACACGAAAAGTGTTGGTGAGGATGGGCGGTTAACAATCGACAAAATAAACCACCACAAAAACGAATAAATTTCCTTATTTAATTTTCTTCGTGTATACAAATTATACACCAATTTAAAAATAGGTAAAGTTTTTAGTTTTACTAAAAGGAAAAAGATAGATTTTTATTTTTGATAAACACTAGATAAAGTGCTCATTGAACCACAATAATTAGTCGATATATGGAGATAGTTGAGCGAAGAGATTTAAGTTAGCGATTGGCTTACCATCGTAGGAGAAAAATCCTTGATTGGACCATGAACATGATGAACCACTTCCAGCCCATCCGACATTAGCGTTAGGCACCCAAGCGCCTTCCCAATAGAACACTCCAAGACCACCATATCTAACAATGGAATACGTCAAATCATGGATCATTTTGGCTTGTCCTGCCGGAGTGAATGGGTAATTAGCTTTCATGGTGGTGATATCTTTAACTTCACCTTGACCAGTTCCATCTACTGTCCAATCACTAATGGCGAAGTTAGTCACTTCGGTAGCGTTTTCATAAACATAAGAACTTCCAGTAAATGGATATGATGTTTCAGCGACAAACCATGGTTTAGATAAAGATAGTCCTGAAAGAACACTATTTAAGGTATCAATTCCACCTCCAACAGCGGTGTTACCAGTTGGGCAACAATAATATGGATATATTGATAATCCTGCATAGTCATAATCCACGCTTGATAATGCGGAATAGAAACTATTAATTGTGCCTGCAGTAAAGGTGCTTCCTTTAGCCCAGTGAATGACTTTTTTAATGCTAGAATCAACGAGATCTACGCCTTCACTAGCTGCAGTTAAATATGTAACCATATTTGCGCTTCCAGATGTG
>JAFSNY010000045.1 GCA_017447305.1 Bacilli bacterium | reverse complement strand
TTCTTCTATGGTAAAATGTGAATAGCTCATAAAGAACCTCCTGTAGATAAGTGTCGCAACTATATCTTACACCAGGATTAATATGAGCCTTTATTTTTGTCTAGAAATGTTGCACTTGAACGGTAAATTCACCATGATAAAGAAAAAGGAGTTATACTCCTTTCTTTTTACTTTCTTTTTCTGTGCGCTTTCTTTCGTACTCAAGGATATCAATCTTTTTAAGATGGTCTTCCATGATGGAATGGGCTTGATCAGAGATTGCTTTTGCGGTCATTCCTTCAATCGCTTCGTATGGAAGAGTTCCTAAGACATCAATGGTAATTTTTGTTGGTCTAAATGGGAAATTACGATGAACCATCTCGCTTCCCTTAGCGGTGACGATAACCACAGGACATTTCGCTCTTAAGGCGATATTGAAGACACCTTCATGGAAGTCTCCTAAGACTTTCTCTCTTTGTCTTGTTCCTTCTGGGAAGACGGCGACACTGCATTCGTTATTAGTGATAAGTTCGGATGCTTTTTTAAATGTCTCTAATGATTGGATTTGATTTTCGCGATCAACTGGATAGAAACACGCACCATAGAGAAGTCTTCCAAATAGTGGAATCTTATAGTTGCTTTGCTTAGTGATAAAAGCTAAATCGTATTTTTTGAGTTTTGATGTCATAGACATCGAATCAAAATTAGAACGATGGTTTCCCACTAAAAGAAATCTTTGGTTAGTAGGTAATTTTTCTTTGTTATTAACAACAATTTTCACAAGAGCCGCAAGCATGAGGAAGTCATGACCTTCTTCAAGCCAAAATCTTGCCCATTTTGATTGCTTTGGATGCATTTCTTTTTTGACAAATTTTCCAGCGATCCACACAAAGATCCACCAGAAAGCAATCATACCAACTAGCCCAGCGATGAATAAAACGATTGGAATGTAGAAATCATACCAATGTTGTATTCTCCAAAAGGTCAATGAACCGGCAATGGATAAAGCAAGAGCGATGACTATTGTTGATATGTAAATTAACATGATTATTCCCCAGGAATAACTAACTTGATAGCGCCTGGCATAGAGGTTGCTTTGAATTCACTTCCTCTGATCATTTCACCATCAACACAAATGTCGACGTCTTTAGGTGCTTTGATATCGATAACCTTACTTCTTCTATATTCCAAGGTCTTTCTATATTTTGGTGTATCGAGGTGCTTTCCTTCGGTGTATGGTCCAAGGATACCTAAGAAGGCAAATAAGCATCTGGTCTTAAGTAAACAAACATCGATTAAACCATCATCATTGATGGAATGCGGGGCACACATAAATTTACCACCAACAAATCTACCATGAGCAAGGGTACAAAGAAGCATTTTCTTCTTATTTAATTGTTCTCCGTCAGCGGTAACAATAATCTTATTGAATCTAGCTTTCATGATGGCAACAGGGATGGCCTTATCGTATGGTTTTTTCTTACCTTTTTCTTTGTTCTTGTTTCCAACTGCTCCAACAACAGCGTCAAAACCAAAGTTGATGACATTGATGGAATAAAGTGGTTCATCAAGAGATGGTCCTTCAATCTTTGTTAAATCGACAGGATGGGATTTGGCTTTCATGAGTTTCTTTAAATCTAAGAACTTTTCTGCTCCACCATAGTATTTAACAAAGTCGTTTCCTGTACCGATAGCGAAGATAGCTAGTTCAGCGTTATCATATCCAACCATACCGTTGGCGCATTCGTGAACTGTTCCGTCTCCTCCACAAGCATAAATTCTAACTTTTTCGCCTTTATTGGCTTCAAGATAATTTCTGATGAATGTAATAGCTTCTTTTGGTGCAGTTGTAAGGTGGATTTCATGATCCATTCCTTCAAACTCTTTTTTGATTTCTTCAAATCTTGCAGCAGCAGCCCCTTCTCCGGCGGCGCCATTAAAAATAATTAAGTTTTTCATATTACGAAATTTTCCTTTATCACATTATATGTGAAAAAGATTGACGATTAAAAGCAAATTTTTTCAGTTAGTAAAAATTGGGGTACTTTCAGTAAACTTTTTGTTTAATAAATGTTAGAATGTTCGCATGAAATATTTATTCAAAAACGCTCGTATTTTAAAAATGAACGGAGAAGAAATCTTCTTCGGAGATTTAATTGTTAAAGACAATAGAATCGCTTATGTTGGTAAGTCAATTGACCATAAAGATACATTCGATCGAATTATTCAATGTGATGGTAACCTTCTTATGCCAGGATTTAAAAACTGTCACACTCATTCTCCAATGGTGTTTTTAAGAAGCTTCGCAGATGATTTACCTTTGCAAGATTGGCTATTTAATTATTGCTTCCCAGCGGAAAAGAATCTCACCGGAGAAGACATTTATCACTTATCAAAACTAGCGTTCTTAGAATACCTATCTTCTGGTATTACCGCTTGCTTTGATCAATATTTCTATCCTCATATGTTTATCAAAGCTTGTAAGGATTTTGGAATGAGATCCTTAGTGTGTTTTATGCCAACATCCTATTATTCTAAAGAAGACATGATGAGGATGTTTGAAAAAGAAGAAAACGATGTACATTCCCTCACGAAATATTGTTTCTCCCTTCATTCTGAATACACGACATCAAAAGAAGAAGTGGATTTGATTAATGAACTAGTCCACCACTATAAAGTGCCTTTCTACACTCATCTTTCCGAAACCAAAAAAGAAGTTGATGAATGTTATGAAAAAAGAGGAATGTCACCAATTGAATATTTTGAAAAAGAAGGATTATTTGATTTTGGCGGTGGCGGTTATCACTGCATTTATATGTCCGATAAGGATATTGAAATATTTAAGAAATATAATTTATCGGTTGTCAGTAATCCAGGAAGTAACTCTAAACTTGCCTCTGGTATTTGTGATATTGAAAAACTTAGAAAAGCAGGAGTTAATGTTTGCTTAGGAACAGATGGCCCAGCATCTAATAACTGCTTAGATATGTTTAAGGAAATGATGCTTGCTTTTAGCTTTGCTAAACTTAAGAATATGGACGCTAGCGCTTTACCAGCGGAAGAAGTCTTAAAGATGGCGACTGTCAATGGTAGTAAAGCATTAAATTTAAAAGATGCGGATATATTAGAAGTTGGTAAACTTGCGGATATCATCATGATTGATTTATCTCGTCCAAACATGAGACCTCTTTTAAATATCGAAAAGAACATTGTCTTCTCTGGCTCTAAAGAGAATATCAAGATGACAATGATTGATGGAAAGATTTTATATGAAGATGGAAAGTTCTTTGTTGATGAAGATGTTGAACAAATTTATCAAAAGAGCCAGGAAATCACAATAAAATTATTAAAAGCTGTAGGTCGATATGAGTAAAACTGTTGCGTTTATCGGAGGCGGTCCAGCCTCTCTTGTTTCAGCAATTAAATTAAAAGAATTAAGGAACGACCTTGATATTTTTATTATCGATAGAAATGAACAACTACTTAAGAAGCTCAGAATGACTGGAAATGGCAAATGTAATATCGCACCCATCAAAGATGATGTTTCTAAATACAACAATCAAAATTTTGTTAAAAAGTTATTCGATGCGATTCCTTTTGATGAATATTTAAGAGAGCTCGCTGAACTAGGAATCTTAACAAAAATTATCAAAGATTACGGATATTATCCAATTAGTGAATCCGCTCCAAATGTCGCAGAGATATTAATTAATAAATGTAAAAGATTAGGAATTAAAATCATTTATGATTTTGTTTCTGATTATAAAATTGGAAAAGACTTAGTCAAAGTTAGAGGCAGCAAAGAGAATTATTCCTTCGATCACCTTGTTATTGCCACTGGAGGAAAGTCACATCCAGAGACTGGATCAAAGGGAGAAATGTTCTTAACCCTAGAGAAACACGGCTATAAGATTAATCCTCTCGTTCCTTCATTATGCCCAATTAAAGTTAAAGAAGATGTCTCTTCCCTCTTTGGTGTGAGAGGGGATGCGAAAGTATCTCTTTATCAAGGAAATAAACTCATCAAAGAGGAAGAGGGAGAACTACAGTTTAAGAGTGACGCACTTTCTGGAATCTGCATCATGAATTTATCCAAATATATCAATCCAATGGAGATATACACTATTAAAGTTGATTTCTTGATGAACAAAAACGTTAAGAAAATTGATGATATTACATGCAAAGAGTATCTATTATCTCTCGTTAAAGATAATCTTGCTAAATACGTCATGAAGGAACTAAAAATCAAAGAAGATAGTCTTCTAGATTCCTCCAATTATGAAAGAATAGTCAAATACTTGAGTTCGATGACTTTCACTTTCGATTCTTTATATGGATTTAAAGATGCGCAAGTGACAAGAGGCGGACTTGATATTAAGGAGATAGATGAAAAATTCTCTTCTATTAAAGAAGAGAACATATCATTTATTGGTGAGATTCTCGATATTGATGGAGAATGTGGTGGCTATAACTTAAGATTTTCTATTAGCTCTGGACTGCTTCTTTCGTCTTATCTTCTAACGAAAATGTAAAGATTAATGGATGGTCTAAAACGATATCTCCGTTTTTGATCATTCCATCAATAATAGTGAGCAAATCATCGTCATATAAATCTTCCATTAATTGCTCTAGAAGAATTGTTCTATCACTAAGATTAACGATAAATTTCCTCTCTAATCCCTCTTTATTACGGAGGGTGATTTTATATACGAGTAGTTGACCGATTTCTTCAATGTATTGTGTTTCAATTTCTCCAAACTCTTTCTTTAATTCAATGAGTTCTTTGATATATTCACATAGTTCCTCATCTTTGATGGTCCAATCAATTGGATCTTTTTCAAATAAGTCTGGTCGATGTTTAAATCCATATTCCCCACCTGCATAGATGAAAGCGCTTCCTCTGATGGAAATAAACATCGTGGTGAAATTGATTAATTCTTTTCTACTTAATTTAGAAGCGAGACGGTCTAAGTCGTGGTTTTCTAAACCATTCGATCTAATGACTTCTTGGTTGATGACATTTTCTTTATTGATGATGCGCATTACACTTCTTAAATATTCTTCGTCTCTTGTTTCTAAGTAATGTTTAAAATCATCTAAATAGTTGTAGTTATAAAGGATATCAAATGTTGGTGGAAGATATTCATCTTCCTCGTAATAGTAATGCATCTTCTTAAGATAGACTTTGAAGTCTTTAGAAACTGATTCTGCAAAGAAAATAATATCGTTTCCTAACGCTAAACGCGCACGTGCAAAAAATTCTAAAGGAATAATACTGGCGACATCGAATCTAAATCCGTCAAATCCTAACGAGACATAGTAACGTAAAACATCAATGAGATATTCTTGTGTCTCTATCTTTTCCACATTAAGGTCAATAACATCACTCCAATCGGCGATTCGATGTGATGGGACTCCCTCTTTAAGATAATAGAAATCTGGATGCTTTGTGGTCAAATCATTATCTGGAGAAGTGTGATTGAAAACCATATCTAAAATGATTTTCATTCCTTTTTCGTGAGTGGCTTTGATTAATTCAACTAAATCTTTTTTAGTTCCTAAATCTTTGCTAATAGCGTAATAATCTTTAATCGCGTACGGTGAACCATATGTCCCTTTACGAGATGCTTTTCCAATCTCGTTTATCGGCATGAGATAAAGAATATCGACACCTAAAGATTTAATGCGATCGAGATCTTTTTTAACGCTTTTGAAGTTTCCTTCTTTTTGATAGTTTCTTACAAAAACTTGATATATGACTTTCCCATCTAATGATTCCATAAAAATTCTCCTTAATCATTTTATATATTTTTTTCTTTTATAACTATAAAAAAGAAGTCGGAACAAATATTTGAATAAGGAAGTAAAAATCAATAGAATGATAGATATGAAGAAGAAGCTCATCCCTTTACTCGTATTAGTGCCTACTTTAGTGTTCGCTTCATGTTCGCAAAATACCTCGATTAATGCGAATCAAGCAGCGCAGATTTTAGACATGATTATTTATGATCGTTATACGAATGGTGATTTAAGAACATTCGATGAAGTTTCTTTCTATTATTCAACCATTGAAGGTGACAAAGAAAACATTGTTTGCTTTTATGAAGTATCAAAAATAAATAACATCATTCATATCTACAATGAGGCCGAAGAAATCGCGGAATCGTGGTATTATGTCGACTCCAATATTTTATATTGCTCAATCAAAGGAGAAGACGGAAAAATCTTCACTTCAATCGTTGAAGGTGATGAAGATAAAGCTTTATCAACATTTAATGTTTACTACTATGCGGTAGCGAGTGATAAAGCGGAAAAGAAAATCAATGAAATCGATCGCCCTGCTAACACAAAACAAAGATTAGAAGACTTAAAGAGCGTGAACGAAGAAAATATCGCTCAAAAATACCGCACCAAAAAGAACTTCCATGTCAGTGGTGATGTCAAAATCTATAGTGATAGAAACCACAAGAACTTCCTTTCTTCTTTTGCTTTTGAATATAAAGATAAATATCTTATTTCATTATCGTATCGAGAAGAGAACTTTAACACCACACATAAATATCAAATCAGTTACGAAGTAACCTTAACAAAAGATTCCATTAAATAGCGATTCTTACGTGGTTATTTGAATATGATAATGAGGGATTTTCCCTTCATTTTTTATTTTTCTCGTTTTTGTTTACTAATAGAAAATATTGTTTATAATAATTAGCAACGGAGGACCCTAATATGAAAAACTTTGTTTTTATATCTCCGCACTTCCCCGATTCTTATTATCACTTTATTGAAGCTCTCAAAAAGAATGGCTTTAGGGTGTTAGGAATTGGTGATGCACCTTATGATGAACTTAATCCATCATTAAAGAATGCCTTAACAGAATATTATTGCTGTGTAGACATGGAGAACTTTGATAACGAAGTCAGAGCCTTAACTTATTTCCAAGATAAATATGGACACATCGATTATCTTGAAAGTAACAATGAGTTTTGGTTAGAAAAAGATGCGTTGTTAAGAGAAAGATTCGGTATTGATACTGGAATACAAGGCCGTGATATCGAAGTTTATCAACACAAATCTATGATGAAGGCCCGTTACATTAAAGCGGGTTGTCCAGTCGCAAAATTCATCCTTGTTGAAGATATGGAACAAGTGAAGAAATTTGCAAAAGAAGTGGGATATCCTATATTTATCAAGCCTGACCAAGGTGTTGGCGCAGCCGGAGACTTCAAAATCAAAGATGAAAATGACTTAAAAGATTTCTTTGAAAAGAAGTGGCCAGATGTCACCTATATCTGCGAACAATTTATCACTGGTGAAATCATCTCCTTTGATGGAGTGGCTAATTCTAAAAGCGAAGTCATCTTCTGCACTTGCAATCACTTTCCACCTTCCATCTCCGATGTATTAAATGAACATCGTGATGTCTTCTATTATACTGATCCATTCGTCAAGAAGGATTTAGAAACATTAGGAAGAAAAGTTGTCAAAACATTCGAAGTGAAGAATAGATTCTTCCATCTCGAATTCTTCCGCTTAACCAAAGATGTTCCTGGTGTTGGTAAGAAAGGTCAAATTACCGCTCTTGAAACTAATATGAGACCAGCGGGAGGCTACACTCCAGACTTAATCAATTTTGCTAATTCTGTTGACTGCTATCAAATCTATGCAGACTGTATGGCTTTTGATGAAAACCGTCAAGATATGAAGCTAGAGAAATTCTACGCTGGATGTGCATCTAGAAGAGATTGCTATGAATACGTTCATAGTGTTGAGGATATCAAAAACACCTTCCGCAATTCATTGTGCTTATCCGGAAGATACCCAATCGTCTTCTCGGGAACGATGGGGAATAGCTACTTCATGGCGAAGTTCAAGACACTCGAGGAGCTACATGCTTTTGAAGAGTATGTAGAAGCCAAAAAATAATGGTTGATCTTGATGTTCGTCGTAAAAGACGCAGGAAGCATAATTACAAAACTGGCGAAGATATCGATATGCTTCGCGAGAAAAATGAGAAAAAAGACAGACGCTCTTCAATCTGTGACACACACATTGATGGGGCGTAATGAAAATGGTACTCGAAAGAGTGCTATTTTTTAATCGCCTTTAGGCGATTGTTAATAAAAACATCATTTCTTTAAAAAAATGGTGGACTTTTCATAAAGAAAAGGAGATGATTATAGAGTTAAAAAGGAGACCATTTTATGTCTAAATTTAAAATCTTTACAGACTCCTGCTCTGACTTAAGCAAAGAGATCAGAGAAAAATACGGAATCGATTACTTCAGAATGAACATCGTGGTTAAAGGTGAAGAAAAACACGCCGACCTTAACTTCGAAGAGTATACACCAGAAGAATTATATGGTTGGATCGCTGACGTTAAGAATCACTGCAAAACCACCCAAGTTCCAGGTGAAGAATTCGAAAGCAAAATGAGACCATATCTTGAAGGTGGATATGACATTCTCTACATTGCCTGCTCTCACAAACTCACTGGTTCAATGAATATCTTCAATCTTATTAGAGAAGAACTCAAAGAAGAATTCCCAGACAGACGCATGGTTGGATTTGACTCCCTCAATGCATGTTTAGGTGAAGGTATGATGGCTATTGACGCTGCTAAACTTCAGCAACAAGGTAAATCCCTTGATGAAGTCGTTGGCTGGCTCGAACTCCATCGCCTTAACTATAACCAAGCCGCTTCTGTTGAGACCCTTAAATATTTAAAGGAAGCTGGTCGTGTTTCTGGAACATCTGCGTTCTTTGGAGATATCATCGGTGTTAAACCAATCTTCATTAGTGACGCGGTTGGACATAACCTCGTTATTGAAAAAGTTAAAGGAAGCAAAAAAGCTTTAAATAGAATTTTTGAATTAACCAAAGAAAGAATCATTAAAGAGGAAAATGATACTGTCTTTGTTTGCCAAGGTATGGCGCAAGAAAAGGCTGCTGAACTTAAGAAGAGATTAATTGAAGAACTTGGCGTTAATGTTATCGATGCATGGATTGGACCGATCATCGGTATCACATGTGGACCAGGTGTCATTGCGACATTCTGCTATGGCAAAACCGTCACCACAATCGGTGAAGATGCCAAAAACTAATCTTTGATAAGTTTTTAAACGAAATTAAGAAATAGAATGCTTGCATTCTATTTTCTTTTACATGTGCGCGTTGAAGAAAAACTTATCTTGTGATAAGATGAGCGCTATGGCGTTAACTAAGATTGTCTGTCCTAAATGTGAACAAATTTACACTGCGACCGCAGATAGTAAATATTTAATATGCCCACTTTGTGGAGCGCCTTTATTTGAAGGTGAAGAAATTGATTTACCTGATTTAAGTGTTCCTGGTGATATCGATTCCCTTCAAAGCGCTTTAAGACACGCTTTTAGATTGCTTTATTTCCGTTCATACAATCGACTCCTTGAGTTTACTAAATTAATGAAAGAACTTTATCCAGAAAACTATTGGAGTGTTCTATTTGAACTTATTGGTAGAACAGAAATAGATTTCATCTTCCTTATTCCTAAGGTCGATTACGCGCTTGATGATGAAGAAGTTAAGGAAGATGCCAGAGCGAGATATTATCATTATGTGAGAAAGAAATATTCTCAAACAACTCAACTCGCTTTTAACAAAATCGCTGGATACTACCCCGATATTCCAGGCAATAACAAAAAGAAATGGAATAAAGCGAGAACAAAATACGAAGAAAAAGTTGAGCTCATCAATAGTTATTCCAAAGTAGCCTCTATTATTCGTGAGGAATATCTTGAGAAATTAGATCAATACGCTTCTGATGAAGATCAAAAGAATATTACATATAACATCAAGATTTGGTTAAACCAAGTAGCCCACGCAGAAGTGGATTTATATCGTTATAATCAATCGGTGGAGAATCATGTTAAAGATGACTATGATCGCACGCCAAATCCAGGCAATAGACCAGTATTCATTGGATATGTTGTCTTTTATCTTATCTCATTATTAACATTCGTTCTTTCAATGACGCAGATTATTCTTTCTATCTTAAATGTTGATATGATGAGTAACTTAGTCTTCCTATATTTCTCAGCATCAATATTCACGGTTTTACTATTAGTATCCTCACTAGTTTTGTTTGCAAAACAAGGATTGTTTAAAAAACATCCAATTTTAGCGGTTACTGGATTGACTATCCTCTTCCTTGTTTGCGTTTCTGGTATTGTGACCGCGGGTATCAAGATGAGAATTAACTGGTTTGCAATATTCGCTGGAGCCATTGCTCTCTTGGTGCTTTTCTATACAAGTGTTAAATTAGTGAAATATTTCCCAAGGAAATCGACAAACGATACGATTATTGGTAATTTCCAAAAGCTTTCAAACAACACCTTTGTGATTGATTATTCTTTTGAATTCCAACCATATCAAGGTGAAGAACCAAGAGAAATCATCTTTACTGAGAAATGGATTAATGGTCAATAACTATGCGCGGCGTTATTATTATCAACCAAGATAATTCCCATAACCTTTCCAAAATAAAACGCTTAAAAGAAGAGGCCGCTCTTCTTCATTTAGATTTAGATGTCATTGTTAATGACGGGACTATTGCTTATATAGATAAAAACGGTGAAGTCGTCACCGATTTAAAATGCGATTTTATCATCTATCTCGATAAAGATTATTATTTAGCAAGAATGCTAGAACAAGCGGGATATACGCTATTTAATGATCCTAAATTCTTAAAATTATGCGATGATAAAATGCTGACATACATCACCTTATCTAACCATGGAATTAGAATGCCTCTTACGATGAGTGCACCTCTAATTTATCGTGATTATATTAATGAAGAGAATTATCTATTCTTAGATAAAGTCATTAAAACCATCGGCCTTCCTTTAGTGGTCAAAAAAGTTTATGGCTCTCTAGGAGAAGGTGTCTATTTAGCGAACAACAAAGAAGAATTAAAAGAAATATATAGCAAAAACTTTATGTATCCGCTTTTATTCCAATCGTATGTTGAAAATAGCAAAGGAAGAAGTGCGAGAGTTATCGTTATCGATGAGAAAATCGTTGGAGCGTTTGAACGTTATAATCCTAAGGATTTTAGAAGCAATTATGGCGGAAGCGCATCTTCTCGTCCATTAGCCCTAAATAAGAAACAAGAGGAGTTTGTTAATAAAATTGCTTCGCTCTTACACATAAAATATGCGGGAATCGATTTACTATTTGATAATGATGAACCTATTTTATGTGAAATAAATTCCAATGCCTTCTTTGAAGAATTTGAAAAAGTGACAGGAATTAACGTCGCTAAACAATATTTAGGAATGATTATTAATACTCTTAAGAAATAATTATGAATAAGAACAAGAAAAGATTTGAACATCGTAGCAAAGACTATGAAGGAATTAGAGAATACAAGGTCACTCACGAATGTGAGCTCCTTGAATTTCTTTATGAAATCTTTAAAGATAGCTCAAAAACCAGTGTTAAATCTCTTCTTTCAAACCATCGTGTTTTAGTTGATGGCGCCCCTATTAGTCAGTTTAATTACAAGCTCTATCCTGATGATGTTGTAATGATTGCTAAAACTGGAATTAGGCAAAAAGCTCGAAGCAATCTTCCTATCCTCTTTGAGGATGATGAGATAATCGTCATTAATAAACCAAGCGGTCTTTTATCTGTTGCTTCCGATAAGGAAAAAGGATCAACCGCATTCCGTATCGTTAGTGATTATGTTCAGCAAAAAGATAAACATAACCGCATTTTTGTCGTTCATCGTATTGATGAAGATACTTCTGGCGTTTTGATGTTTGTGAAAAATTCAAAGCTTAGAGACGCTCTTCAAGATAAGTGGAATGACCTCGTTATTAAGAGAGGATATTTCGCAATCATCGAAGGGGAAATGAAGGAAAAGAGCGGAACTATTACATCATATTTGAAGAAAAACTCCCTCAATTTGATGTATTCATCTTTTAAAAAAGGCGATGGGCAACTTGCGATTACCAAATACAAAACTCTAAAAACAAACGATAAATATTCTCTCCTTGATGTTGAGATTGAAACGGGCCGCAAGAACCAAATTAGGGTTCATCTTGGTGAAAAAGGACACAACATCATTGGGGATGATAAATATGGGAACCCATCTAATCCATTAGGTAGATTAGGACTACACGCTTACGAATTAAAACTTACACATCCATTTACTGGTAAAGTTTTAGATTTCACCACGACAATGCCAAAAGAGTTTCTAGCGTTGATGGATGGAACATTCATCAAAAAAGAAACAAATAAAAAAGCCAAAAACTAACAATCCTTGTTAAGATAGATATATGAAAATCAAAAATAACTATTTAAAATCAATTGTTACTGCCTCGATATCGATTACTCCTATTATCGTTGTTTGTTTAGTTATGGCCTTAATCAAACTAATTGATTTTAATGCGGTTGATTATATCTTTTTAGCCATTGGCGGTGTTTCTTTAATCCTCGGATTAGCCCTCTTTAGTGTTGGATGCACAAGTGGATTAACTAAGATTGGCGAATATATGGGTTCATCCTTATCTCGTCAAAAGAATATCCTCGTCGTTATTACATTTGCGTTCCTTCTAGGAACGTTAATCACTTTAGCGGAACCATCCATCCTTATCGTCGCTGGAAGTGTTTCTATTGATAAATGGCTACTTCTAGGCGGTATATCTGTTGGTGTTGGTCTCTTTGTTGTCATTGGAGTTATTCGTATCATTATCCATGGTCAACTAAAAGTTTGGTACTTATTCTTATATTTCATCGTCTTTATTCTTATTTGTCTTATTAAAAACGGTCAATACCTCCCATTCATCTTTGATGCGGGTGGAATTACGACTGGATCTGCGACTGTTCCATTTATCCTTTCCTTAGGTTTAGGTATCGCTACAGTTAGATCAGGAAAAGACGCTCATAAAGATAGTTTCGGTTTAGTTGGTGTCGCCTCTATTGGACCTATCTTAACGATGACTCTCATCATTATCATTAATGAGTGGATTGCGCCTCAAGGATTTGCTGGATATGACATCTCCGCTTATGGTGCATTTGACTCATCCACGTGGGGAAGCGTATTAAAAACTGTCGTTAACACGTTACTTCCTAGCTCGATGACAAAGATGGGCACAATGATAGAAGTTTTGATTGCGATGCTTCCAATCATCTTAATTTTCCTTGTCTATGAACTTATTTATATCAAACTCCCAGTTAGTAAAATTTGGTCAATGATTATCGGCTTTGGTATTTCCTATGTTGGATTAGTTTTATTCCTAACTGCTGTTGGTTCATGTTTAACTCCAATTGGTCGTAAGATTGGCGTTGCCTTAGGTTCAATTGATAATGTCGTTGTTATCCTCTTCGCGTTCCTTCTTGGAATGGTGACAATTCTTTGCGAACCTGCCGTCCATGTCTTAACGAAACAAATTGAAGACGTTAGTTCTGGCACGATTAAAAGATCAACCATCCTCTTCGCATTAGCGTTGGGCGTTGGTTTAGCTATCGCCCTAGCGATAACTCGTTCTATATATCAATTTAGTGTCATGTATTATATCGTTCCTGGGTACTTATTATCGATCGCGTTAATGTTTGTCACCCCAGATTTGTTCACCGCGATTGCCTTTGACTCTGGTGGAACTGCTTCAGGACCTGTCGCGGTCTCCTTTGTCCTTCCTCTTGCGATTGGAATATTTATCACCAAAACACCAGATGGAAATGTCTATGAATTTGCCTTTGGGCTTGTTGCGTTAATTGCTTTAACTCCAATTATCGCTATTCAAATCATCGGTGTTAGTCAGAAAATTAGTGAAGAACTCGCCATCCGTCGTATGCGTATGCAACCATATGAAGCAGATGATGAGCAAATCATTCATTTCTAGGAGGTATCATTATGGCAAAAGTCCCATTTGTTAATCGTAAAAAGAGCGATACCACCAAAATCGAAAATCGTAAAAACTTGCATAAACTTTATGCCTTTATTACGATTGTTGGATATCACCAAAGTGATCAAGTTGTGAAATTATTTGAAAGCGTTGGTAGTGGAGCAAGCTTCATTCAAGTTGGTCAAGGAACATCAAAGAATAAGGCATATGATATCCTTGGTATCCATGATGATAAAAAAGGAGTCATCTTATCCATCGTCAGGGATGATAAAAAAGAAGAAGCAATATATCTTCTTAATGAATATCTAACTGGAGATGGGTCAACAAATAAAGGTATATCGTTCTCAATACCACTAAACTCCGTTATTGGAGCAAGACTATATTATTTCTTAACTAATTCATACTAAAAGGAGGGATACATGGATAAATTTGTCTTAATCATCGCAATGGTCAACACTGGATTTACCGAACTAGTGATGGACGCTGCTAGAAGCGAAGGCGCCTATGGCGGAACTGTTGTTCATGCCCGCGGAACCGGAAACAAAGAGATGGAAAAACGTTTTGGCATTATCATCACTCCTGATAAAGAAATGGTCCTTATTGTTGTGAATGATAAAATTAGCGATAAGGTTTTAAAAGCTATCTATGAAAAAGCAGGTCTACAAACGAAAGGACAAGGCATTGCTTTCTCCTTACCAGTTGAAGATGTTGTCGGATTAAAATTTGAACATTACGTCGTTGACGAAGATAAGAAAAAGAAAAAGGAAGCCGAATCTAAAGAAGAAAAAGCTTCCAAAGAAACAAAATAGGCTCGGATCTCCGAGTCTATTCTTTTGCTTCCGCTCTTTTATGAGCGTCGTATTTCTTTCTTTCGGTGGTGTTAAGAATCTTCTTTCTCATGCGATATGTGTTAGGAGTAATCTCAACAAGTTCATCTGAATTAATGTAATCAAGACATGCTTCTAATGACATCTTACGAGGAGTTTTAAGGACCACGGTGTTATCTTTTGTTGAACTTCTGACGTTGGTGAGGTTCTTTTTCAATACGACATTGACCGCTAAATCGATATCGTAACGGTTTTCGCCAATAATCATTCCTTCATACACTTCAGTACCTGGTTCGATAAACATCGTCCCTCTTTCTTCAACGTGTTCGATTGCATATGGAGTGGCCATGCCGTTTTCCGTTGCGACTAAGACGCCGATTTGTCTTTCTCCAAGAGAAGCAGTGGTGATTGGACGATATTCTTTATAAGTATGAGACAAAATTCCATAACCTTTGGTCAAAGTCATAAAGTTTGTCATATATCCAAGTAATCCACGGGAAGCGATAACGTATGTTAGTTTAGTAATCGTTTCTTTCGCATCCATATTAATTAGTTCTGCGCCTCTTGCGCCCATCGTGGTCATGACATCCCCGACGTATTCATTAGGAATATCAATTTCTAAATCTTCATAAGGTTCACATTTCACCCCATCAATTTCTTTGATGATGACTTCTGGCTTAGAAACTTGGAGTTCAAATCCTTCTCTTCTCATGTTTTCGATGAGGATGGATAAATGTAATTCGCCTCTACCAGAGACAATCCAACTTTCAGAATCAGGAATTCTTTTAACTTTTAAAGCAACATCTTTTTGAGTTTCTCTGAAGAGACGTTCTTCAATCTTTCTCGCAGTTAAGAGTTTTCCGTCATGTCCAGAAAATGGTGATGTGTTTGTTCCAAAGGTCATTTGAAGAGTTGGTTCATCAAGTCTAATTAGTGGAAGTGGCTCAACGTAGTTGGTTGGGCAAATAGTTTCTCCAACGTTAATATCTGGAAGACCGGCAACAGCGACAATTTCCCCAGCGCTGGCCTTTTCAATTTCAAGTCTCTTTAATCCTTCAAAACCAAAGAGTTTCATAATTCTAAAGGTTGTGGTGGATCCATCAAGTCTACTTGCAGCGACGATATCATTAACAGCGATTGTTCCTCTTTTAATTGTTCCGATGCCAATTCTTCCGACGAAGTCATTGTAGTCAAGAAGAGAGATTTGGAGTTGAAGTGGTTTGTCTTCTTCAACTTTTGGCGCAGGGATTTCATCAATGATTGTTTGAAGAACAGCATCCATCCCAGGAGTTTGAGTGCTTGGGTCTGGATTAGTTGATGATGTTCCTTTCAAAGCTGATGTATAAACGACTTTGAAATCTAAGAATTCATCAGGTGCGCCTAACTCGATAAAAAGAGTTAAAACTTGGTCTAAAGTATCAGCGATATTGATGTTAGCGCGGTCGACTTTATTGATGCAAACAATTGGTTTAATATGCGCTTCTAGGGCTTTTTTCAAAACAAAGCGAGTTTGTGGCATTGTTCCTTCAAAGGCATCAACAAGAAGCAAACAGCCATCAACCATGTTCATAATTCTTTCAACTTCACCACCAAAATCAGCGTGCCCAGGAGTGTCTAAAATATTAATCCTGCAGCCGTTATAATTGATGGATGTGGTTTTAGCTAAAATAGTGATTCCTCTTTCTCTTTCGATGTCATTACTATCTAAAACACGATCCGAGACTTCTTCATTGTTTCTGAAGGTTCCTGCGGTTCTGAGTAATTGATCGACTAGAGTGGTCTTTCCATGGTCGACATGGGCGATGATAGCGATGTTTCTAATGTTCATAATTTTTCTTGTTTTCTACAAAAATTGCTTTTCTATAATAGAAAAGTGAAAAACGACTTTCAAGAAAAAATGCAATTTTTTATTAGATTTATGCATATTATGAGAAAATAAAATGCAATTTTATGTTATTGGGGTTATATTATTAAGAGCATGGAAACAAATGAAACTTTAGATATTAAGGGAAAGATTAAAAAAGCATTCTCTTTCTTAAAGAACCTTAATTCATTGTTTTATTACTTTATTTTTCTCCTCGGTGTTGGAGTTATCTTTTTCATGGTGTCTTTGTTCACCAATCACTTCACCACACCATTCTCTGGAGACTATAACACCCAGCAATATGCCTTCTATTTGAATCTTTATGATGATTGGTGGCATTTTATTAAAACTGGCTCATTCCGTTTATTTGATATGAACACCTTCTTAGGTGTAAATAATATTGGCTCTAATAGCTTCTATTCGTTATTTGACCCATTCTTCTTCATTGTCTTATTCTTCCCAAGATCATGGATGGGACAAATGATGGCTATTTCAACGATTATTAGGATGTCTTTAGCAGGTCTCGTCTTCTATGGATATCTAAGATATATGAAGGTCAGTGACCGTTCATCTAGACTTGCTGGTGTTGCTTTTGCATATTGTGGCTGGACAGCATGGTATTTATGGTTCAACTGTTATACAGAGAACGCTTTGGTCTTCGTCTTGATGCTTTGGGGTGTTGAAAAGATTATTCGCGACAAGAAACCATGGTTCTTAATGGCGTCCATCTTCCTTTCTGGATTAGTTAATTATTTCTTCCTTGTCTGCTTTGTTATGATGGCGTTTGTCTATGCGATGTTTAGATGGTTCCAAAGATTAAAAGAAAACACGATGAAAGATAACTGGATGATCCTTGGAATTGGGTTTATCGCTTTCGTCGCCGGTATTTTAATGGCGAGCATCATCGCTCTTCCATCAATTATGGTAGCTTTAGAAGCTCCAAGAGCGACAAGCGCGACCTATTTAGATTCTCTCAAAGAATTCCTCAAAGCTGGTAAGTTTAAAGAATTATTTGATTATATTTTCAACTGGAAAAATCTTGATAATAAATCGGAATATCGTAACTTATATCCAGCGATTGAATTCTTCTTCCCAGCGATGTCTGATCGTGGCACACCACTAACTCAATTAGGCAACGAAACATACGATAATGTTGCGGGAAGTACCTTCTGTTATTATCCATTCATTATTCTTTTAGTTCCTGCCTTTATTAGAAGTATCAAACAAAAGAAATGGTCACACGTCGTTGGTGTTTGCTTAATGGTCTTTACCATTTTCACCCCATTCTTCTATTATCTATTCTTTGGTTTTACCAAACCATATTCTCGTTGGACAATCTTTGTTACAACCTCACTCTTAACTTATACAGCGGAATATCTCGACCATATAAAAGAAGAGCCAAAAGGAACGCTTATCGCTGGTGGATTATTCACAGTTATTGGTATTATCGCCGCTGCTGCACTTGCGAAATATATCGTTTCCACATATTCCAGTTTTACCGAAAGAAACAACATCATGACCGCGGCTATCATCGCGATTGTCTATGTGTGTGGTCTTACAACAATTTGGGTAATCTTCCTTAACTATAAGCACATTAGAAAAATTCTTTATGGATTCCTTGTCGTTGAAGCTGGTGTCATGGGCGCTTTAACAATTTATGGTCATGGAACAAAAGAGTATCTCGATGTTAACTACGGTTTCTACAAGAATGAAGCATTACATAGCATCGTTGAAAGAATCAATAACGATGATAAATCCTATTTCAGAGCCTATTCCACGATGAGTACGGATGCGAATAAGAACGATGGAGCGAGAAATGACTTTAATGGTGCCTCCTTCTTCCATTCAGTTTATAACTTCGATGTCTGTAATTTCTCCTATTGGTCAATGATTTTAACATCTAAATCTGGTTGGTCTGGAAGATACGTGGAAAAACGTATTGGATTAGATAGATTCTTGGGTATTAAATATTATTTCCTCGAAAAAGATAGATTATATGCAGGATACGCGAATGTTCCATTTGATTTCGTTGAAGTAACAAGCAAATATCAAAGCGATTACTTCAAAACCTATATGGACACCAATCATATCGATTTTGCTTTAACATATGATGATATTTATCCATATGATGAAGAAAACGATTTGATTTCCGCTGATAAAACCATCGACACTTCTTGGACCGCTTTAAGAAACGACGATTTGTTCTTAAAAGGCGCAATTCTTGATAAAGAAGAAGCTAATAAGGTTATTGAAGAAGCTGATGGCGATTTAACTCTCCAGCCAGTTAAAGGTGTTTTAGACACTGTTGATGCTCAAAGAGTGTATGCAAAATCGTTACCTAACAGCAGTAAATGGTATTCCACTGTTTATAAGATGAGCAAAGTTGCTAAGAATATGAAAATTGCAGATATCATTAATCAAGTTAATGATGATAATAGAATCGTCGATCCTCGTCCTGAAAAGAATAGTGGACTAGTTTACGTTATCGTTATTAGACCAAAACCAGGAAATGAAGATTTATTCTATGATCCTAAGGGAATGGTATTCTACTGTAACGCTAACTACTATAACAGTCAAAAAGTAGATATCTATCTTATTGGTGATGATGACAAAGTCATCACTGGTGATAACCATAATGATGATCGTGGAAGCGACAATACTTCTAGACGTGGACCACGTGCTCTTTATTCAAGAGCGGTCAATAATACCCCAGCTAGAAAAGTCAAAGAAATCATCATCGTTCCACGTTGGGGAACATTCAATACTAGAGAAGATGTTTTCTATGAATCATATACGTCATTTAATGAAAACAAGATGGCGGAACTAAAACAATACAAAGTTGAAAATGTCCATTACCGTGATAATCATTTTGACTTCACCACAAACTTCGATAAGCAAAGATTTATCGTTACTCAAGTTGCTTATGATAAGGGATGGTCCGTCAAAGCTAAATCAAGTGATGGAACGACAAAGAAACTTGACACCTATCTCTCCCAAGGTGGATTCGTTGGATTCCTTGGTGAAGAAGGCGCGGTCAAATATGAGATGGATTATTACACTCCATATTTAAGAGGTGGCATCTTCCTCTCATGTGTTGGTTCATTGATCTTCTTATCAACACTTCTCGGTTACATTTATCTCGATAATCGAAACAGAAATAAAGAGATCGAAGAATTCCTCTCCATGGTAAAATAATAGGAATATCATATAATTAATTAAAAAAAGACTCGCTGTTGAAGGCGAGCCTTTTTGATTAATCAGTGAATTATTCTTCTTTGATTAATTTATCATCAGGAAGCAATTCTTCGAGTTCATCACCAGTCATGGAACGATTCTTCAAGAGTGCTTCACCGAGCTTGATAAGTGATTTCTCGTTGAGTTTAATGAGTTTTAACGCTCTGGCGTATTGCTCATCGAGAATGCGGTTGACATTATCATAGATTTCAGGAGATTGATATCTAATCTCTGGTGGTAAGTCATCGGTGTAGGCGGCGAGTTTATCACCCATCGCGTAGCAGGCAACCATCATGAAGGCGGTTTCTGTCGCCATGACGATATCGCCACTAATACCAGAGGTAATACCTTCTTTATCACCATTAAGAGTGACTTCAGCGGCACGTCCACCGAAGGAGACGCAAATGTCATTCAAATTCATTTGCTTGGTGTGGTGTGTGCTTTCATCCTTCACTTCGTGAAGAGTATAGCCATTATAGTATCCTCTTGGAACGATAGTGACAAATGGCGGTCTAATACCAAAGAGTCTAAATAAGATGTAGTGACCAATTTCGTGATATGCGGTTGTTCTTAAGTCGTGTTCGGAACGTTTTCTTAAGTCGATATCACCAAACATTAAGACATCGAAGGATTCTTTTAAGACTTCATCAGTGAGGCCTTTTCCGCCTGAGTTACCTAAAGCGAATTCTAAGGCTTTCTTTGTTGAACCAAAGGTTCCAAATCCATTTCTTAAAGCAAAGTTATGGATAGCCTTATCAGAAACGGTGGTAATGTTCTTATCAGTGAGATATTTTCTAATGTATTTTTCAATATCTGCGACTGTTGGAATTGGGAGGCGGAAGAATCTCGTTGCGATTTCAGTAAGCTTTGGACTAACTGAATAGTTAGGATCACATTCACCAATAACAATAACTGGGTGATAGTAGTCGTTATATGAATATGTTAATTCGTTATTAAGCGTCTCAAAGGCTCTAATGGAATCAAAGTTCTCATATCCTCCAAATAAGATGTTGATGTTTTGGAAGTGGATAATAGCAGGAGAGGAATATCTTGCTTTCTTAAAGGCTTCTTGCATTTCATCAACATAATCACGTTGCTTGATGATGAAGTCTTTAACATCAATAGAGATGATGCATGATGAAGTTTCTTCCGCTAAAGCTTTAACAAGGGAGGTTTTACCTGTTCCATTACGTCCATTGATAATGAGGAGTTTTGGTGGTAAAGAACCTTCTTCTAAGTATTCAGAAGTTGCGGATAAATAACGACCAAATTTTCTTAATGAATCTTTACAGACGTCATTACCGATAACATCATCTAAATTCTTAATTCTTCTAAAGTCTGCATCTTTATTGTTGTAGTGTTCTAAAGCAACAGGTCTTAAGGAGAGTTTGGATAAGATTACTTTCGCATCTTTTCCTTTGATTTCTTGTTTAGCGTTAAATTCAAGATGCATATTGCCTTTTCTTAACGCTTGGACATCGTTTTCGAGTTCAAATCCCGCAATGTCAGCGTAAATAGCGTTTGCTAAATTAGAAACGTCATCATTGCTGTAATGAATAAGTTCACTAACGCCCTTGTTGATTAAAGTTTGATAAGCGTTATATGGTTTCTCATAACGTGTATTAGAAATGATGAATAGTGGAATTCTTGAATAGAAGCGGTTGACATATTCAAAGATGTCATTACCGACGCTATTGTAATCTTCGATATCAACTGGCAATTCCTCATCTCTTAATCCAAATAAAGGATCAACTAAGACAAGGTCGATACCTTTCTTGATATCTTTCTTCACTTGTTCAAGTGTAGAAGCATGGATAAATTCGTATGTTTCATGTGCAGCATTTTTAATGACTTCCATTTCGGCGTCATCAGAGGCAACAAGGACTTTATACATTCTATCCCTAAAGAGTGTCTTAACAGGCTTTTCTGCGCCCTTTAAGTCGATATCAAAGGCGATTTGTTCAATTGAGAGAAGAAGTGATTTATCTTCTTCGCCATTTTGCTTAACGATGTATTGAATTTCGTTAGATAAGAGTTTTTCAGCGGCTTCTTTGAGCTTTTTGATATCTCTTTCTTCTGGGTTGGAATAAATGACAACCTTCGATAATTCATAAGCATCAGCTTTCACAGCGATTCCTGTGTTTTCCATGAAGCTATTGATGAGTTCTTCAATATGGTGAACAAGGATGAATTGATAGTTGATGGTTTGTAAATGATTGAACATGACGACATGTTCGTTTTGGAACATCCTAAGAAGTAAAGGATGGAAGCAATATGAATTGGTAAGTTTATCAATTTCTCTTCCACATGCATCAAGAATGTCTTGTTTGGCTAAGTGAGATAAGTTCTTTCTTGGAGTGTTCTCATAGAGGGAACGTCCAGCATTAGTGGTAAAGAAGACGGTAACATTACGGAAAGACAAACCTCCGAGTTGACCGTTTAGATAAATGCCATAGACTAAAGATGTCATATCCATATTGAAACGATCACAATCATCGAAGATAATTGCACAGTTATTTGGATTGGCATTGATTAGTTTAGAAATCTTCGCGTACACTCTATCCGCATTTGTGTAGTCCGTGGAATTGAAAGCAACGTTTGGAATCTCTAAATAATTAACGGTTTCTTTCGCTAAAACTGATTTACCAGTTCCTTCTGGTCCGGCAAAGAAGAATGTTAATTTTGGACGATCATCATTCTTTGTTTTGAATGTTGATGTTTCAATAAAACCATTAACAACGGTGTTAACAGCGAATTCTTGTCCGACAACTTTATCGAGTAAATACTCATTTAAGCCCTTAATCTTTTTAACTTGTTTAGCGAATTTTGATTCACCTATTTTAGGAAGTTCGAATAAACCGCCTTCTTTAGGTGCGACATTATAACAAGAAATGGAGAACGCTTTACCGAAGAGATTTCCAACACCTAAGGAATCAACGATGAATTTGATTAAAGCGTTAGAATCAACTTCTTGTCTTCCGTTATTAACTTCGAGCTGTAAATTGAAATCATCTCTATCGATAACAGTGATATTTTCATTACCGAATTGTTTTCCTAAAAGTCCAATAACAGCATCAAAAAAGCTTACATTTGCGGCTTCTTTGAAGTTTTGGTTAAATTCGTGGTTGATGTTTACAACGATTCTTTTCATAATGGCTCTCCTTATTGAGTAATAACGGTTAATGGTCTAAGGTAGATGGCGACATCTTGAGATGCGACATAATCAACCAAGGAGACAACATTATTAACAGCGGTTTGTTCATTATCAATATTGATAATGCCGGAAGAGATAAATAATAAATAAGATCTTTGTGTTTTATGAATGTGTGCTTTCAAATATGACACTTGAGCGTTAAAGTCATTAACTAACTTCAAATTGTCAAATGTTGGAACAATCGCATCTAAAAGGAAAACGACTTCCAACGTTTTTTGAGACACAACTACACGAATAACACAATCATCATCATAGTATGGGAAACCTATGTTGCATGATAAGACAGCGATACTTTTATCATCTGTTTGTTCTTCGCTCCAAGCAAATCCTCTAGGAGTGGTTTGTGTGGCTAATAAACCTTTGAATGTGTCGATATTCATAATAAATTATCTAAAAACAGATACTCCTTTCTTCAAATGAAATATGAATTGTCTCGTATTTGATTATATTTTAACAAAAATATAGTGATATACACTAGAAAAATCTTTATTTAACCGCCTTGACAAGCAAGGCGATTATTATATAAAAAAACGAGAAAACTATGTGTATTCCCGCTTATTTTTGATGATGGATGATTAAATCGTATACGTAGTTTTTATTAACTTTGAATTCGTAGGCAATAATTTCTGCAACATCTTTCGTTCGAATATTTTTATCAAGCAAATAATTCGCTCTTTCAATTATTTCTTCATCGCCGACTTTAATTTCTTCTTTATTTCCATCGACAAGTATGACCATTTCACCAATTAAAGTTGATCCATCAATTTCGCATAGTTCACTAAGTTTGCCTTCGATAAATTCTTCATTCAGTTTTGTTAATTCTCTAGCGATAGTGGCCTCTCTATCACCGAGGACATTTAATAATAACTTCAATGTCTTATTAATCCGATGTGGAGCTTCGTAAAAGATTAATGTTTCTTTCTTATCTTTGATAAGTTCTAATTCTTCAATAGCTTTGCCCTCTTGAGCGGGTAAGAATCCATGGAAATAGAAATGGTCAGAATCCCTTGAGGAAGAAACCAAAGCTGATAACATTGCGTTACTTCCTGAAATAGTGGTAACACTATATCCGGCCTCTCTCACTTTTTTAACAAGGATTTTTCCTGGATCAGAAATTCCTGGATATCCAGCATCACTCATATACGCGACGTTCTTTCCTTCCTCAAGAAAAGAAAGAACCTTATTGGTCATCGACGTTTCATTATGTTCTCTTAAGGAAAAACATTCCTTATGAATGTCAAATTTTAATAACAAAGCCTTAGTGTTTCTAGTGTCTTCACAAAATATATAATTGATAGAATTTAATACTTCTAAGGCATACGGGGTCATTTCTTTTAGATTACCGATTGGGGTGGCAATCATATAAAGAATGGGATGATGGTCAGTAAAAGATTTATTTCTTCTCATTCTTTTCTTTCTTTCTGAACTTGCCGTTTTTCTTTAATTCGTTGATGTGAACGAATTGAATCTCGTCTTCATCTCCTTCGATTTTGACGATTCCAGAAATAACGTTATAACTAGTAATGGTGTATTCTTTCTTATCCAACCAAACTTTCGTTCCGAGTTCTGGGAATTCTTTTCTTGCATCAGTATATGCATCGTCTTCGAATTTTAAGCAACAAATAAGCTTTCCGCAGTGCCCAGATAACTTAGGAATGTTAATGGCGAGCATTTGATTCTTCGCTCTTGAGATGGAAATTCCATCAAATTCATTTAAAAATCTAGCGCAGCAAAGTGGAAGACCGCAAACACCGATACCGCCAATCATTTTTGCTTTATCACGTGTTCCGATTTGTCTAAGTTCAATTCTCGCTCTTAGTTTAGCGGCGAGAGACTTTAATAATTCTCTAAAGTCAACACGGTCATCACTTAAAAATGAGAAGATAACTTTACTCTTATCAAGAGTGTATTCACATGAGATTAAATTCATGTCTAAACCAAGTCTTTTGACCTCGGCTTGACAAATTTCCATTGCGATTTGCGCGTCTTTTAGGTTATTTTGGTGAATTCTTAAATCAACATCAGATGCTTTTCTAATTACTGGTTTAAGTCCAAAATCTGAATTGTAATTAGTGATGTCGACAGGAGAAATGACGACTTGACCTAATTCAAGACCGCGGATGGTTTCAACGACAACATAATCATTTAATTCAATGTTATCTTCGTGTTTGACACCAAAAAAGTAGGCTCTCGCTCCATTATTGAAGCGAACCCCGACATATGATTTATACATTGATAATTCGTTATTTTCTTCCATGTTATTTATTTTCTCCTGCTAGGTGATAGACGATGTGATCAAGAATTAAGGCTGGATTAACATTTAAATTTATTAATCCACGACATTTTAGCACTTCTAGAAGAATTTCGTTTGGATTATTTATTTTTTCCGAGAGGGAAGCGATTATTTTTTCATTACTTTTAAGGATAAGTGGCTGGTGATTCAAATAATTTAAAACATCTTCTAATATTTGAGTCAGCATATCGATAAAGAACCTTAATGCTTCCTTGCTTCCAAGAAGTGGGGATACTTTATTTTGAGCGATGAATATCGCTTCTCTTTTGTTTCTAATAAAAGCTTCTAAAAAGGTAAAGAGTGATTTTTTCGCGCTGCTATAGTATTCAAATTCATCTTCATCATTAACAAGTTCGTAGATGAGATTTGGTTCGTTATAGAAATATGATAAGAATTCAGCATCCTCATCTTTAACATTTAGCATTATCGCATCATCAATGACTCTTTGACGATTGATTGATTTAATGTGAAAGTTTTGACAACGAGAGATAATTGTTGGAAGGATGATGTTTTCGTTATTTGTTGTCAAGAATGCATAGATGTTTGGATGTGGTTCTTCTAGGAATTTTAAAAGGGAATTCTTTGCTTCGTCCGTCATATTTTCAATTAAATGAAGCATGTAAATCTTGATTCCTTTTGCTTCAAAGGCTTCTTTCTCAAACATCGATTCAATTAAAGAAACAGCTTCTTTCTTAATTGATTCTTTCGAACCATCAAAGCAAATGAAATCAGGATAGTTTTCATCTTCAATTCTTAAGCAAGTAATACATGAATTACAGGCCAAAGGTTCTGGGTCATCACAAAGGATGGATTTTGCTAAAAACATCGCAACTTCATATAACGGGGTCCCTGGATTTCCAGAAATGAGGTAAGCATGAGAAAGCTTTCCGCTTTGAAGTTGGCGGATAAAAGTTTGATATATAACAGGTTGATATTTTTTTAAATATTCCTCTACTTGCATAGTCTTTCTAGGATTACTTTAAGTGTGGCATCTGCGACTTCTTCTTGTGATTTGGATGCATCAATGATGACAAATCTTTCAGGATATCTTTTAGCGAGAAGAAGGAAGGTATTACGAACTTTTTCGTGGAAGTCTAATTTTTCTAAATCTAAACGATTAACTTCTCTAGATGCATTAGCGGCGATTCTCGCTAATCCAATTTTTGGATCGATATCAAAGAGAAGAGTTAAATCAGGGAATGTACCTTCGGTAGCGAACATATTAATATTTAAAATATTATCTACTCCTAAATCTCTTGCGCCGCCTTGATAGGCGAGCGATGAATCAAGATAACGATCGCATATAACAATTTTGCCTTCTTTGATGGCTGGCCAAACTTTTTCTACGAGATGTTGTCTTCTACTTGCAGCATAAAGGAGAGCTTCAGTTCTTGGATCCATGTTGGTGTTGGCCTTATCCAAGATGACATTTCTAATTTGTTCTGCGATTGGAGTGCCACCTGGTTCTCTTGTTCTAACAATCTGATATCCGAGTTCTTCTAACTTTTTGACAGCATAGTTAACGGCGGTGGTTTTTCCTGATCCTTCAGGTCCTTCTAATGTAATGAACATATAGCATCCCCCTATATTTTTCTTCTTCCTTCAAGCGCGCGACCTAAAGTAATTGAGTCTGTATAATCTAAATTTCCTCCCATTTGGAGGCCATAAGCGAGTCTAGTCATCGTCAGGTGATATGGTTCGAGTTTCTTAGCTAGATAAAGCGCGGTGGTTTCTCCTTCAACAGTTGGATTTGTTGCAAAGATAATCTCCTTAATTGTTCCTTCTTCAATTCTCGCAATCAAAGAACGATAGTTAAGTTCTTCTAATCCGATTCCTTTGTTAGGAGCGATAACGCCATGTAAAACATGATATAAACCGCGATATCCACCTGAATTTTCAATCGCGATGACGTCTTTTGGATAAGAAACAACGATTAATGTCTCTTTATCTCTATATTCATCTGAACATATTTCACAGAAATCGTGATCGGTGAGATTACCGCATACTGGGCAACGATGGATGGATGATTTTAATTCTCTAATCGCATTAGAAAATTCCATGAGATCTTCATCACTCATGTCTAAAAGCGCATACGCCATCCTTTCTGCAGACTTACGGCCGATGGATGGGAGTTTCGCTAATGATTCTTCTAAACGAATTAGAGCTTTAAGTTTATCCATTAAAATCCCATTCCTGATTTTCCAGTAATCTTTTCTTCGATTTCATCTTCCTCATCGTTAATCTTTTCGATGAGTTCATTAACGCAAGCAGCAATTGTATCTTCAATCATTTCTTTGTTGTCTGGTTCAATTGCATCCTTATCGATATCGATTGATTTAATTTCTTTATTTCCGTACATGATAACAGTAACTAATCCACTTTTGGATAAGGTGAATTCTTTTTCGTATAAAGCTTCTTTAGCTTTACGAAGTTCTCTTTGCATTTTTTGTGCTTGCATTAGCATTTGTTGCATATTCATAAATTTAGTCTCCTACAAATTCTATGTTGATATCTTTTGGTTTTGGCAGTTTATTAATACTTAATAAATCCATATATTTCTTTTGAAAGTCCACTGATTCCGCTCTGCTAACAGCGTAGACAAACATCTTATTTCCAAACACTGTCGCGATAACGCTTTGTAAATCCTTTTGCATTGTTTTGTCATTAACTTTGTTAACGATGTTTTGAAGTGGACATTCGATAATTAATATCTTGTTTGAAGCGACAAGTGGATGTGAATCGATTAATAGTGTCGTCGCTTTTCCAAGAGTTGGATGAGCCACTAATTTCTTTAGCATCGGCCACTTCTCGATAATGACATTTTTGATTTCTTTTTTTGCACTGACCATGATTTCAATCATGAATTCAGAAGAAATCTTATAATAATCTTCACCTTCAACTCTCTTTGGAAGAACTAGATCTTTGTCTTCAACAACTTGAGGAGTCACGCTTGCCTCGAAGATGGATGGCTGTTCGACTTGTTTTGGTTTTTCTTCCACAATTGGCTTTGGTTTCTCTTCTTCTTTTTCAAAGAGATCCTCAGTCTCGTTATCGTTTTGTTCGAGTTCAGGCTCGATTCTAATTTCTTTTTCTTCTTTATTAACTTGTGATTGTTTAATTCCGAAGATGTTGATGAGTTTTAATAAAGCGATTTCGAATAATGGATTAATTGCGGTGACAACCTTGAAGTCCTTTTGAGCGGACATCAAAATATCAATCATTTCTAAAACTTCTTTTGCTTTACATTTTGACGCTAAAGCGGTCGCTTGTTCGCTTGAGAGATTTTGAAGGAATGATGTCTTCCTCGTATTTAAATAGATTAATAAGTCTTTAAGAATTCCAAGAAGGTCTTCGGTAAGTCTCTTGATGTCTGTCCCTTTATCTATATATTTATTAAGTCTTTTTAAGACGTCGCCAATATCGCCACTAATGATCGAGTTGATAAGAGCAATCTTTTCTTCCTGGCTCTCTAAAGAGAATATCTCTAAAACATCTTGCGGCTCTAATTTATCACCAGAGTATGCGAGAACTTGGTCTAATATTGATAAAGCGTCTCTCATTCCTCCATCAGCGAGTTTAATGATGATATTAATTGCCTCTTCGTTATAGGTGATTTCTTCTTTTTCTAAGACGACCTTTAATCTTTCTTTAATGTCTTCATCACTGACTTTTGAGAAGTCATATCTTTGACATCTTGAAAGGATAGTTGGAAGAATCTTATGTGGTTCGGTGGTGGCTAAAATGAAGATGACATGCTCTGGTGGTTCTTCAAGTGTTTTAAGTAACGCGTTAAACGCACCGGTAGACATCATATGAACTTCATCGATGATATAAACCTTATATTTACCTAAAATGGTTGAGTATTTGACTTTGTCAATAATGTCACGAACTTGGTCAACACCATTATTACTGGCCGCGTCAATTTCGATAACATCAGGGTGGGTTCCATCAATAATGGAAACACAGTTTTTGCAGTGATTACATTGACAGCCAATTCCTTCATCGCAGTTAAGCGCTTTTGCGAGAAGCTTGGCCATCGTTGTTTTTCCAGTTCCTCTAGGACCCGCAAACAAATATGCATGAGCGATTTTCCCAGTCGCTAATGCATTTTTAATAGTTTTAACAATATGTTGCTGACCGGCAACCTCTTCAAAGGTCATTGGTCGATAAGTACGATACAAAGCTTTATATGCCATAAATAAACCACCTGAAATGATTATACACATTTTTGTCTTTCTTATGAATAATTAATATAAATATTAAGCAAAAATAATTGTTTCTTCATACTTAAAGGAAGTTATGATACAATACTTTACGCTTATTGGAGATGAATTTATGGAAGAAAGCATGTATCAAAGATTGCTCGCTGCAAAGAAAAAACTTCAAGAAATTGATGAGGAGTTGATGAATGAGAATGTTACTCGTGACATCGCTCATTTTAAAGCACTTACCAAAGAGAGAGCAATTCTTGAACCACAAGTCGAAAACTTCAATAAATATCTTAAATTAGTGGAAGACCGCGAAGCTGCTCTCGAAATGGCGAATGATTCTGACCCTGAAATCTCCGAAATGGGAAAAGAAGAAATCAAGCGAATCGATAGTGAATGTGAACAAATAATAGAATTGCTAAGAACACTATTGCTTCCTAAAGATCCTAATGATGACAAAAATATCATCGTTGAGATTAGAGGCGCTGCTGGTGGAGATGAAGCAAACATTTTTGCCGGTGATTTATTCAGAATGTACACCAGATATGCCGAAAGACAAGGTTGGAAGATTCAAATGATTGATGAAAACCCTTCTGAAGCTGGTGGATTTGCGATGGTTTCGTTCATGATTAAAGGTAATAGCGTGTATTCCAAACTAAAGTTTGAAAGTGGCGCGCACCGCGTCCAAAGAGTTCCTAAGACTGAAGCCTCAGGAAGAATCCATACTTCAACAGCGACAGTTCTTGTTATGCCAGAAGCTGAAGAAATTGATGTTGAAATTAACCCAAACGATTTACAAGTTGATACATATCATTCTCAAGGCGCTGGAGGACAAAACGTTAATAAGACAGAATCCGCGGTTCGCATTACCCACATTCCTACAGGAATCGTTGTTGCTTGCCAAACTGAAAAATCACAAATTCAAAATAGAGAAATTGCTATGCAAATGTTAAGAGCAAAAATGTATGCAACTTTATTAGAAGAACAACAAGCTAAAGTGGGTGCGGAAAGAAAACTTAAAGTTGGAACAGGCGAGAGAAGTGAAAAGATTAGAACTTATAACTATCCTCAAAACCGTGTTACCGACCACCGTATCGGATTTACAATTCAAAGACTTGATCGAGTAATGGAAGGGGAAATCGATGATGTCATTGACGCTCTCATTCACTTTGACCAAGCACAAAAAATGGCATCGGAAAGCTAATGGCCACAATTAGAGAAATATATTTTAAAACACTAAAAAGAGAATCGACCTATTTAACGAAAGAAGTTATTAGGTCTCTTTTAATTAAAGTTAATGGGCTCGGAGATTCGACAGATTTCTCTTTATCAATGGATAAGGAGTGTCAAAATATAGACCTTTTCAACAATTATGTCCAAGAAATAGAAAAAGGCAGACCTTATCAATATGTCATAAACTCATCTGAATTCTGCAATCTTGATTTCTTTGTTGATGAAAGAGTTCTTATTCCTCGAAACGAAACAGAAGAATTGACTCTTGAATTGATAAGAAGAATCAGAGAAAAACACATGGATAGTTTTAACCTTCTTGATGTATGTACAGGAAGTGGGTGTATCGCTATTTCTTTAGCGCATAATTTCCCTAATGCACATGTAGTGGGAACAGATATTTCTAATGACGCTATCGATGTTGCGGAATTAAATAACAAGAGACTAAATACCAAAGTATTTTTCTATCATGAAAACATTGTTGATCCAATATTAGAAAGAGAAGAAAAATACGATGTTCTTATAAGCAACCCCCCATATATAAAATCAGAAGAAAGTGTTGATCCGTTAGTTTTAAATAACGAACCTCATTTGGCGCTTTTTGCGAATCCTCAGGCAAGATTTTATCAAGAAATAATTATATCCATTCCACTCATAATGAACGATAACTCGATTATCGCTTTTGAAATTGAAGATGATATGGAAGAAAGACTTACTGCTATAATAAAAAATGTCCTTAAAAATTCGACGTTCGAATTTCGTAAAGACCTATATGGACACACGCGTTTCTTATTTATTAATTATATGAAAGATCATGATCTAAACTTAGATAAAGCTGCCTCAATCCTTAATGATGGAGGGATAGTGTGTTTTCCAACCGAAACCGTCATGGGTTTGGGCGTGGTATATGATAATTTTGATGCTTATAATCATTTAAACAAGATCAAAAATAGACCAGATGATAAACCATATACTTTGATGCTTGATTCCTATGATGAAGTTTCAAATTTCGCACATATCTCCATTAGATTTAATGAAATAGTGGAAAAATGCATCGAATATCCAATGACATTTTTATTAAAGAAAAAAGACAATATAAAAGACTATGTTACGCATGGCACTGATGTGATTGGAATTAGGGTTCCTGACCACAATCAAATTAAGTCATTAATTAAAAAAGTTGGTAAGCCTCTCCTAGTTCCATCAGCGAATAAATCTGGAGAAAAACCTGCCTTAACAACTGAAGATGCAAAAAGAATATTTGGTGATGAGATTGACTATTATCTAGGAGGAGATTCGTTAGGAAATCTTCCTTCAACGATTATTGATTTAACAGGTGAAGATATTAAAATTATAAGAGAAGGAAGCTTGACGCTTGATGAGATTAAAAGGAGATTAAAACTATGAAAGGAAAAATCGCAATCGGAAATGACCATGGTGGTCTAGATTATAAAAATAGATTAATGAAATTCCTAAAAGAACAAGGATATGAAGTTATCAATGTTGGAACCGATTCTGAGGATTCTTGCGATTATCCTGTATACGGAAAAAAGGTCGCTGAATTAGTTAAAAATGGCGATGCTAAATATGGAGTTTTAATCTGCACGACTGGAGAAGGAATCTCTATAAGTGCCAACAAAGTTAAAGGAATTAGATGTGGTGTTGCTTATAACCCACAAGTTGCAGCATTAATGAGACAACATAATGATGCAAATGTTATTGCGTTTGGCCAAAAATTTATGGATTACGAAATGGTCGAAAAGGCATTATTTGTATTTTTAAATACTGAATTTGAAGGTGGAATACACCAAAGAAGAGTTGAATTAATAAGCGATATTGAAAAATAATTAAAGTTTTTTAGCGAAAAATCGAAAAACGCCCCTATATATAAGTAGGGGTTTTTATTTATTTGAAAACCAATTTATAACCAAAGACACGAAATCCATAACAGAAAGGAAGAAATATGAGCAAAAGAAATAAAAAGCGTAAATCAACTTATGAAAGAAGATACCAGAAGCCACTTATTAAAGGCAAATTCTATAGAATAATGGATTCAAATGGCGGTCATTATTCTAGATTATACAAGAAGAATACAAAGAAAAATAAGTATTGGATTGTGCGATTTACCGATTCAGAAGGTAGACATAGAGAGCTACTGCTTCACCAAATTGACCCAACATTAGAAAACACTGGCGCAAAAAGTTTTGTAATTACACAACCACAAATAGTTAAGTATGAGAATTTTAAACATCCTTATCCTTACGAAAACTTTAGAATACATAAAGATGATCGAAAAACGGTAAAAAAAGATACAAAAGAAAAAATGAGCCACACGCGCCTTTTACAGCCCCTATGTGCTTGCTCACTATAATTATTAAATCAAAATGAAGGAGGTAATGCAATATCGAAACTTATAAATGTCCAGTTTATGGAAACACAGATATTCATTCAATCGGAACACTCAATGGCAAGCCTTATTGCCGTAAATGTATTTCTTTTAAAGGTGAAGAAGTTGAACGTAAGCCTTCATATCCTAAGAAAGCACCTATTCACCTAGAGTATGAACTACCCCCAGAACAAAAAGAATTATCAGATAAGCTTGTTGAAAACTATAAAAGGGGAATTGATAGTTTGGTTTTTGCGGTGTGCGGTTCACTAAAGACACGAAATCCATAGCAGAAAAGAGGTGAATTAAATGAGCAAAAAATATAAATTCTACAAGAATAGAAAAACAAGAAATCATCCAAGTATAGAAGTAGATTCAAACGGAACTATTTGGATTAATTTAGAAGTTACTTCAAGACCTACTAAGAAGAATAGATATATTGAACTAAAAGTTAATCCTAATCCAAAAAGAAATGACAAAGCATATGTTAGAAAGTATTTAAGAAAGGATCCGATTAAGACGAGGGGTCAACTTTTAGAAAAATTCAATCTCTCAGAAGACGATTTAATAGAAATTGAAAACTATTTAAATAACAAAAAAAGTTAGTGTAAAACCTACTAAACTTGGGCTTTGGTCGGACTAGCCGATAGCACTAACTACATATATTAAAGCAAACGAAAGGAGGTAATGCAATATCAAAACTTATAAATGCCCAGTTTGTGGCAACACAGATATTCACTCAATTGGAATACTGAACGGAAAACCATATTGTCGTAGATGTATTTCTTTTAAAGGTGAAGAAGTGGAGCATAAACATTCTTATCCAAAGAAAGCACCCATCCACTTAGAGTATGAATTATCTCCAGAACAGAAAGAATTATCTAATAAGTTAGTAGAAAACTATAAGAAAGGTATAGATAGTTTAGTTTTTGCGGTCACTGGATCTCCAAAGACACGAAAACCATAATAGAAAGAATATTAATTATGAGTAAAAAACGAAAAAGAATCAGAATTCTGAGAGGAAAATTTTATACAACTTTCCATACTGGCCGATTAGGTCACCCATCATTAGTTTTTAAACTGGATCGAAAAAGAAATAAGTATTGGATAGTCGTTTTTGATACTACAGGAAGAAATGACAGAATAATGCTAAAAGTTCCGATTGAAACAACCGTAAAAGCTTCTTTTGTGCATAAAAAACCAGTAATAGCTTCTCATGGAGATTTGGGTGATCATGAATTAGTTGGTTTGAAAGTTAATAAGGTAGATAAACCTCGAATTGAATTAATTAAAAGAAAGAAACCTCAATTAACTAAAAAATATAAAAAGTATTTGGAGCAAAAAAATAAAAAAGTCCGCTAGGGACTTAGTGCATCGGGCAGAACGAGCTGCCAATTGGTGCGCGGTTGTCTGAGCCTATTCAGCCCTGCGTGACAACTTGATGATTCACAGGAACCAACAAAGGATTCCTACATGCGAATCACTACATATATTAAACCAAAAGGAAGGAGATGATGCAACATAGAAACTTTTAAATGCCCAATTTGTGGCAACACAGATATTCATTCAATTGGATACTTGAACGGCAAACCATATTGTCGTAGGTGTATCTCTTTTAAAGGCGAACAAGTAGAACACAAGCCGTCATATCCTAAAAAAGCACCTATTTATCTTGAGTATGAACTATCCCCAGAGCAAAAAGAACTATCGGATAAGTTAGTGGAGAACTATAAGAAAGGTATAGATAGTCTAGTTTTTGCGGTGACTGGATCTGGTAAAACAGAAATAGTTTTACAAACTATTTCCTATGTGCTAACGAGTGGGGGAACAGTTGGCTTTGCCATTCCTAGAAGAGATGTTGTTATAGAGATTTATTGGAGACTAAACAAAATCTTTAAAAACAACAAAGTTATTTCTGTATATGGGGGACATAATGACAACCTAGAAGGCGATATTATATGTCTGACCACTCATCAATTATTTCGCTATCCAAACTATTTTGATTTATTAATTTTGGATGAAATTGATGCCTTTCCGTTTGATGAAAATGATGTTTTAAACATTATGTTTTTTAGATCAATCAAAGGACACTACATACAAATGTCAGCGACACCATCAGATAAGGTATTATCGTTTTTTAAAGAAGAAGGAAGAGTGATATTAGAATTAAATGCTCGGCACCATCATCATCCGTTACCTGTTCCGACGCTTTATAAAGCTAATATTTTAAAAAGATATTATTACCTAATAAAGAAAATAAAAGATTATCAAAAACACAATAAACAAGTGTTCGTGTTTGCTCCGACAATTGACCAATGCGAGAATCTCTATTACGTGGTTAGACTCTTTTGTAAGCAGGTTAACTATGTACATTCAAAACGAGCAAAGAGAGAAAAGATAATTAAAGAGTTTAAAAAAGGTTTGATAAGAACGCTTTTTACGACAGCAGTTCTTGAAAGAGGAGTAACTGTAAAAGATTTGCAAGTTATTATCTTCAATGCTGATCATCCTCTCTATGATAAAGCAGCATTGGTGCAAATATCTGGGAGAGTTGGAAGAAAGAAAGACGCGCCAGAAGGGGAGGTGATTTACATTGCTAAAAAGATTACAAAATCTATGGAAGAATCTATTCGTGATATTGAAAGATCCAACAGATGTTTGCAAAATATGCTTCAAAGAGATAAAACCGAAGAGATTAAGCAATCTAATGGTGATACATGATGTTTTGTGTGATTCTTGTCGTAATTTATTTACCCCAGTTTTGCTCAAATTTAGTCATGAACATTGTCCAGGATTTGCAGTATATTATTATGATGAAACAATAAGAACATACCTCTATCAATTCAAAGGATGTTACGATTATGAACTATATCCAGTCTTTCTTTGTAACTACGCCTGGATCTTTCATTATCGATATAGAGACTATATTGTAATTCCGGCCCCATCATACCCTCCTGATGATGAGATGAGAGGCTTTAATCATGTCGAGATGATATTCTCATTATTAAAGCTTAAAATGGTCAAATTCTTTATTAAGACAGAGCACCATAAACAAGCGGACTGCATAGGCGATGAAAGAAAGGATATTTCCAAATACTTGCAGGTTAATTCTGATTATGATTTAAAAGACAAAAAAATCCTCTTGGTTGATGACGTATTTACCACGGGAGAAACAATGAGAACGATGATTAATTTAATAAAGCCATATAAACCAAAGAAAATAGAAATATTAGTGCTTTCGAAGACTATTTGAACATATATTTTGAATCACACTTTGTGTGGTAAACGATATGATAAGCAATAAATAATAGACTAGTTAGTCTTTGTTTGATAAGATATTTAAGCGAATGAAATGAAGAGCATTCTTTTATAAAGAAAGAGAGGTTCATATTAAATGGGATTTTTTGATAGAAGAGCGGTAAAACGCTATGGCAAGATTGCTGATAAGGTTATTAAACTCGAAAAAGAAATGGAAGCCTTATCTGAAGAAGAACTTAGATCAAAAACAGATTATTTTAGAGAACAACTTAGAAACGGAAAAACTCTTGATGATATTAAAGTTGAAGCTTTTGCTGTTGCTCGCGAAGCGGCGAGAAGAACAATTAATGAATTCCCATATAGAGTTCAAATTATTGGTGCGTTAGTTTTAAACGATGGCGATGTTGCCGAAATGAAGACCGGCGAAGGTAAAACCTTAACCGCAACCATGGCCGTTTACCTTAATGCTTTAGCAGGTAAAGGTGTTGAAGTTGTTACAGTTAACGAATATTTAAGTAAACGTGACGCCGAGTGGATGGGACAAATTTATCGTTACCTCGGATTAACTGTTGGTGTTAACTTAAGAGAAAAAACTAACACAGAGAAAAGGGAAGCCTATCTTTGCGATATCACATATACAACAAACTCCGAACTTGGCTTCGATTATCTAAGAGATAATATGGCCACCGAAAGAGGCAGACGTGTTCTTAGAGAACTTAACTACTGTATTATCGACGAAGCTGACTCCATCTTGATTGACGAATCAAGAACCCCACTTATTATTTCTGGTGGTGCTAAAGCGTCTCCTTCTCAATACACAGTCGCAGACCGTTTTGTTAAGAGCCTTAAAAAGGATAGAGATTACACAATTGATGTTAAACAAAAAACTGTCAACCTTACCGATGAAGGTAACGCAAAAGCCGAGAGAATGTTTGGCATCAAAAACTTATATGATCCAGAATATTCAGATTTAGTCCATAGAATTCACAACGCTCTAAGAGCGAATGCAATTATGATTCGTGATGTTGACTATCTCGTTGATGCTGATAATCAAATTCAAATTATCGACCAAAACACCGGTCGTGTCCTTCCTGGTAGAGAATGGTCAGATGGTTTACATCAAGCCGTTCAAGCTAAAGAAAACGTTGAAATTAAGCAAGAGACCATCACGATGGCCACCATTACATACCAAAACTTCTTCCGCTTATTCAAAAAAATCGGTGGTATGACTGGTACCGCTAAAACCGAAGAAGAAGAATTTAGAAAAATCTATAACATGCGCGTTATTTGCATTCCTACGAACAGACCTGTTATCCGTGTGGATGCACTTGATAAAGTGTACGCACATAAGGGACCAAAATTAAAAGCGTTAATCCAAGAAGTTAAGGAAAGACACGAATTTGGTCAACCAATCTTGATTGGTACTGTTTCTGTTGAATCTTCAGAAGAAATCTCCGCTTTACTTACTGAAGCAGGATTAAAACACGAGGTGTTAAACGCTAAAAACCATGCTCGTGAAGCTGAAATTATCGCTCTTGCTGGTAGGAAAGGTGCCATCACACTTGCTACTAACATGGCCGGTCGTGGTACCGATATTAAACTTGATCCAGAAGTTAGAGAACTTAAAGATCCATCTGGAAAAGTTCAAAACCTCGCTGGCCTAGCGGTCTTAGGAACTGAAAGACATGAATCACGTCGTATCGATAACCAATTACGTGGTCGTTCAGGACGTCAAGGTGACCCAGGATACTCCAGATTCTATGTTTCATTTGACGATACCTTACTTGTAAGATTCGCTGCTGATAACATCAAAGAATATTTAGAAAAACACTTTGGTGAAGAAGCTCTTGAAGCCAAGATGGTCACTAACGTCATTACAAGCGCGCAAAAGAGAGTTGAAGGACAAAACTTCGATACTCGTAAATCATTACTTGATTATGATGATGTTTTAGCGAAACAAAGACAAATTGTCTATGACAAACGTGACCGCATCATCTTGGGCGAAAACATTGATGATATCATCGCAGAAATCTTTGAAACCACAGGTTTATTCCTCGCTAAAAAATCTATGCCAGTTGGAGATAATAATGGCTTCGTTTCTGGCGATTTACTTGTCAAAAACGTTGAACCAAGATTCCTTCCAAGTGGTTCATTAAATAAAGCTTTATATGATGAAGCTCCAGTCGAAGATATTGGACCAGATTTAGGCCTCATTCTTCACGATCGTTACAATGCGAATAGAAAGACTTGGCCAGAAGAACAAGCAAGCCGTATCGAAAGAGCGGTTATTCTCCAATGTATTGATAGAAACTGGACCACTCATATTGACACTATGTCAAGACTTAGAGAAGCTATTCACTTAAGAAGTTACGCTAACGTAAACCCACTTCAAGATTACGTTAACGAAGGATATGAATTATTTAGAAATTGCTTAGAACTCGCTAGTGTTGACGCTGTTTTGAATTTAATTAATATTAAACCAGTCGTTAAACAAGAAGAACCTAAGCAAGAAGATACTCCAAAACAAGAAGGAGATAAAGAATAATGAAGGACGCAAATCTTTTAAGAGTGGACTTGCGTGCAGTTGATGAGAGAATCCATCAACTCAGGTCTTCACTTTGACCTCGATAAAATAGAAAACGAGAAAAAAGAACTTGAAGAAGTTTCCGAAAGAGAAGACTTTTGGAACGACAGAGAAGAAGCGTTAAAAGTCATCGCAAGATTAAATTATTGTCGTGACTTAATCGATAAGTATAATCACATCGTGCAACTATGCACGGATTTACTCGATCTTCTAGAATTAGAAGACGATTCTCTTTTAGAAGAAGTTGAATCTTCTACTGAAGAATTAAAAAAGGAAATGAAGGAATTTGAACTTCAAGTCCTTTTTGTTGGTGAATTTGATGACCATAATGCGATTATTGAAGTCCATCCAGGTAGTGGTGGAACAGAAGCGAATGACTGGGCCGATATGCTTTATCGCATGTATGTGAGATATGCGGAAGAACATCGCTTTAAGATGGCATTACTTTCCTATGAACCAGGAGAAGAAGCTGGGTTAAAATCAGTAACTTTAAAAGTATCTGGTAAATATGCTTACGGTTTATTAAAAGGAGAAAAAGGCGTTCATCGTCTCGTGAGAATTTCTCCTTTTGACGCAAACAAGAGAAGACATACATCATTTGCTGCAGTAAACGTCATCCCAGAATTCAAAAACGATTCCATTAATATTGAAATAAATGAGTCTGATTTAAAAGTTGACACATATCGTAGTGGCGGCGCAGGTGGACAAAATGTCAACAAAGTTGAAACCGCAGTTAGAATTACCCACCTTCCAACCGGCATAGTCGTTTCGTGTCAAATTGAAAGAAGCCAACTTTTAAATAAAGAAACAGCGATGAATATGTTAAGAAGCAAACTATATCTCATCGAACTTGAAAAAAGACAAAACAAACTTAACAACATTGTTGGAGAAAAGAAAAACATCGAATGGGGCAGTCAAATTAGATCATATGTTTTTTGCCCATACAATCTAGTAAAAGATAATAGAACTGGATACGAAGAAGGCGATGTCTATGCGGTTATGGATGGTCATATTGACGGATTCCTTATCGCTTACCTAGAAATGGAGGCAAGAAATAATGGCTAAAATTAAAAAGAAATTAACAAAAGAAGAGAAACTAAGACTTCTCAATAGCTTTTTATGCGTTTTAATTGGTAATCTTGCTTTGGCTTTTGGCACAGCGATATTCCTTACAAAACTCAACATTGTCGCCGGAGGTCTCAGCGGTATTGGTATTATTTTACAGTTCCATTTCGCTCAGTATTTTGGTGGCCAAGTTATTGATATTGTCGTTTTGATTTTGACATGGTTACTTTGGGTTATTGGATTAATTTTCGTCGGTAAAGAATTCGCTATCAAAACCCTAGCATCATCATTAATTTATCCACTTGCTTTATCTTTATTTTTACGTGTTCCAGCGTTCATTCAACTATCAGAAACCATTTGTTATTATGGCATTACTGAATTTGTTGATGGAGTCCCAACTAACGTTCCAATTGGTAACCTACTATTATGTGCTTTATTCGGAGGCGTTTTTGTTGGTTCTGGAGTTGGGCTTTGCTTCCTTGGAGGAGGATCAACTGGTGGCGTTGATGTCCTTATCGCTTTAATTGCGAAACATACACCGATTAAAGAATCAATTTCCTCTTTCTTTATCGATGGAACGGTCATTGTTTTGAGCATGTTTTTAATCAAAGGAAACGTCGTTCCTTCATTATGCGGAATTCTTTCAGCGTTTGTTACAGCATTACTTATTGAGTTCATTTATATTGGAAGCCAAACTTCATACCAAGTCGATATCATTTCTGAGAAGTGGGAAGAGATTTCTAACTACGCTCAAAACGAATTGTTGAGAGGTGCAACAATCATTCACGCTTATGGTGGATATCAAGGTGATGAACGTATCATTCTAAGAATTGTTTTTGATAAGAGACAGTATCGTAAAATCCGTAGTTTTATCGCTCAGGTTGACCCAAAAGCGTTCGTAACATTCACTCAAACCAACGCTGTATTTGGCGAAGGCTTTAAAACTAATAAAAAATCAAAAATCTAATTAAAAATTGGAGTTTTGCAGAGATAATGAGTAACCATCGTTTTGAAATTGTATCAAAATTCAAGCCAACTGGAGATCAACCTCAAGCCATTAAACAGCTATGCGAGGGGATTGAAAGCGGCAAGAAATTTCAGGTTCTTTTAGGAGCGACCGGAACCGGAAAAACGTTTACGATGGCTAACATTATCGAACGCGAACAAAGGCCTGCTTTAATCCTTGTTCACAATAAAACTTTAGCTGGTCAACTATACTCAGAATTTAAAGAACTCTTTCCAAATAATAGGGTGGAATATTTTGTTTCTAACTTCGATTTTTATCAGCCGGAAGCATATATTCCAAAGAGTGATACATACATCGATAAGACCGCGGTAATGAACGAAGAAATTGAGATGTTAAGAACCTCCGCAATCAATTCCGTACTTGAAAGAAGAGACACGATTGTTGTTGCTTCAGTGGCCTCAATTTATGGTTTAACAGATCCGGACGAATATAAAAGATTAGTGTTTGATATTCGTGTTGGAGAAGAAATTAATCGCCAAGAATTCTATAAAAAACTAGTCGATGCACAGTATAAAAGAAACAATCTTGATTTAACCTTCGGAAGCTTTAGAGTGAGAGGCGATGTTATCGAGCTTGTAACCCCAAATTTAGATGAACAATATGTCATTAGAATTGACACTTTTGGCGATGAAATTGAAAAGATTAGTGAAGTCAATATTCTTACCGGAGAAACAAGACAAACATATCGAACATTTCCTATCTTCCCAGCGTACGACCACGCTTCTACAAGAGAGAGGATTATTGAAGCCTGCGAGAGTATTAAAGTCGAATTAAAAGAGAGATTAGAATATTTCAAAAAAGAAGAAAAATATCTTGAAGCTGAACGTCTTGAAATGAGAACTAACCAAGATATGGATTCGATGCAGGAATTTGGTATGTGCCATGGTATTGAAAACTACTCAAGACACATTGATAAACGTCAACCAGGAGAAAGACCTTTCTGTTTGATTGACTATTTCCCAGATGATTTTCTTCTTTTTATTGATGAGTCACACGTTTCCATTCCTCAAATTAGAGGTATGTACAATGGTGATCATTCAAGAAAACTCTCTCTTGTTGAGTATGGATTTAGACTTCCATCTGCTTTAGATAACCGCCCTCTTAACTTTGATGAGTTTAGTTCACTCATTAAGCAGGTCATTTGTACATCAGCGACACCTGGTGATTATGAGTTAGAAAATAAAGATGCTCCAATCGCTGAACAAATCATTCGACCAACCGGACTTGTCGACCCACGTATTGAAGTTAGAAAAACCATGGGTCAGATCGATGATCTTCTCTTTGAAATTAAAGAAAGAATTCAGAAAAATGAAAGAGTGATGATAGTTACTCTTACCATTCGTATGGCGGAGGACCTTACAAACTTCTTAAAGGAAAGAGGAATCAAAGTTGTTTATTTGCATCATGAAACCAAAACACTCGAAAGAAGTGAAGTTATCTATCAATTAAGAAAAGGAAAATATGATGTTCTTGTTGGTATTAATCTTCTTAGGGAAGGACTTGACATTCCAGAAGTCTCTCTTGTGGCGATCCTAGATGCAGATAAAGAAGGGTTTTTAAGAAGTGCGAGATCATTAATTCAAATCACTGGTCGTGCAGCGAGAAACGCTAACGGACTTGTTATTATGTATGCTGATACAATTACAGATTCGATGAGGAATGCTATTGATGAAACTAATCGTCGTCGTGCTAAACAAATCGCCTATAACGAAGAAAACGGCATTATTCCGATGACAATTATTAAAGAGATTCGCGCTCCTATTAGAAACACTGATAACGAAATCGAAGAAATGATTGATCTCACAAAACATGGATCAAGAAGAGAAATTGAAGCGAGAATTAAAGAATTAGAAAAACAAATGAAACAAGCAGCGAAAGAGTTTGATTTTGAAAGAGCTGCCGAACTTAGAGACATTATTTTAGAGATGAAAGCGAGCCTCTAAGCCTAGATTATTGATATTTTCAATTTTTAATTGACATAAAGTATTGTTTTATCTATCATATTTTAGCAAAGCGAAAGGAGAAAGATTATGTCAAACTGGTACGATTGGGTATTTCTTGTTGTTGGCTTAATTATTATCGTTTTATGCTTACTCCAGGGTGGTAAATCAGAAGGTGCTTCTGGTGCGATTACTGGTGGAGGATTAAACGTCTTCGTTAAAACAAAAGAAAGAGGAGCCGAAAAAGTCGTCTCCATCCTCACTCTCATAATGGCAGGAATCTTCTTCATTATTGCTATTATGATTAACGTTGCTAACTAATAAGCAACCAAAAAAAGACATAAAAAAACAGGTTCGTGACGAGCCTGTTTTTTTGACTTTATTCTATGCGTTCCCGCTTATTTTTGAGTAAAGTGACCAATTCAATCGTTCCAGCAGTGATGACTAATAAGCCAATAATTATGTAGACGACATAGAGGATTTGTTCGCGCATAACAATGGAAACAATTCCTGCTGCGATACCGATGGTTGCAATAACGAAGGCAAGCACTATTTTGATAACTGGCAATTTATTTACAATCATCAAGATTCCTCTCACAAGGTAGATAGCGCCGAAAGTTATAAGCGCAACAGCGACTAAATAAATGATAATTTCTGGAATAATATCTTTTCCAAGAAAGACTAATAATACAACACCTGCAGCAATGGAAATTGCACCAAAAGCAAATGATGAATCAAAGAAATTTGAAAGAGGAATTAATAATCCTGCGACAATAAATGCTGCTCCAATGATGAAACAAATTGATGCAGCGGTGATGGCGAGGACATTTGTGGCTATATTTTTTTCGTTGATTAAATCGTAAATTGACATGGCAACAATAACGATTCCAGCAGCGATAAGAAGTATACCAAGTAAAATACCAACCCATCTAAATCTAATGATAATGTTTTTCATAAGTTGTTCCTTCTTTTGATAAATACATTTTAATGTAAAATAGATTTTTTGTATAATACAATTACGAAAAAGGAAGGAATATTATATGGAAAGACTAACAGATGAAGTCAGAAAAGAGAGAATTAGAAAATACGCTCGTCTTGTCGCCCATACCGGATTAAGAGTAGAACCAGGCGAAGAAGTTTGGATTGAAGCAGGACTTGATCAACCAGAATTTGTTGGGATGGTTGTTGAAGAATGCTATAAACTCAAAGCAAAAAGCGTTACAGTTAGATGGAATTATCCTCCTATTGCCAAAATGGCGTACAAGTATCAAACAGTTGCCACTTTGGGGAAAGTTAAATCATTTGAAAAAGAAAGATTAAAATATGCGGTAAAACATTTACCAACTCGTTTATATATTGAATCTGATGACCCAGATGCATTAAAAGGTGTTAACCAATTAAAAATGGCCAAAGCATCACAAAAAGCATACCGCGTTATCAAACCATTTAGAGACAAGATGGAAGATAAATATAAATGGTGTATTATCGGTGTTCCAGGAAAAGAGTGGGCGGAAAAAGTATTCCCTGATTTAAAAGGAGAAGAAGCGATTAATGCCTTATGGGACGCAATCCTCTACACAGTGAGAGTTGATGAGAACGATCCAGTGGAAAATTGGGAAAAACATAATGCATTCCTCCACGAAAAGCAAAAACAACTCATCGATTTAGACCTCAGAAAACTTATTTATCACGCCTCTAATGGAACTGATTTTGAAGTTGAATTAATCCCTCATTCATTATGGGGATGTGGAAGCGAAGCATTAAAAGATGGCAGAGTTTATAACCCAAATATGCCAACAGAAGAAGTGTTTACTTCTCCATTTGCAGGAAAATGTGAAGGAAAACTCGTTGCGTCCAAGCCTCTTTCCTATAATGGAGAAATCATCGATGACTTCTACGTTGTATTTAAAAATGGAAAAGTAAGCGAGGTACATGCGAAAAAGAACCAAAAACTTCTCGAAACAATGGTCAAGATGGATGAATGTTCATGCATGCTTGGAGAAGTCGCTTTAGTCCCATTTGAATCTCCAATCAACCAAACAAATATGTTATTTTACAATACCCTGTATGATGAAAACGCTTGTTGCCACGTTGCTTTAGGCGCTGGATTCATCATGACTCTTGCCGAAGCTCATGAAAGAGATTTAAGCGTGGAAGAAGCAAAAGAACTTGGCATTAACGATTCTATTATCCATGTTGACTTTATGATTGGCACAAGAGATTTAGATATCGTTGGTATCACCGCGAAAGGTGAAAGAATACAAATATTTAAAAACGGAACATGGGCTTTTTAATTAGGAGACAAAACTATGAAGAAAAGAAATTTACTTATTAGCTCCATCGTAGCATTATTCTTGCTCAGTGCCTGTGGAGGCAAAAATCCAAAAACAAATAGTGATGAATCATCCGTCACTCCTGTAAGCGAAGAATCAACACCAGTTGAAGAATCATCTATTACTCCAGCTAGTGAGGAATCTTTACTAGATAGCGAAGAAGAATCGACGCCAGTCGAAGAGTCAGTTATTACTTCAGAGGAAGAAGAAGCAATTGAACCGATGAACTATGATGATGTTGAACAGTTCCAAATTACTGAACCAAATGTTAATGATTTATCAGATAAAATAGCGGAAGTCATCGCTGAAACCTTAAAAGGATTTGAAACAAGCGCTGGCTTTGATATTTCCGCTAAGGATCTTTCTCTCGATTTAAGAGCAAAAACTCAAAAAGTAATTCATCCAGAAGAAGAGTCTGAAGATCTTTCAGAAGAGTTAGTTAGTGAATACGTTTCTGAAATGGAACCTGTTAGTGAATTAACTTCAGAAGCCGAACCAATCATTGTTGAAGATACAATTAATGTTGGCATTAAAGATGTCGGATTTAACGTGTCTCTTGGTGAAACCATCCTTAAAAACGAAGAAGAAGACACTAGTAACCTGTTAGGTTATATGGAGTTAAAGGATACCAAAGGCACAGTTAATTGCTCTCGACTTGATGAAAACGGAAAAGAAAAAATGGGAGTGTATTCCTTGGTTGATAATACAATGGAACTTTATCACAAGAATGACAAAGAATATCTCCATCTTTCTAAAGACCTTGTTGATACCGCTACTGGTGTTGTTTCAACACTTGTCGATGACAGCATGTCATATCTTCCAACAATGATTAAAATGATGATTCCTGATAGTGGAAAACTTTGTCTTACTGGCATTTCTGAATATATTCCAGTTATCATTAATGACTTCAAAGAAGAAATGATGACATCAGAATTGACATCACTTGAAGATGAAAGTTCCATTTTCTCAAGTATTAGCTTCGTTGATGTTCTTCTTTCTCTTAAGAGTTTTGCTAACAATAACGGATATCTCGTTAGCGATTTAGTCAGCATTAAAGTTACTAGTGACGAAGATCATTTCCTTGGAATTGAATTATCTGTTACAAAAGATAACTGGGAAAAAGATATGGAATTCCTTGATAAATTAATGGAAACCGTGGAAGAAGAACTCCCATTTGAGTTTGATATTGATGACTATTTTGTCCTAGATGAAATCTCATTTGATAAAATCACCATGGTTATGGAAGCTGGCGCTGATAAGAAATTAGACTACGCTCGTCTTGATGTTGAAGGATTCTCTTTTGAAAATGAAAGAGAAATTGATCCAGAAACTGAAGATCAAGCAACTTCAATCTACATTAATAACGCTAGTGCGGATGTCGAAGCAAGAATCCGCTACAACCGTAATGTTGCTTCTCATATTCCAAGCGATGAAGAACTTGCGGAATATGAAAAGAACACCATTAATTTAGGCGCTATCATCAACTTGCTCAAAAATAATTAATCAAACAAATCACTTAAGAAGGCGTTCCGTTATGGGACGCTTTTTAAAGATTTTAAAAATAATATTGCAAGATTTTTTACTTATTGATAATATATCAAAGCACGTGCAGTGCTACGGGTGCTCCGCTGTCAATATGAGAATGAACACCAAGAGAACACATTTGTTAGGAGGAAATAAGCATGAATAGTAATTTAGTTAATGAAATTACCGCTTCACAAATCCGCCATGACCTCCCTGAATTCAATTCTGGTGACACTGTTAGAGTTTCCGTTAGAATTATCGAAGGAAATAAATCCAGAATTCAAAACTTTGAAGGCGTCGTCATTCAAAGACGTGGTTCAGGAGTTAGTGAAACATTTACAGTTCGTAAAATTTCATCTGGCATCGGTGTTGAAAGAACTTTCCCATTAAATTCCCCTTCTATCGCAACCATTACCGTTGTGAGAAGAGGTAAAGTTAGAAGAAATAAAATCTTCTACATCCGTAAACGTTCTGGAAAATCCGCTCGTATTAAAGAAGTTCTCTAATACGAAAATTCTAAAGAAGTGGGCAATGTCCCACTTTTTTGTTATGATAAAGAAAACATTCATCTATTACAGATCGATGAATGAATATTAAATTATGAAAGAAACCACAAAAAGCAAAATGAGTCGTTTTATCAATAAGGTCAAACCTTTGTTTTTCCCGACCTTATATTTTGCTTTGGTCGTTACTCTTTCATTTAGTCTGTTCTCCGTTTTCAAAAAGAGAAACTTTATCTCTATTTATATTGATGGAGAATCAATGAGACCAACATTAAACGCTGATTCATCAACAAGTGTCGATGGTAAAACTAATGCAGTTATTGAAAAGAACATTCAATTCGGGTATGCAAATAGTTCTAAACAAGCCATTAATTCTTTAAAACACTTTGATATTGTTATCACTTACTACAATGATTGCTATACCATTGACGCGAGTGGTAAAGAAGTCTTAAAGCAAGACGCCGATTATAAGATCAAACGCGTTATCGCTTTACCAGGCGAAACATTTAAAATCGTCAACAGTGTCATTTCTTATAAGATTGATGGTGAATGGGTTTCTCCAAATTTACCATTTTCTCGTAATATCTCCTCAATTACCAAGAAAGATCATCCAGAGCACACCTTAAACGAAAATGAATATTGGGTGCTTGGAGATAACTGTGCGAATAGCCGTGATTCTCAAGATGTTGGAGTAATCAAAAAGATGTACATCGCTGGTGTTTTATCCGCAATTGAGGGGACATGTACATTAGAAAAACAAATTATTAGTGGTAAAACAGTGTCAAAATTATACGACTATAAATACTATAAAACCCCAATCTACTTTTTATAATTATGCCTAAACAAATACATTGGTTTCCTGGACATATGTCCAAAGCCCTTAGAGAAATAGAAGGGAAAATTAAAGCTGTCGATGTCATCATCGAGCTTTTAGACGCGCGCGCGCCATTATCTTCTATAAATGAAAATCTAGAGGATGCAACACAAAATAAAAAGAAACTAGTTATCTTAAGTAAAATCGATTTAGCGGATGACCATCAAACCAAATTATGGTCAGAAAAATTATCCCAAAGATATGATAAAGTGCTTGCGCTTGATTTAACCAAGGAAAGCGCGGAAAAAGAAATCGCTAAGGCTGTTAATATTCTCGGGGAAGAAAAACGCGAGAAAGACCGCAAAAAAGGCATGAAGCCACAACCAATTAGAGCGATGATCCTCGGGATTCCTAATGTTGGTAAATCTTCATTAATTAATCGCCTTGCTTCTAGAAAAGCTGCAGGTGTCCAAAATAAACCTGGTTTCACAAGAGGGGAACAATGGATCAAGGTCAGTAATGATTTTGAATTATTGGACACTCCCGGGGTTTTACCAATGAGTTACGAGAATAAAGATAAAGCGACAAAACTTGCTCTTCTTGGATCAATTAAAGAAGAGATTCTTCCAAACTCTGATTTATGCATGTATCTCCTTAAATTCTTAAAAGAGAAATATCCTAATGCTTTGTCTAGATTTGATATAAATGATATTGGTGATTATCTAGAAACGATGAAACATATCGCGAAAAGACGTGGATTAATTAAAGCCGGGGAAGAAGATATTGAAAAAGCGGAATCTCTCCTTCTTCATGAATTTAAAAATGGCAAATTAGGGAAAATTACCCTTGAATGGCTGTTATGGCGTTAGATTTAGAAAAGAAATATTACAAAGAGAATATATGTTATATCGCTGGATGCGACGAAGCAGGAAGAGGATGTCTTCTTGGACCTGTCGTTGCCGCCGCGGTAATTTTACCAAAGAACTTTACTTCAGAATTAATTAACGATTCTAAAAAATTAACGGAAAAAAAGAGAGAAGAAGCATATCAAGTTATTAAAGAAAACGCGATCGCTGTTGGAGTGGGCATCATCTCTCCAGAAAAGATTGATGAAATAAATATCTTAGAAGCTTCAAGATTGGCGATGGAAATAGCGTTAGAAGATATGCATCACCCATATGATTTTGTTTTAACTGATGCGGTGACATTAAAACATATTAAAAAACCACAAGACGCAATTATTAAAGGTGACGCTAAAGCATTATGCATCGCAGCAGCGAGCATCATCGCTAAAGTCACAAGAGACCATATATGTTATGAACTCGACAAGCAATACCCTGAATATAATATTAAGGATAATAAAGGGTATGGGACTAAGGATCATTTAGAAGCGCTTGATAAATATGGGCCAAAGAAAGGTCTTCATCGCTTCTCATATAAGCCTGTAAAAGAGTCTTTAATTAAGAAAATTTCACTTTTTTAAAATTTTTTAACGAAAAATGCGATTTCCTCCCTATATATAAGTAGGAGGATTTTTTTATGAGAGATAGAAGAGATATCTTGATTTATTTTTCCCTAAAGTATAACGGAGACTGGAACAACATCTATAAAGCTCTCAGAAGTAGAGAAGAAGTTGATTGGTCAATATACGAATCTTTCCCCGAAGAATTAAGAAAGAAATGTATAACCATATTTGATGAAGGCATCTACCCAGAACGATTATCCAAGATCTATCATCCGCCTTTTGTTTTGTATTATAGAGGCGACATATCACTAATAAGCGATACGAACAAGAATGTCGCACTTGTCGGTTCAAGAGAAGCGAGTGAATATGGACTAGACGCCACAAGGATGGTCGCGGATGCTTTATCAGTTAAAAACATCTTAGTTTCTGGAATGGCCATTGGGATTGATAGCTATGCGCATCGACAAGTAATTGAAAGTGGTGGAAAGACCATCGGAGTTTTGCCTTGCTGTATAAGTGAGTGTTACCCTTATTCCAGCCGAGATATTTATAAGATTATGTCCAAACATCATTTAATCATCTCTGAATACCCATTTCCTTTTGAAATTGTTCCAGCAAAACTCCCATCTCGCAATCGTATTATCGTTGGCATATCAAAAGCAGTGATTGTTCCAGAAGTAAGAGAAAGATCTGGCACTCTTATCACCATCGATTTAGCGTTAATGAACGGAATAACCGTTTACTGTATCCCTCATCCATATAACGATGGAACAATAAATAATCATCTAATCTATGAAGGGGCAGAATTAATTGAAACCAAGGAAGAAATCATTGAACTTTTGGGGAATTATTAGAAAGAAAAAAATCCGAAAATTGTTTAAATAAAAATTGTATTTATTTAATTAAGGATATAAGGAATTCACCCTATTGACATTGATATATTACGTCATTATATTTTTGTGTGAGGTTTTTATGAAACTAGTTATCGTCGAGTCTCCAGCGAAGTGTGCAACAATCAAAAGATACCTAGGCCAAGACTACATGGTTGAAGCTTCTATAGGTCACATATGTGACCTAGCCACAACCGGCAGAGGTGGTTTGGGCGTGGATATTGATAACGATTTTACCCCTAACTATGTTATTTCTCCAAAGAAGAGAAGCGTGGTTAATGAGTTAATTAGAAAAGCTGCTCACGCCGATGAAGTCATCCTTGCCACCGACCCTGATAGAGAAGGTGAAGCAATCGCATGGCATCTCGCAAGAGTGCTTAAACTCGATATTGAAAAAACTAAAAGATTAGAGTTTCACGAGATTACTCGTGCTTCCATCACTGAAGCGCTTGAAACTCCAAGAACTATCGACTTAAATCTTGTCTCCTCACAAGAAGCAAGAAGAATCATTGACCGCATTATTGGCTTCACCCTTTCTGGTCTTGTTTCTCGTAAGATTAAATCTAAATCCGCAGGTCGCGTGCAATCTGCGACTTTAAAGATGATTTGCGATCATGAAGAAGAAATCGATAAATTCGTCAGTGAAGAATATTGGGTTTTAAACGCAAAAACAATAATTGATAAAACCGAATACGAACTAACACTTCAAACCATCAATGGTCAAAAAGCTAAATTAAATAATAAAGAAGACGCGGACGCCTTACTTAAAATGCTTGGAGATAACCTTGTTATTAAAGAAATCTCAAGAAAAGTTGTTACTAAAGAAAGTAAAGAACCATTTACGACATCCACTCTACAACAAGAAGCCTTCGCTAAACTTAGATTTGGGACAGAAAAGACACAGTCTATCGCTCAAAAACTTTATGAAGGTATCACCGTTGGTGATGAGCACATGGGTTTAATCACATATATTAGAACAGATTCTACCCGCTTATCCCCAACATACACTCAAAGAGCAACCAACTTCATCCTTGAAACCTTTGGCAAGGAATATCTAGGTCATCCAAAGAAACTTAAGAGTATTTCTAACATGCAAGATGCTCATGAAGCCATCCGTCCAACCAGTAATCACCACACTCCTGAATATATTAAGAAATTCTTAAAAGATGGTGATGAATATAAATTGTACAAATTAATTTATAACCGCGCTTTAGCGAGCTTAATGAAATCCAAAACCGAAGAAGTTATGGAAATCACTTTAGAGAGTAATGGAGTCACTCTTTCTTTTGAAATTACCCGTACACTATTTAAAGGTTATGAAATCTTAGATGATAAAAAAGAAAAAGTCATCTCTTTCCCAGAACTCGTTGAAGGAGAAGTGCTTCCATTAATTCAAAAAGAAGTGGAACAAAAGTTCACCCAACCACCCGCGCATTACTCTGAAGCGAAGGTCGTTAAGTTAATGGAAGAAGTTGGAATTGGACGTCCATCAACCTATGCCTCAACCATCAAAACATTAAAACAACGCGGATACACAACGAATTCTCAAGGAAATATCTCTATTACCGATCAAGGTAAGAAGACTGTATATGTTTTAGAAAACTACTTCGCTGATGTCGTTAATGTTAAATACACTGCAAAGATGGAAACCCAACTCGATAATGTTTCTAAAGGTATTGAAACTAGAAATCAAGTTCTCGAAAGATTCTACCAACCATTTATCGATGATGTGAATGACGCTAACGAGAAGATTAAAAAAGAAGGTGGCATTACCACTGGAGAAAAATGTCCAGAATGTGGAGCGAACCTCGTCTATAAAGAAGGTAAACACGGACAATTCATCGGCTGCAGCAATTATCCAAAATGTAAATATGTTAAAAAAGAAGAAAAGGAAATTGAAAAAGTCGGTCGTACTTGCCCAAAATGTAACGTCCATGAACTAGTTTATCGTAAGATGAAAAATGGCCGTTCCTTCATCGCTTGTTCCGATTATCCAAATTGTGATTATGTCGAAAATGAAGCTCCAACCGCGGATGAAGTAACCATCTATAAAAAATGCCCTGACTGCGAAGATGGTAATCTCATCAAGAAGAGAGGTTCCCATGGTTATTTCCTTGGATGCACTAATTATCCAAAATGTCACCATATGGAAAAACTTCCACGTAAAACAAAATATAAGAAATAATGGATCGTTTGATGGTCCATTATTTTAATTCTAGGCGAGATATCATATAATTTTCTTAACATCTCATTAACAATATATGTATCCAAGGGATGCATTAATGTTGACCCCTAGGGGTCGCTTTTTCTTCCTTGGTAAAATAAATAAGGAT
>JAFSNY010000044.1 GCA_017447305.1 Bacilli bacterium | reverse complement strand
CGAAGAATAACTAGATGAAATCGCTCAAAAGAAAGATTTAATCATCTATGATGCGACTTGTCCGATGGTCAAAGCAAACATAAGGCTCATTAAAGATAAGATTAAGCAAGGTTATAAGGTTATTTTCATCGGAAAGAACAATCACCCAGAAACAAAAGCGATGTTAAGCATCTCTAAGGATGTTATTCTCTACGATGAGAGTGTACTTAATAATAACTTAAAAACTACTAATTCAAAGATTTTTGTCGCAAATCAAACGACTTTGAATTATGAAGAAGTTAAGAAGATTCATCAGAAAATATTAGATGTAAATCCTTCTGCAGTTGTGCAAAATGAAGTCTGTAACACCACAAGATTAAGACAAAGTAACCTTCGCTCTTTGGATAAAGACGTCGATTTAATTTATATCGTTGGCAGCCTTACATCCAATAATACGATGAAGCTTTTCGATATCGCTTCTACTACTTACACAAACACATTAGTAAAACTAATTTCTAGTAAGAATGATATTGATTCTCAAGAACTTCAAAATAAAAATCATATCGTTATCGCTTCTGGAGCAAGCACTCCTCCAAATACTGTCGATATGATTTATGATTTCATCAAGAATAACGTTTAGATTACCTTTGGTAATTCTTCATGATCGACGATATAAATATCTAATGTATCATCCATTTCTAAAAGTAATTTCTTCATCTGTGGCATGAAGATTTTTTCTATTTCGTGCGGTAAATCTAGATAATTGTATCCGAGAGTGACAACACCTCTTCTAACATGGTGAGGGACATCTCCTGAGATATAGATATCCGCACCTTCATTCCTCGCGACGATGAAATCTCTCGAACCACCTCCACCGATGATTCCTACTTTTTTAATCATCTTATTGCCTTTAGCAATTAGTAGTCCATAATCGACATTTAATCTCTTTTTTGCGTATCTAGCAAACTCTTCTACTTCCATCTCTTTTTCAAGATAGCCAATTCTCATCATGATCTCATCTTCTGGAGCGTACACATCTTTTAAACCTAACGCTTCGCTTAAAGCGTCGTTCATTCCACCTTTTCCAGTATCGAAGTTCGTATGCATGCTATAGATAACAAGATTATTGTCCAAAACCTTCTCATATAATGCGGCTTTGACGGTGTCGCTTTTTAATACTTTGCTTTTGGGGCCAAATATGAAAGGGTGATGAGTGAGAATTAAGTCAGGTTTATATTCTAAGGCAAGAGGAAAAACTTCCTCATCAAAGTCCAAACATAAAAGGATTTTATGAACTTCTTCTGGGAGTTTACCTGCCATAAGACCGACAAAATCATGATTCATCTTCGCGTATTTCTTTGGAAATCTTTTCGCAAGCTTCGCTAGTAACACCTTTGTCTTCATAGTTCTTTCTCGATCCTTTCTAATTCTTCACTTAATTCGTTTCTTCTCATTTCAGGAAGATTCTCCTTCCTAAGGAGAGATATAATTTCTTCTTTTCTCTTTGCCCACTTTTGAATGAATAGACTTGTTTTTTCTTTTCTTAGAAGCGGTCCAAAGAAATAATCATCATCTGAATAATCACAATGCCCTTTTTTAAATCTCATGATTTCATAGATGATGTCATCCTCTTTGAGGATTTCTTCTTTGTCGATATAAAATCCGAGGTCCGTTATTTCTTTTCGCACAAAGGAAAACGCTCCATGGCTATCGATAAGAAGATGGTCGACATGATTTAATTTATCAATATCATCCTTGAGGATCTTAATGATAAGTGGTCCTCCCATCCCCGCAATAATCACAGTTTTAACTTCTTTAGGCATCTTACTAATGCCACTAGCGAAAATTGGGGTAATCTTATCTTTAACTTTGGAAGCGTTTATCGCTTTTACCATTCTCTCATAAGGGCCTTTCTTATTCTCAACAGCGTAACCGCGTTCAATAACATTATTCTCTATTAGAGAAATAATGAGCTGGCCATGATCCGCTCCGACATCGATAGCGATATCATTTGGAGTGAGATTATAGATTGTATTAAGTCGTTTTGAGAGATGAATCATATTGCACTAGAGTTTATAATCGCCAAGTCGTTTGCTTCTGGTTGGGTGACGAAGTTTTTTAATCGCTTTGGCTTCAATTTGACGAATTCTTTCACGAGTAACATTGAATTCTTTTCCAACTTCCTCAAGAGTTCTTGGGCGGTTGTCATCGAGACCATATCTCAGCCTGATGACTCTTTCCTCCCTATCGCTTAAGTCTTTAAGGATAGCGTATAGCTCTTCTTTTAATAGCTGTTTTGTCGTGTAATCAACTGGTGATTCGGTTTCTTTATCTTCGATAAAGTCAACGAGGTGAGAATCATCTTCTTCACCAATTGGGAGTTCAAAGGAAACTGGTTCGAGAGCGATTCTTTGAATTTCTCTGACTCTCTTAGGTGTAAGTTCACCGCCCATCGCTTCCGAGATTTCTTCAGGAGTTGGCTCTCTTCCCAAATCTTGGATGAGTTGTCTTTGAATCTTTGTCATCTTGTTGATTGTTTCCACCATGTGGACAGGAATACGAATAGTACGAGCTTGGTCAGCGATTGCTCTCGCGATGGCTTGACGAATCCACCATGTCGCATAGGTTGAGAATTTATATCCTTTGGTGTAATCGAATTTATCAACGGCTTTGATTAATCCTAAGTTACCTTCTTGAATGAGGTCGAGGAACTGCATTCCTCTTCCGACATAGTGTTTCGCTAAGTTAACGACAAGTCTGAGGTTAGCGTTAATCAAAGTTTGCTTTGCTTCCATATCTCCTTCAAGAATACGTTTTGCTAAGATTGGTTCATCTTCTGGCTTAAGTAAAGGATAGGAACCGATTTCTTTGAGGTACATCTTTACGCTATCGGTGACCTTAACATCATCTCCGATGGTGTAACTATAATCTTCTCCTTCTTCCTCATCTTCATCGACGGAAATATCTTCGTCATCATCGAGGAGGAAGTTTTCATCAGGGTCTTCATCTAAAGAAACATCATCACCTTCGAGTTCATCGAGTGATT
>JAFSNY010000043.1 GCA_017447305.1 Bacilli bacterium | reverse complement strand
TCAATGACTTAACGCCTGAAATAAGCTTTTGTAAGGTTTTAAAGTGCGTGATTTTGTGAGGATTTAGCTAACAACATTGGCAAAATCAACAATGTCATGGGTTGGGGTAACTATGAAATAAATTTCATGCGTTTCGCATATTTCATCATCTCAAAAGATGAAAAATATGTGACAATATGCTAATATTTTTTTGTTATGGATATCGCTCCACTAATTGTTGTTATTGTTTCCATTGTTTTGATGGTCCTTGCTATTGTCTTTGATTGGAAAATCAAGATTAAGAAAGTGTCCTTTGCTTTATATTGGATCTTTTGTCTTGTTGGAGCAATAGTGTGTCTTATCTTTAAGTTTGCGGGAGAAAATCCAATTAAGGACATCTTTTTTAACAATGCAAATATTAATCCATTAAAGATATTAGTCATTTTCTTATCTTGTACATCCATTTCTGTTTTACTTGATAAGATTGGATTCTTCTCTTATATCGCAGCAGTGATATTAAAGAAGTCTAAGAGTAGTCAAAAGAAACTATTTTTTAGTTTCTCTCTTATTATCGCAGTGTTAACCATCTTTACTTCTAATGATATTTTGATATTAACATTCACTCCATTCATTTGTTATTTTGCAAAGAATGCGAAGATTGATCCTACTCCTTATATTCTTTCAGAATTTGTTTGTGCGAATGTTTGGAGCATGTTCTTCTTTATTGATAACCCTACGAACATTTATATGTGTACGACATTTAGTATCACTTTTATCCAATATGCGATTAAGATGGCGCTTCCCACTACTTTATGCGGAATATTATCTACCTTCCTTGTCTATCTTTTATTTAGAAAGAAGCTAAGTGAAAAGATTAACATTGAGGATGTTGAGATTGTTAAGCCTAATAAAGTTTTATTAATTATTGGATTAAGTGGATTATCTGTCATGGTTATTTTAATGGCGATATCCAACTATATTGGTATTGAGCTTTGGTATGTCCCACTTATTTGTAGTGTCGCGACTTATATTGCATCTCTTATTTATATCATCATTAAGAAAGAGGGATTTAGGATACTTGGTAATTCTTTAAAATCACTTCCATATTCTTTAATACCATTCCTATTATCGATGTCGATATTCATTGTTACTTTGAATAATGCAGGATTCATTCCTCAGTTTGCTAGTTTCTTAAAAGATCAACATATGTTTGTTACTGGATATATTTCCTTTGCATTAGGAAACTTATTGAACAATATTCCAATGACAATGATGTTCACCACTACTTTAGCGGAGATGCTTCCAGAAACATTTACTGCCGCTGATTTAAAGACAGTGTATGCTGTTGTTGCTTCATCTAATGTTTGCGCGTTACTCACTCCTATTGGTTCTTTAGCGGGCATTATGTTTATGAAGATATTAAGAGAGAATGAAGTGAAATATAACTTCAAGCAATTCATTGGATATGGAAGTATTATTTCTATTCCCACAATCTCTTTAGCGTTACTCATTATTTTCCTTATATAGGAACAAAATATAATTAATTGTTTCTTTAAGAAACACTCTTTCATAAAAAATTATTTATCCAATTTTTTCATGATATAATGGTTAAGAAAGGAGAATTGATTAAATGAAAAAATTATTAAAGTTTGCTGCCTTAATTTCTTTAGGCTTAGGTCTCATCGGTTTTATCCTCATGATGGTCACACCAAGTGTTGCTTATTTTGAAGATGCTAACAGCTGGTATTCCGGAACTGCGGCAATCTTTGGAAAAGGATCAGCTCATGTTACAATCTCTGGCTATTCAATTACTGGTGATTGGGAAGGAACCCTTGCTTGGACCGCATTACTCGCTTGGATCTTCATCCTTGTTGCGATGTTAATCGTCCTTTGCAGTTTCGTTCTTTCACTTATGAAAAAGAAACTCGGAGAAAAACTCGCTGCTATCTTAGATTTAGTCGTTATCGGCTTATTCCTCGTTGCTGCGATGCTTATGTTCTTCACCGCTCCTGCCTTTGCTGGTGCAAATGACTTGAATGCAAGTAAATTAGGCTTAGGTGCTGGTTGGATTATCGGTGGTATCCTCGTTTTAGCCGCTGGTGTATTTGCAGCTCTCCCAGTTGTTTCCGCTTTTATTGAAAAAAGGAAATAATCACTAATTAATATTTATAAAAGATGATGACTTGTTAATAAGTCGTCATTTTTTTATTATCCATGATGATATAAAATTAATTCATCATGAAGGGATTAAAGAGACGTAAACCAATAGTGTATATTTCGATGGGACTTTATATACTCCTATCTCTTTTTATTATTATTATTGAAGCGTGTATTCCTTCGGGTAATAGCACTGTTCAATCGGATTTCTTCTCCACTATTTCAGCCTGGATTATTAATACCATTAAAGGTCCTCAAGTAGCGAAAGTAATAAAACCTAATGAACTAGGAAGTATTACTGATTCTTCTGTTTTAGGACAAGATGAAGAAGGTGTATCAAAGATTGCTATTGGAACCACTACTCTTTTATCTATAGAAGTGAAATATCCAACCAAGAAAAAGGGTGATGCTTACGATAGAGAATATACGATTGATTATTTAACTGGAAATAAAGATGATTACAATATCGTTTATTCAACATCAGCGAAAGATACAAGTTTCTTTGTTTATTTAAGAATAGTTGCGAATAACTTATCTAATGACTTATATAGTTTCAATGTTAAATTCTCTGATACCTCATTAAATTATGAATATAAATTCCATATCGTCGATTTAGAAGAACCTAAAGAGTATGAATGTAGAGTTAATAAACTAAACCTAAAGATTAATGAAACATCGATAATTGAGACTAAGTTAACAGGAAATGATCGAGGGGATTATTATCTTAAACGTTATTATGATGTTTCAAAGATTAATCGTTCATCATCAAATAATGAAGTAGCGACCATCGATAAATATGGAGTTATCCATGCATTAAAAGCGGGAGACACTATTATTACATTTGGGAAATACACATATAACATTCATGTTGATTATGAGGTTATAGATATTCCTGCTGGTAATAGTTTAGATGTTTTAGTGAGTGAAGATGCTAATGATAATCCATGCTTACTTGACTATGATTATGTCTTTACCGCGGAAGATAACCCTAACGATTATAGTGTCCTTCTTTATCCAAACTTCTCTATAGATACATTAATTGACCAAAGTGTTTCTTGGGAAATAGATGATGATATGAAGGCTAAGTTATCACCATATAGATATGATGAAGATGGATATCCTATGTATCATGATGAAGATAATAAACCTTGTATAAGAGTAAGTGGTTATCGTAAAAAGGGTGATGTACATATTAAAGCAATATCTAATATGGATAACACATTAACTAAAGGCATTTCTTTAAATGTTATTGAGGCGCTTCCTAGTGAGATGAAAGTTAATGTTAATGGGGATATTGAATTAATCATTAATCAACAAAAGATTATCAGTGCAGCATTCTCTCCTAAGAACACCGCGAACACAGCGATATCGATAACATCGTCTGATGAAAGTGTTATATCAATTAGTAATAACAACACTACTTCGGTGAGACTTGATTCTCTTAAAGTTGGTAATGCACATATTAAAGTTACTTCTCTCGCAAATGAATCTTTGACATATGAATTTGATATCACTGTTAAAGCTAAAGAAGTAATTAATGATGATAACTATGATGATTTTGCGTCCTTTATGAGAAAGTTCTATGGACACTTTCTTCTTTTTGGAGTGACCGCGGTATTTGGAATGATCTTCTTCTATACATTCTTTGAAGACGATAAGAAACTTTGGTTAGCATCACTAGCGTCCCTCACTGGCGGTTTTATCACCGCAGGAGTATCTGAATTCATTCAAAAACTCCAGCCATCTAGGACTGGCGCGTGGATGGATGTTGGAATTGATATGATTGGATATTTGATTGGCACAATATTAACTATCTCAGTAATATTAATTATCATTTTGATTAAGTATATAAAAAAGAAACGTTCAATGAAGAACGAATCTTAAACATCCATTTTAGTTTCTTTCTTTTCTTTAACTTTATAGATAATAAAGATTATTAATAAGATGATTCCCGTGCCGATTAGATAACCGGAGTAATCTATTAATATATCTCTAAACTCTCCACTTCTTCCAGGAGTGTATATTTGTATTAACTCTGTTAAAGAGGCAAGTGTTAGACCGAACACTAAAGAGATGATTAATCCGATATAACGTTGAAAGAATTTGATGTATATCCTCATTAAATAGACCCACCAGGAGAAAAGCAGAGCGCTGACAAGGAATAAGCCAAAGTGACCAACAAGTTTTCTTATAACGCCTGAAAATGCGTCTATATTCGATTCGTTAATTGCGTCATGAACGAAGGTATTAATAATCATCTTTAAAAAGTTAACAATATGAGAAGATGATTCTGTTGAACTTACTCCATTAAGAGAAGATTGAACGATGATGAAAACGTTGATGGAAATTGATAATAATCCAACAATAACTGCGAACACTAAATGTTTCACATCAAACTTTTTCATCACTTAGAAATAATAACATATCTAAATATATCATCTAAGTTTATTTCAAAATAAAAGTATCCGTCAATAAAACCCACGTTGACTTTTAAAAAGGCGACTGATTAATCTTCATAGTCGCCAAATTCATCAAATATTTCTTTATTCCAAGGGAAGAATTGATCCACTTGAGATATAGGTGTATCAGGT